>NZ_PIZT01000003.1:0-162789 GCF_002834115.1 Methylomonas sp. Kb3 | reverse complement strand
AAATGGCGACCGCTCGGAACTAAAGCGCAACGAAATCCACGAACCACCATTGTCGCGCGATAGGTTGTGGTGCGATTCATAAAATCTGCCGGCGTTGCGCACCCCTTGGGATGCCATCAACGTGCGGTTGCCGCCCTGGGTTTGGGTACCATCGATAACGTCGAAGTGGTCATCCGATACGCCAGCCGCCTCGTCGATGATGATCAGCTGCCAGTACCGGTGCTTGCCGGCCACGCCAATGGCTTGACCTTGTTGCATGGCAACCTGGGTGATAAACCACTGGTCTTCAAAGCCTTTGACCGCTACTCGGGTTTTGGTAATCTCGTAGTAGTCGTTTATCCAGCCATACGGCCCGTTGGCGATGGCGAGATAAACGTCGTTCATCTCTTTCCAAACACCGTCGGCTACCTGATTTATCCTTGGGGCTCCGATGTAGGTGTTCGAGCCGATTTCGACCTTGCCCTCATACACCGCGACCGGATGACACAGCAGGTGCCATAAGGCTATCCGTCCAAATGCCGCCGTCTTGCCGGTAGAGGTGCCTGACACCACCGACACCTTGGCATTGGGCGGGGAAATAGCGAAAAGCAGGTCTTCCTGGTCGAACGATGGCGACATGCCGCAAACGCTGACCGCAAAACGTAGCGGGTCGGCGTGAAAGCGTTCAACGAATTCGAGGTACCTGGGATCTTGGAAGATGGAAGCCTTCGCCATAAGCCTGATTACTCTGCTTCGGGCCTTGCCTCACGTTCAGCCAACACCGCTTTTTGGCGTTCATGTGCAGCCGCCATTTTGGTGACGAATTGAGTTTCGATCATATCCAGTGTTTCTTTGTCCAGCTTCAGTGAACCGTTGACCTCAACCTTATCGCGCCACTTATCGGGCTGACGGTTTTTCAGCCAGAATATCGCCGCTGTTGTATCTGGCGAGTGATGCTTCGTTATATCGGTCAAAATGACCCGACCATCTGCAATGTTTACTTTGGTTTCAGGGCAGCTGTAACCGGTCGCGCGCTGGAACAATGAATTGGCAACCTGAGCGTCGGCAAGCATTTTGCCGCGCTTGAGGGAATCGGCAAACTCCGGGGCCTGCTTTTTCCAGGTGTTGATCGTCTTCTCGCTCACACCGAAAAATCCGGCCAGCTGCGCATCGGTGGCGCCAAGCAGGCAATAGTTGTAAGCCTGGTCAATGAACTCCGGCTTTAACGCGGTGGGCCGACCACCAGCGTGTTTTTTGGTATTTGGCATAGGGTTTACCCTTTAGGGGCTGAAGAAACTACGTTTTGGATTGGGTTGATGCATGATACCCCGCCAATTTTCGCCCAATTGCCGCGACTTCCGAACTCGCTTCATCGACCACTCTGAGCAGTTTTGCCCCCAGTTTCAGCTCATCGAATTCCGGATTGATTTCGCGGAAGCGGTTGACGATCTTCTTGATTTCGCCGAATCGGTTGAAGGCGACCTCTGCCGCCTGTTCGACCACCGACAGCTGATCAAACAGATTCCGGATAGCGTTGTTCTCTTCGGCGCTGACTTGTTCGAGAGCCCTTTGAATTTGGCATTGTTGGGAAATTAGTGGGTCGCGCTGCCAGTCGTCCGACAAGGCAAAAAGAAAATCAAGGCTGACCTGATACACAATAGACGCTTTGTATGGTAGAAAAGCAGGAATTGCCAGCGGATCGCTGGCATGCTCTATCTTGCTCAACTTGGAGGAATTGGCGTATCCCAGCCGCTCAGCCGCTTCCAGACCGCTCAGTCCGCACATTTCGCGCGCAATTATCATGCGCTGACCGAATGTTTTAACGATTTTTTGCTTTTCTTCTGTGTCGATGATTACCGGCTGCATGTTTTCCCCGCGTCTTGGAAGTTGGGAAATTTAAGCACGTTGAAAAGTTGATTTTGATTGAGGTTTCCGAGTTGATATACGCTAGGTTTATTTGCAGCTGACGCAGACCAGCTCGCGCCAGTCGGTGGTGTAGCGCTGTGAAATACGGTCAGACCTGGATTTCCATGTCTGATCAATTTTGATGGTGGCAACGGCAATGTACCCTAGGAACTGCCTACATCATCGACCCGATCATCGAGCGTGAAAAGGCGATATTGGACGATGTGCGGGGGATGTTTATGATCGTGGGACTCTCTGATAAACCAAACTGTAACTGAACCAGTTTTATCGCTGGTTGGACATTGTCTAACCAGCGATGATCTAAAAAATTCATGTTGATTCGGTGTAAAAATTCTATCTACTGGTTTAGAATGGCTAAGCTCATGAGAATGCTTTTCCGAGACCGTTATGTGATCGGTTTGAAATTGTTCCGCTTAAGGACAACCTAAATGGCGCTGCAGCCCAATACCATTGAAAATCAGCTAATCGACGAGATTTGCCAATATATCATTAAGGACGTCGCACCTTCTGAATTCGAAATAGCTGGGTTAAAAAAGAAAGCTGTTGCCCTGAAAAACGTCAATCATGCATCTTATGCCAACATTCTAGGAATGATTGCATGCCTGGATAACGACATAGAGGAGTGTCAAAAACAGCATGAATTAGCTATCCGTTTGGATGGTTCTGTCCAGCATTACGAATCATATTGCACGTCTCTTTATAACCTTTGCTGTCTTAAGGATGCATTACATTGGGCCGAAACTGGCTTAAGCTTATTCCCACACGCTCCGAAGCTAATTACTGATGCAGTTAATTCGTCATATTATCTTGGTCTATTCGATAAGGTGCTCGAGCATTATCAAACGCTACTTCCATTGCAATTGCCTCAATTTGAAGAGCAAGTGAATGATTTAGTTAGTAACGCTGAGATTGTTTTAAATTTCGGTATCCATACAGATACCTTGCATAAGCTTTCCGATATTTTAGAATCTGTCCGTATTAAGTACGGTCCCGGTATAAGAACCGTCAGTCTTTCTTTGCTTGATACCGAAGAAAATCGCGAATTGTTTCAATGGATTGAAACCTCGTCAGATGTCGAGACGACAGTAGAAATGAATTTTGAGTTATGTGAAATATTGGCTAGCCGCGCTGATCTTGATCTCAAAGACATGACAGTGGTATTCAGAGCCTACCAGAAATAAATAATGCCGATCGACAAAATAGCGTTTTTGCAATTCGCACAATCTTTATCAGATGACAGCGAAATTCAAATGAGGAATTCAGTTAGCCGCGCTTATTACGCGGCTTATCACACTTGTCTAGATGTATATAAGACCGATGGAACAGCTGAGGGTGGCGTCCATGCCAAATTGATTTCTGGTCTGAAAAACAGTCCGAATATCAACGACAGAAAAGTCGGCTTCATGCTTCAACAATTAAAGATGTTAAGGACAACTGCTGATTATCATTTGACCTCGACAGTTTCTATTAAAGATAAGCAAACAGCCATAGGCCAAACAGAACGGTTGATTGATATTTTATCGACTAATCCGTAAAGAATGCTTTCACTATCAGTTTTAATGCGATCCTATTCGTGAAGCGAAAATTCTTTATTGGGTTGATGTGATTAGGTCAATTTAGCCATTCTCATCCGCCTTTGTTATTAACATGATTAATCGGCAAAGATGTCTGATAAAAAACCATAGGGTACGCCGAAAACCTTAAGGCACAGCGTTCGCGAGCGATACGCTGAGGCTTAGCATGTCCGATTGGGTTACAACAATAAATCCTAGGCATTTTCTTCCGTCGTCGGTTTCAATGACCCGCCACAGCCTTGGCTCGTGGAGCTTTGGAGCGTTTCATTTAGACCAGTTTATCCCCTATGGTGATAAGCTGGTCTACGAGCAACTTTAGGCGTCTTACCGCCTTTGTTTTGACCTGACATTGTTGAGAGAGGTTCTACTCCAATCTTGCCTGTCGATCGCTGTGAGCGTTGCCAAGCTAAGTGGTACCGCCAACTCAACAAACGCACCGGTTTTATCGATAGGCGATGAAATAGGCTGACCAATGGACTCGATAACCAAAGGCGCATAAGTGCGCCCCTTGTATGACATGGCGAGAAGCGTGGGTGACTGTGAAGGCAATACTGATTCAATCCAGTCCTTGTCGCCGCCACGGACCTTTTCGACGGCATTAACCAGCAATGAGCTGTCTTTTGCCAACTCCACAGGTAATGCCCACTCCATCAACTGATCGAATGGCCGCTCAACTTCGTTAGCTGGATCTTTCCAGGCGCGAAATAGCGCTGTAAGCGTGAATTTTACAGGCGGCATGCCGTTGAACACTTGTACTGAATTCAGCTTGGTTATGCCGGTTCGCCCCTCGAACTGCTGAAGCAACCGGGTAGCAGCGGCATTACCAGTACTCCCGTCACCGAGCAGGGGAATGGCGTCAATGATTGGTTGTATCGCCCCGGATTGCAGCATGGCAAATAGCGTTGGCGCTTTGGTTTCCGGTCCGGCCTGTTCGAATGGCGACTGCCATGAAAAACTAGCCTCCATGTTTGGATCGACCAAAGCCGCTTTGACTACGACATACTTGTCGTTGTATTTCTTCCTGATGCCGTTCCGGTCAACCGGGTAGAACGAGGCTATCAAGTGTGGTGATAGCCCGCCCCAATCGGATGTTAATTCAACACTTTCCGGCGTTTTGGGTTGGTTTTGTGCCATTGTAATTCCTGTTTTTGGTTTATGACGCAAGCGCAGTCGGCGACTGGGTGAGATTGCTGCGTGTACGGGTGGTGCGCGGCTTACTTTCGGTTATGGGTAGAACTGGTTGCGGCAATTGCGCGGTTGCCGGTGTCCAAACCCTGATCGCCGGCCTTGGCTGCGGTAAGGCGGCTAGGGATTCAATCGGCAGTGCTTTGGCGCGAACAAGGCTTAATGTTGCGGCGCGCGATGCACAAATAGCCTGGTCTACACGGTTTAATACCTGTGCCCCGCCGGGAAAACTCTCAAACTCCTGGGTCTTTTGCCAAAAAATCATGAAGCTATCATCTATCGCCTGGATAGCCTGGCCGAGCAATGCTACAGCGTCAGACAAAGCGGCAACCTTGCTGTCCTGTTCGACCTGCTTGGCGACTTGCTGGGCCCGGCTTTCAAGGTGCAATTTCTCCAAGGCGACGAGAAAATCACGCTCGCGCCTTGTTTCTTGGTCAAGTTCCCAGTCATCGGCAACCAAGCCAAGAATCCAATCGGCTGATAGGTCAAATGCACGCGCAACGGCTACAACGACCGTTATCGGCACCGTCTTCAAACCTTCCTCCATCAACCGCAAATCGCCAGCATCGATCCCCAACAGTTGGGCGGCTTTGGCTTGGCTTAGCTTACACAGATCGTTGCGCGCCTCAGCCAACCGCAAACCAACTTGTTTTGAAAGCAACACCTCGTCTTTATCGATCATTCTATGGTCCTTTTTGTCAAAAATTAGTTGCGGAATGGAGGGCTCACCTTGATGGTGAGCCCATAGAAACAATGTCGAACCTTGCTCTTTAGCCAGACAAGCCGCCAGTGACGATATGAGCGATACCTCTGTCTGACAAATCTCGCCCAACATCCTGTGATGGTAGATTTATTGTCATTCCCCGATTATCGCTACCGCTGCCGAGCGGCTGAACAACTTGCGGTGCGTCGGCAATTGGGCCGGCTGATGGTATTTTTACAACTGGCGCTGATGGTGCTGATACAGTCCTGGCTTGGGCTTGAGCGACTAATGGGGCCAGGGTATTCATGGCTTTGGAGCCGTGGCTTGCATAGATCGATGCGCTTGTGTTGTTGGCGTCTACGCTATCGATACCCCTTAAAAACAGCTTGTTGGCCCCGCCAGTGCCTTTCAAATGCGCGGCCTTGGCATATGCCGCGATTCTTGCCGCATCAGCGTTTTTTGAGAGCGCGCCAGACCGAAAGCCGGCTTCAATATTGCGTGAGGTGTATTCGTTGAAAGCTTTATCTTGCAAGGCCGAATCACTCAAAAACGATTCCTTTCCGCCCGCAATATTCCAGTTGCTGGCATCATTCAGGAACGCGGTTTGTCCACCTTGGTACCATCCTTTGCCGCTGGCCTTTTTTGCAGCCCTCAGCCTATCCAGATCGACCAGGCCAGTATCCGCGAGAGCATCTGCGCCGAACTGATATTTCCCGATGTAGCCATATTTATTTTCTGCGCGTTGGTTGCCCTGTGACTCGGTGCGTTGGGTTTCAGCGGCCAAAGCACGAGATTGAGAATCGGTAAGCCCGGTTATCTCCCCGCCACCGAATCCCAGCGCAGCTTTGAGTGCGTCGAATTTGCCTTTTACGTAGCTGCCGGCTTCATCAAGTGCGGCCATAGTGACCGGCGAGCTTTTTACAAGGTAACTTCCTGCATCCTTAGCTTGCTCAGCAACTACCGCAAACGCCTTGCTTGCTGTCGCCTTTACGCCATCAACAACGGCGCCCACTTTTTCGCCGGTATTCTTCAAAAACTCCATGGTTTTTGGCGAACTTTCCACCAGGAAGTCGGTGAACTTGTTCCAGCCTTCGGCCATCTTGCCGCCAAGATCGCTGAAAAACTTCCGGCCATCCTCGGTAAATATGCCCCACGCGGCCACGCCCGCCGCCGCCGCCAGTGCGCCTATCGGGCTGAATATCGCAGCAAAGGCTGTCGTAAACGCACCACCAACCACCGATGCAATGCCGGCGCCCGCCGTAGCCAGTCCGCCAATCAACCAGGGAACCAGTCGGCCAATTAATGATCCTGCCGCACCGCCACTAAAACTGTCGCCATCGCCGCCGCCAAGCCCCGATTTCTCATCAATGCTTTTTAGTACCTTGGTCGATGCTTTATCGTAGACCGAGCTTTCGCGATGAAAAATATTCAGCTTTGAAAAAATCTTGCGCAGCCAACCAGTTTGCTTGTCGTCCTTGCCGACGCCGAAAAACTCAAGCCCTCGGCGCATAGGTTCAGCCACTTCCTGAAATGCCTTGACCGTTGGGTCTACATCCTCGATACCGGTACCCACGCCGGATAAGGCCGACAATCTGTTGGCTAGAGCGGCTATCGCGCCGTTGGATGACTTGCCACTACCATCGCTACCGCCACCTTCGCCATTACTGGTAAATCGGCCTGAGCTATCCCGGCTTGTGGTTGTATCCGCTTTCTTCGCCGCCGAGCGCATAGTTTCGGCTATGCGTTTCTGAGCGCCCTGGCTTGCCCCAAGTGATTCGGCCAATGCCTGGATAGCTGCCTCGCCTTTTCTCGCACCTGTTGGCGTAGCTACGTTAGCTTTCGGTACAAATTTCCCGCGACTATCGCGGTTCGGTAGATTGGCTGGGGCAGATGACGCGGCCCGCTGCCGGGTACTGTTAGGACCGCCGCCGACTATCGCCTTTCTGATCTCGGCCACATCGCTTTTGATGTCGCGCAAATACCCTGGCATGCGGCCAAGGTCGATAGGATCGCCAACTAGAAAGCCTTGCGAGTCTGATTGTAGTGCCATGATCTACCCTTATGCCGAAACAACAGTGTTTTCCAGAAGCTCAAATATTATATTCAGCGGGGTACAGCGGGTACGGGCCAGACTTCAAAAATGAATCCAGAGCGTTGGCTTCCGCTTGCGCCGCAGCGATGACTGAATTTTCAGTGGAAAAATCATCATCAATTAACACCGGATTGGCGGACAAAAATTCATCCTCATTTGTTTTGAAGCTTTCCCGTGCCGCTTGGCGTTGGCGGTCGTGCACGTCACGCTTGTTTTGGATGTCGAACTGAGTTACACGAACCGTTTCTTGGAGCTCTGCGATTCGGTTTTGGGCGGCGATTAAAACATCGCCATCGATTTCTTGCATGTTCATCGGTTTTTTCCTGTGGGTTTGATTAATGTGAAACTGGCTCTGGCTGTGAGAGAGAAGTTCCCGCCAAAAGCCGAACATCAGCAGTCGGGTCTTGAATAAAGGCTGTTAGGAGTTTTCGCTCGGCAATCATCTTTTCGGCTTGGTCGTAAAGCTCGTCTATTTCCGGGTTTGAGCAGAGTTCCAGCACCTGACTTTGCGACATTTCTGGCGTTATTTGCTCTTTTACCTGGAGAGTTTGCTCATTTACAGCCAGATCTGCTTTTGCGAAAGTTTCGTCAATTTGGGCCTCAAGACCCACGATTGATGAGGCAACCTGTATTTTTAGGTCGGTGTCAATAAGCGGGTTTTGCTCGACTGAATTGCCTTCAAAAGAAGCCTTGATGGCTTGCAACAAAAGCATCGCTTTAAAGAAATGCTCGTAAAGTATTGAATCGTATTGCAAACTTGCTGGGCTAAGCCGCTTAAGGCCAGAAATCGCATCATCAAGCCGCGACACTAGCTGTTGTGTGTTTTCCTTCATTACGCGACCTCCAGTTGGTTCAATCCGCCCTCAAAAGAGGTGCCGGCAAGGTGGTGCAGCTCATAAGCCGGAGCTGTCGCAACAAAGGCATGAAGCTTTTCTTGTTCGGCTTGCAGGGCTTTAATGGCTGCGGCGTGGTCGGCCAGTTGTTGCTGGGGATCGGGCTCGATCTGGTCGATTTGGGCCTGTGTGAATCCATCGTTCCTTAGTGAATTAACCTTGTGATCGTGCGCTTGGCGCAAAAGCTCCATCGTGCGCCAAATCAAATTAATTTCGCCGGTAATTGCTGACATCCGCCTTGCGACTTGCCCCAAAAGTTCGTTGCCGCCCGCCGATTGGAAGTTAGTCTCAACTTGCGCGAAAAGCTTGTCAGCGTCCTTTAGGTGCATTTGCAAAGCACTAACGGCGCGACTAATTGTCTTGGCGGTATAGCTGTTGCCGGCAAGCGCTGCGCTATCGATCTTTTGAAGCTCGACAACGGCCGGCAGAATGATTTCCTTGGCGCGAACAGCGGCCAAAAAGTCGGTTTTGGTGATTGGTTTACTCATGATTTTTTTTCCTTGTTTTTAGTGGCGATAGTGAAATTCTACGCGCGAAAAACCCCTGTATAGGCGGACTTTTCGTGTTTAGGTTTGTGTTGTAAGTTGTTGAATTAGCTGGTTATATAGTCACAAAAGTCAGCATCAAGGCCTGTGTCAACATGGATTGTTGTTTTGCTGGTCAATCGAACAACTGAAACGTCCTTTCCGTTCTGGACTTTTAGCCGGTTTGCGAGCGTGTAAGCGGCCTTCTGCCCGGTGAAGCTCGAATCTTCGTCGCTTATGACTAACACTGACTCAACGTAGTCGGGCACTTCAACCAGTTCCATCATTGTGGCGTTTGCCGCTGACCAAGCTGGGTAGCCAAACTCTTGCTCAGCGGCCAGCGCGGTTTCTATGCCCTCAGCGACAATTATTGTTTGACCAACCCCGCCAAACTGGATTGAGCCACCGCGCATATCACGGATGGGTGGCTGTACCTTCTTTGCCGGATAGCCAGTAATCTTTTTGCCGTCCGTCGTGAGATATGTAACGTGGTACGTGCAAACCTCGCTCGACAGGTTGCGGAACACCGAAACCATTGCCGAAAAAGTGCCGACCTTCACGGGTTTGCCTTGCTCGTTTTTGGTCCAATAATCCAGCCCTTTGTGCGTGAAAACGTCTCGCTTCGGTAATATCGTTATCCCTCTCGACCGAAGATAGCGCCAAACCGGATCGTCTTGAGCAATGCGTTTAAGTCCGGAATGAATACGGTTTAGCCGCTCTTGGTTTTTGGTTGTATCGTCTGGCTTAGCCGGTGCTGCCTGGCATTGCCCCATGATTGAACGTATCTTGGCTACCGCATCCTTGAACGACATTTCTAGCCTGGTCATCACCATATCAACCGGCTGATGGTGCCCGCATTGGTTGCAGATGCCGAATTCTTTTTCGCGATTCCAACGAAACCGATCTTTGCCGCCGCATTCCGGGCACGCTTGGTGCTTGCCGCTGAAAATCTCATCGGCAAAGCCCAGCGAAACCAGCACATTAGCCCAGCGTCCCCGGCACTGGTCGCGAATATCGATAACCGCGCTCATGCTGACCGTCCTTTTGCAAAGGCAATGTTTCTGCGCATGATTTCATTTTTGATGATGGAACTGACCGGTACATCAATTGCATCCTCAAACCGCTTTGGCGGCTTTCGCCCGGTCAAATCTTGGTACAGGTGAAACGCTCGACCTGGCTTATTGCCACGCGCCTTCACAATGGTGCAGATTTGGTTCCACAGGTCGGTTTTGTTTCCATCAAAAACGGTCTTGCCGATCTTGATTTCTTCCATCGCCCCGGCAACGGCGATCACCGCGTTACGTCTGATCCTGATAGCCCCGCAATGCTGGCAAACGTCCTTTGGCCCCCAAAGCTCGCCGCACTTATGGCATTTTGCGGCTTCCTTTTCCTCTTTGGTTGGTTCGCGCTTTGGCTTTTCAGCGCCGTCGTCTAGCTCATGAACGCCGTTGTAATACAAGGCTTCCCAGTCGTCCTTGAACCGTAAAAAATTCCCAGAATGATCAATCCATAAGGCAAAATCCTTTCCAGGGAATGAGCGCATGGTCCGGCCCAGTTGCTGAACGTGCGACGAAAACGACTTTGTGAACGGGCGAGCGCTGATGCCTATCATCACGTCAGGGCAGTCAAAGCCCTTTGTCAGAATGTCGGTGGCAATCAGGCCGTGAATTGTGCTGTCGGGCTTGGCGAACTCCGCGAATATTGCGGCCTTGGTGGCTTCATCGTCCTTGTAGCTGATCGAGACAAAGTTAAAGCCGGCTTGCTTAAACTTTTCGGCCAAATCCTGCCCGTGCGCCACGTTAGCAGAAAAAGCAATCGTCTTGCGCGGCCCGCCAAACATCTCAAAAGTTTTTTTTATCCACTCGGACACGATGTCGCCGGTAATCCGGATGCCGCGCTGGCCCGCATCCGCCGAGCTCCACTCGCCGCCAACTTTTTTGGCGCCGGTCATGTCGATTTCCTTGCAGATAAACACCCTCAGCGGGGCAAGACTGCCGGCATTAACAAGCGCCTCGGTGGTCGTGGTGCTGACCACGTTCGAATAAATGCCGCCAAGCCCCCGGGTAAACGGACTCGCGGACAGGCCGACAACCTTGATAGACGGATTGTTTTTGATGAACTCGGCAGTTTGCGCCCGTGTGTTGTGGGCTTCATCGACAATCAACAACTTCAGGTTTGGAAATGAACCTCGTTTTTCCAATGTCTGCGCGCTGCAAATCTGAATCGATTTGTGCGTTTGGTAGCGCCAGTGGCCGGCCATCAAAACGCCGTGATCGATGTTGTATTTTTCAAGTCGTTGGCTTGTCTGGTCGCACAGTACGCGGCGATCCATCACCATTGCCGCCCGGTGGCCCTTGTCAGCCGCCGCTGCCAGCATCGAGATAGCCACCTCAGTTTTTCCACCGCCGGTCGGCAAATACAGCATTTGTGAGCGGTGGCCAGCTGCAAAACCTTGGCGCAAACCGTCTAGGCTTTCGTCTTGGTAGCCACGCAAAATCAAATTATTTTGCATGAGCCTTCTCCAGTTTTTTGCAGCGCGCCTCCAGATAGTTGAGCCGCCCAAGCATCTGGGCATTTTCGGCCAACAGGCTGTCTACTCGACCTTGAAGCGCATCGTTGATGGTTTTCAGTTTTTCGATTTCATGGATTGCGGCGGAAGTGTGATTGTCATCCTCGAATATTGATTTCATCCATGCGTTGTCGTCCCGTAGCCTTTTTAGTTCGGCCTGAACATCCTCTGGTACGCCAACCTCCGCTTGATCCTCATCCAGCTCCGGTTCCCAGTCATCCGGTTCTATGTCGTAATAATCCTCGGCATCTTCAATCTCAGGCTCGTCTGATGCTTGGGTAGGTGTCTCCGCTGTTTGTGGCGCTACGCGGCTGAATTCGGCGTCAATAACCACATCATCCCTACCAAGGGTGTGTGATGGCTCCATCATCAGCCTATCGATGATTTCGTCGTCACCATCGGTGCTAGGTGCCGGTAATGCCTTCTGTTTGGGTTTGGCTAACCGCTCCATTTCGCGGATTGATAGCGGTTCGCCGCCGCTATGCTCAATAATCTGTGCCTTGTTTTCTGCTATTCGCATAAACGTTCTTGCGTGCTGTATCGAAAAACGAAAGCGCGCCTTCGTTTTGAGAACCTCTTCAAACTTTCCGTGCGGTGTGACCGCTTTCAGTTCGATGAGAATGTCGCCTAAGTCAAACGCCGCTTGTATCGTGCTTTTTGCAGCCGTCTCCAGGCGGTCCTGTGCATCGACCAAGCGGTCGATAATCTGTGTGTTCGGTAATTGGTTCATGGTTTGCGCCTCAGTGGATTTGGTGATTGGTTGGTTCAATGCTTGCCAAGTCCGAAGGCGGTGATGTCGATCTGGGATTTTTCTCTACCCCTAATAAACTAATATCTTTACTAGTTGGTATGTAGAAGGTTCCTATGTGGTAGGTGGAATGTTGCATGGGATCGAGATTGCCTTTCAGCCCAATAGGTTCGCGGACTGAGGTCGAATTGCAATTGCCCAAAAATTGCCCAAAAATTGCCTGATTCTTGCCTAAACGTTGCCCAAAAATTGCCTGATTTTTGTCTGCTTTTGTTCTAACGTTTTTTATCAGGTGTCCGGTGATTGTCCAGCCGTCAGCGATCACGGGATTTTTGGGGGCAATGCTGGTTACTCGTTGATATTCACCGTCGCGCTTTCCGATTGCTGATTCACTTTGGATTTCAAACCATAAGCCTTGAAAATGACTAATTAGCTTGTCGGCTCGGCTGAACCTAGCTGCCGGATTTTCACCGACAGCAAGACGGTACAGCTTGGCTAAATCGCTATTTCTGCCAACAGCGATATTCCCTTTTGGAGTGCGGTCAGCGTTGAAAAATTTGATAAACATTTCGCCGTTTTTATCGGCCAGTTCGAGTATCAGAACCGTCCTGATTCCGGCGCTGATCTTAATATCGCCAACCTTAGAGTTGACGCATTGACATAGTATTTTTTTCACAGCTTTTTCCTTTGCCGGAAATTGCTGCTGTGGTAAAATCAATTCCGCCTAAGAAGTGATTAATACCCAGCAAACCCCGGCCTTATTAATTAAGGTTCGGGGTTTTTTATTGCGCGTGATGGGTGTGTCGCTCCACATACTTTTTCAAGTCAGTGGTGCGGTATTTGATCTGGCGACCAATTTTGATAAACGGAATGTTATTTTCGCCAGTGCTGCGCCATTTAACGAGGCTAGCAGCCGGAATATGCAATAGTTTTGACGCGCCATCTGTGTCGGTCAATACATCGACGTCAAACGATAATTCTTGGTTTTTCATTTTTCCAGCCTTTGCGAGTTATTACGTTAAGTCGCAAGCATCTTCGCGAAAGCCGAAGTCGAAAAAACCCATTTAACAAAATCTATTTTGTTACCGGAGGTTTTTGGATATGATTTTTTTGGGCAAAAAAAAGCCGGCATATAACCGGCGTATTTCAAATGTCTTGATTTCTTTATGTTGGTGGTTTCCAGTTATCCCGATCAATCTTTACCTGTTTTGCTTTTGGTAAATGATTACGGATTAGCCGGGTAAAGTCGGTTTGTTTTTCTTCTATTATTTTTCCATTAGCATCTACGGTTTTTGTTTTCCTCACAGGCACGTTTTCGTTATTTTTTAGGTGAATTACGAGTAATTGATTTATCTCTTCCACGGCTTGCTCTTTATTCTTCCAGGGCTTTGAGCGGTAGTGTTTATCTATGAATTCGGCATGGCTGTATTTAGCGGCACCTATAAGCCTATTCTCGCGGTATATCAGCGATAGAGCGGCTGAATGCTCGGCTAGTTTCAATCTGTCTATTGCAGGACTTAGCGACATAGGCACCCTCAACCAATCCTTAGCATCAATAATTAGTGTCCATGCCTCATTGATCCGACCACGATCATAAGCGCGTTTAGCCTCGCAGCAGTATCCGCAAGCTACGAATAAAGCGGCAGAGTGTGTTACTTTTCCAATCCCCTCATCATTTACCGGATTTATCTCGTAAACTACCTTCGCTAGATCATCGCCGCTAGTACGCTCATCCTCAATCAAGCTACGGTAATACGTGTTGAAGAAAGAGTATGGTTCGTGACCTGGCACCAAGCAATCATACAAAAAGGAAATATTCGCCAATATCACGTCGATTTCAGTTTCTGGCGTCCTTGCATCGCGCGGCAAATTGAAATAAGTCACTATCTTTCACCCACGCGCAACGACACAACATTTTCACCATCTGGCAAAACGTGTGACTCGATAAAGTCGGCAATCTTAAAAGTTGCGGTTTTCAGGGTTTTAGCTTCGGGGTTTATGTAGCCCCCGGTGACGTCTGCATCGGTTTCGTGGTTCGCCAAGGCCTTCAGCAAAGAAAACGGCACCATAGCCGCCTCGCCAATCGTTAAAAAGGTGCGTTTTAGGTCGTGACTACTAAATTCAATGCCTGTTTTCGCCGCTACCTGAGCAATTGGCTTGCGAGGTATCCCCATTACCCCATCACCGCTATCGCCCGGAAAAACAAACCGGCTATCGCCAGTCAGTTTCGATAAATTCCGCAAGTACGGCTTGATTTGAGGTGCGATATAGGCGGTGAAGTCGGTATGGTTTTTGGTATCTCGCGCAACAAAGCAGTCGTTTTTAAAATCGACATCCTTCCACTCCAGGTACCGTACATCTTGGTCTCTAAGCCCGGTGTGCAGCAATAGCAGCAAGTAAACCTTAGCCTTTTCGTTTTCCAGCGCCAGCACGGCGCCGTACCATTCCTTAAGGTTGTCGCTGGGTATCATGCGTTTCTTGCGCTTAGGTTTCGACCAAAGACTGCCATCGCGCAAAACATCGACCGGATTATCGTCAATCGCCTTGAGGGTGATCATCGCATAGCGCATCAGCAGTCTGAGGACTCTTAATTTGTTATCCCTACCGCCGTCAAACTGCTTTCTCCGGGCCAGAACCATATCCCTGGTTATTTCGCTGGCCGGCTTATTAAGCCAGTCCGAAAAGCCTTGGTTTATTTTCTTCCGATAATCAAGAATCGACGCCTCTCTCAAGTCGGATTTGTCCTCAAGGTATCGATCAAGCAATTCGCCAAGGGTAATCCCCTTCATTTTTTGCTTGCGCTTTTCCTCGTTTGGATTGATGCCAGATGCCATGTCGGACAGGGCGCCAGTAGCCAGCTCCCTAGCCTGAAAAACCGAAATATCCGGGTATCGACCAAGCGTTACACGCTGCATGCTTTTGCCATTCCATTTCAACAGGACAAAGGATTTAACACCTGTACTGGAAACCCGACACGTAAGCTTTGGGCAACCCGTATCGTAGTAGTCAACCCTCCCGCTTTCAGGTGTCGGCAGCTTTTCGATTCGCTGCTGGGTAAAGTTTATTTTCTCTGCCATTTCAACCTCCTTTTATTCTCTGGTCATGGCCCGGTCATGTTTTCATCATGATTTAGCGCATTCTAGGGAATGCTAGAGAAATGTCAAGAAAGGTACAAAATCAATACAAACAATAAGTTATGAATTATCGCCTAGCAAAATCAAGGCGTTTTTATGAGTGGGTCGGGTAACTGTTAATCACTAGGTCGGCGGTTCGAGCCCGTCCGGGGGAGCCAAATAAATTAAGGCCTCACATCTAAATGTGGGGCTTTTTTTTGCCCGCGCCGGCCCTCCGCTGATCCGAGGGGCGTCTAGCTTCATCCAGTTCTGTCTATCTGATTCGAATATCCAAATTCGGTTTGGAATCAGATCAGCAACCCATTCAACTTGAAATCGACCTACTGATAAAATCCAGGGCAAGGATTTTTTAATGGGTTTGATAGACTATTACCCATCGGACGCCGTTTCCAATTAATTCTAAGATAGGGAAAGTCACCAAAAATGAGCTACAACGAAGCTGAAACCCGTTATTGGTTGATCGATCCCGTTCTGCGCGATAAAGGCTACGACGACGCCGGCAAACTAAAATTGGAAACACCCGCACCGGTGGAAGCGATCGGCCACAAAGGTCGCAGACGCCCCGGCGGCGGTCGCACTGATTATCTACTTTGCGTACAAACGCCCGATGCCACCAAACCGCTCCCCGTCGGTGTGCTGGAAGCGAAAAAGGAAGAGGCCGACCCGCTGCAAGGCATGCAGCAAGCCAAGGCCTACGCGGAATGCAGTCGCTTTCATGTGCAATACGTATTTGCCACCAACGGCCATCGTTATGGTGAGTTTGATAAAACTACCGGCTTGCAAACCGGGCCGCATGCGTTCAAAGAACACTTTCCAACGCACACCGCGCTAACCCAGCGCTACCTCAACGACACCGGCATCGACCTGCATAAACCGGAAGCGGCGCTGTTGTTCACCGCCGACAGCAAAGCCTATCCCAAGAGCCGCTATTACCAGGATGCCGCGATTCGCGCCGTGTTCGAGAAGATCCTGCATTGCGAACGGGCACTAAAGCCGTGTCGTGTTTTGCTGGCACTGGCCACCGGCGCGGGTAAAACGGTGATTGCCGCCAACTTGCTGTGGCGCCTGCAACAAGCCCAACGCCTGACCAAGCCGGCATTATTTTTGTGCGACCGCGACGAACTGCGCACCCAAGGCTATAACAAACTGAAAGCAGCCTTTGGCGATAGCGCCCGCATCGTCGAAACCGCCAGCGGACAAAACGCCGCCAAAAACGCCCGCGTGCATATCGCCACCTATCAAACCTTGGGTTTGGATGACGAGGAATCCGGCGCCAGCAGTTTTTTAACCGACCACTATCCGCCCGACGCCTTCAGCGTCATCATCATTGACGAATGCCATCGCTCCGCCTGGGGCCGTTGGTCGGAAGTCTTGCTGCGTAATCCTAACGCGGTGCAAATCGGCTTGACCGCCACGCCGCGCCAGTTGCGCGAATCCAAACAGCAAACCGCCGACGATGCCGCCATCACCGCCAACAATCTCAAATACTTCGGCGAACCGGTCTACGAATACACCTTGATTCAAGCGCAAGAAGACGGCTACCTCGCCGCCTGCGAAATCGTCAAACGCCAGGCCAGTATCGACAACATCAGCTATACCAAGCAACAAATACTCGACCTCAAACCCACCGACCTTCGCACCGGCAAACCCATTTGCGAGACGGATTTAAAAAAAGACCTCTACACCGCCAAAGACTTCGACGACGAAATCTTTATCGAGTTGCGCACCCCCACCATGTGCGCAGACTTGTTCGAGCAACTCTGCCGCCACGGCGGCCCCGAACAAAAAGTGATTATTTTCTGCACCCGCGACATTCATGCTGATCGCGTCGTGCAACAGATGAACAACCTGTACAGCCGATGGTGCAAACAGCACGGCAAAACCCCGAAAGACCTGTACGCCTTTAAATGCACCAACAAAGGCGGCCGCGACCTGATCCAGCCCATGCGCGGCTCCGGCGAACGCGCTTTCATCGCTTGCACGGTCGATCTGCTGGCAACCGGCGTCGACATCGAACGCCTCAATGCCGTGGTGTTCTTCCGCTACCTGGAATCCAGCATCTTGTTTTACCAAATGGTCGGACGCGGCACCCGCATCGACGAAGACACCCAAAAATACAAATTTTGGCTCTACGACTACACCGGCGTCACCGACTTATTCGGCACCGATTTCATCACCGCGAACAGCTCGGGCAAAAAGAAAAAATCGGGCGGCGATGATGAAGATGACGAGGATGACGACGGCGGTAATGATGGCGATGGAGGACAAGGCCATCAACCCTCGGTAGCAGAGATCAAAGGCCAATACGTCAGTGTCACCCCGCAAGGCCGTTACATTCTGACCCGCCGCGACGGCCGGGACGTGCAAATCCCCAGCGACGAATACCGCCGGGAAATCCTGTAGCGCGTGGTGAGCGAAGCGCACGACCTCAACCAGTTTCGGCAATTGTGGATAGAAGCCAAAAAACGCCGGCAATTGATAGACCATCTGCTGGGCGACCATTACTCGCCGGAAGTACTGCGCGAACTGGAAGACATGCAGGATTTTGACTATTACGACATCTTCGCCCACCACGGCTACCGCGCCCAAGCCTTGAAGCAGCCGCAACGCGGTCAGGCGTATATCGACAGCAATCAAGCCTGGTTCGACACCATGCCAAGCGACAGCGCCATGGTGTTGCGCGGCTTTGGTCTGCAATTTGCGCTGGGCGGCACCGAAGCTTTGGAAACGCCGGCGCTGTGGGACGTGCCGGACATTCAGCAGGCGGGTGGTTTGGCGGCGTTGAAAAAATTGGGAAAACCGGTGGAGGTGATTTTGTTGGCTAAGGGAAGGTTGTTTGGGGTATGAATTTTCAGAAAGTTGATACTCTTTGCGAGTTGGTGAGAGGTAGCAGTCCGAGGCCCCAAGGTGACAAGCGATATTACGGAGGAAATGTACCAAGATTGATGGTTGAAGACGTTACTCGCGACGGGATGTATGTTGTACCAAAGGTGGATTTTTTGACCAACGAAGGTGCTAAGCTCAGTAGACCCATGCTAAAAGGAGACTTGACGATGGTTGTAAGCGGTTCTCCGGGGTTGCCTTCTATTTTAGATGTTGATGCTTGCATCCATGACGGGTTTGTGGGGTTCAGAAATTTAGATCAACGAAAAATTATTACTGAGTTTCTCTACTTTTGGTTTCTATTTCAGCTGGTTGAAACTGATAAACATGCAACAGGCGCTATATTCCGAAATTTAACCACAGATCAAATAAAGAACTTCGATGTACCTATTATCGAAATAGAGAAACAGCATCAGGTCATAAAAAATCTCAAAACCCAACTAGCCGAAGTCGAAACCGCGCGGCAGGCTTTAGAAATCCAACAGCAAGAAATTGTCAAACTTGCCAATGCCTATATTCGCCAAAGCATCGAGCATTCCAAGGTTAGCGAATGCCCGTTAGGTGATGTTCTGGATGAAGTGAAAAAGGGCATTGGTGAACGTTGGGCCGATTACCCGGTATTGGGTGCAACCCGTGACGGCTTGGCCCCGGCCAAGGAGCCGCCGGGCAAACAACCGCAACGTTATAAACCGGTTTTCTCCGGTACCGTGTTTTACAATCCAATGCGTATCCTGATCGGCTCGATTGCCTTTGTCGATGACGACGATCAGCCCGGCATCACCAGCCCGGATTAAGTGGCGTTGCGGGGCAAGCCTGGGGTAGTCGACTCCCGCTGGTTTTATTACTGGCTACGTTCGCCTTACGGTGTGCAGTGCATCAATTCGCTGGCGCGCGGTGCAGTACGCGAACGGATGTTGTGTAATCGCCTTGCAGAAGGCTTCATTCAACTGCCACCGTATTCCGAGCAAGTCCGAATATCCGTTGCGCTGAAACAATTGCAACCGGTCAAGGCGGCCATTAAACAACAGCTTGACGACTTGAACAAAATCCCTGAACGGTTGCTGGCTAAGGCCTTCGATTTTAATCACGAAAGGAGATCGTCATGACCACCAAACATATCGCCGAACAGCACCATGCAACATTCGAGAATATCCGTCGGTTAGACGATAACGGTAACGAATTCTGGCTGGCGCGCGCCTTGTCCAAAGTCTTGGATTATTCAGAGTTCCGGCATTTTTTGCCGGTACTGGAACGGGCTAAAGAGGCCTGTCGAAACAGTGGTCAGCCTCTAGATGACCATTTCGAGGATGCCCTCGAAATGGTCGAAATCGGTTCCGGTGCAAAGCACAAACTGCTAATGTGGGCCTATGTAAAACGTGAATTGATGGAGTGTTAGCCATGTTGCAACAACAGCTGATTGAAGAAATCAAACAAATTCCCAGCGATAAGCTGGGCGAGATTTACGATTTGGTGCATTACTTTCGACTGGGTTTGGAGCGAGAAGCATCGCAGCCTGCCGCTACCGGACAACGACGTCCCATAGGCCTGGCCAAAGCCAGTTTTAAAGTGCCGGATAGTTTTTTTGCACCGTTACCAGCGGATTTGCTGGATGAATTTGAAGGGCGCTAAGTGAAAGTTTTATTGGATACCTGTGCTTTTCTCTGGTTGGCCAGCGATGACGCGGCATTGAGCGAAAAGGCCAAGACCGTGTTTCAAGATCCTGATAACACGGTGTTGTTAAGTAGCGTGTCGATTTGGGAAGTGTTGGTCAAGCATCAGTTGGGAAAGTTGCCACTACCTCCGGCACCCGAAGCGTTTGTTCGCCAACAATGCCGCGACCATTTGATCGATTATTTGCCGCTGGATGAAAAGGCCGTTTTCCAATTAAGTCGCTTGCCAACCTTGCACCGCGATCCTTTTGATCGCATGTTGATATGCCAAGCGATGGCACATGATTTGGTTATTTTGACTGCCGATAGTCTGATTAGCCAGTATCCCGTCGCGACGTTGTGGTGAGAAAAAACATGCTTGAAAAAGTTAAATCGGCACGCCGCGCCAAAGCCCCCAAAGCCATCGCCTCCACGCAATCGCTGTCGTCTTTCGTCAAAGCCATTTGCGACGTAATGCGCCGTTCCAATTGCGCCAGCGCCTTGCAATATGTGCCTGAACTGACCTGGATTCTGTTTTTGCGCATTCTCGATGCCCAGGAGCAAAAAGCCCTGGAACAAGCCGAAGCCTTGGGCAACGACTATTCGCCGGCTTTGCGGGCGCCGTATCGCTGGCAGGATTGGGCCGCGCCGTATTCCGATAAGCCGGATGCGCCGAAAACGCCGGAAGGTTATCGGTTTGGTTGGAAGCGGCAAGCCTTGTTCGAAGCCGGTGAAGGCAGTTTGTTCGATTTCATCAATAACCAATTGCTGCCGCATTTGCATCGGCTGGATGTCGACCCGCGCACTCAACTGCCTAACGCCAGCGCCAGCCCGAAGCAGCGCGTGATTGGCCGTATCATGACGGCGGTGGAAAAGGTGCGCGTGGATAGCGAAACCAATCTGTGCGACATTTTCGACAAGGTGCATGAAATCCACATCGATCATATCGACGACACCCATTTCTTTACCCTGTCGCAAGTCTATGAAGATTTGCTGCTGAAAATGGGCGAAAAGAACTCGGACGGCGGCCAGTTTTTCACGCCGCGCGAAGTGATTCGGGCGATGGTGAATGTGCTCGATCCGCAGCCGGGCGAAACGGTGTACGACCCCTGTTGCGGCACCGGCGGCTTTTTGGCGGTGGCTTACGAGCATATCGCCTATCAACTAGGGCAATCGCCGGCCTCGACGGTGTTGGAAACGCTGAAGCACGATACGTTTTTCGGTCGGGAAAAGGAAAATCTGGTATTCCCCATCGCCTTAGCCAACCTGATTTTGCACGGCATCGATCAGCCCAATCTCTGGCACGGCAACACGCTGACTGCTAAACAAACCTACGACGGTTTATTAGAACACGCGCCGGCAACCTTTGATGTGATCCTGACCAATCCGCCGTTTGGCGGCAAGGAAGGCACGGACGCGCAGAAAAACTACGATTTTGAAACCGGCTCCACGCAAGTGTTGTTTGTGCAGCATATCCTGGAAGAATTGAAAGCGCCGCTGGACGGTAAGCCGGGCGGGCGCTGCGGTATCGTGCTGGACGAGGGTTTGCTGTTCCGCACCAACGAAAGCGCTTTCGTGGAAACCAAACGTAAATTGGTGGATGAATGCGATTTGTGGTGCATCGTCAGTTTGCCGGGCGGGGTGTTTTCCACCGCCGGCGCGGGCGTTAAAACCAACCTGCTGTTTTTCCGCAAAGGTAGCAAAACCGAGCGCATTTGGTATTACGACTTGTCGCAAGTCAAAGTCGGTAAAAAGTCGCCGATGACGTTGGCGCATTTCGGTTTTGATCGACACGGCGGCCTATTGAGCGATGCCGAATTGCCGTCCACACTGACCGCCGACTGGCTGGCGGTGGAAGAAAATAACGACAAGCTCTTCCCGTCGTTTGCCCGTTTGCTGGCGAAACACGGCACGCCGGAAGCCGACAGCGATTTTTCCTGGACGGTCGATTTCGCCGCCCGCCGCGCAAAAGCCCGCGCAGACCTACAGCCCTTTATCGACGAAGCCAACCGGCTAACCGAAGAACTATTGCCGTTACGGGAAACCTTGAAGGCATTCAAACGCGACAAAGCCGGCAAGGACAAAATCGCCGCCGCTGAAGACGCGATTAAAACCACGGAAAAAGCCGTCCGCGAAGCCCAGGCCAAAGCCAGCGACATCGACGCCGCCGTTTTCGACCTGAAAGCTGTGAATCCGCATGCCAAAGCCGTTACTGATACCCGTACCGTGCAGCAGATTATCGACAACATCAATCATCAAGGCGAGATAGTCGCGCGGGCTATGGCGAATTTAGCAGCCATGATCTAACGCTGCGTCGTTCCGAATGCATGGTAATAACCTGGGTTTGTAACATCGAACGAAGGACTTATGCATTTTGCTCAAGTGCTAGGAATTTTTGTAAATGCTGTTGAACTCGCTTTTTGTCACATTGATGTCATAAGGTATTTGTAAGCTAAAGCTTCAAATAAATAAAAATATGAGTCAGGAAAATGAGCGAATTTTTCAACAAGAAGCCGATGGAGCTTTTGGAGATTGAACAAGTGGTTAACGAATTGATGGAAGACTTGAGCCACCCGGTGAATAACAAAAGACATCCTTACCATCGAGATTGTGTTCAAGCGTTTAATGATTTGATGGCACATGCGGACACTATTCGCCAGCATTGGGCTTCTCATTAGAACGATCTCAAAGCTCTACGGTCATCGGCCATGCTCACGCCAGAAGTAAAGCGCCCGGTTTTGGATTGGCTGTCGCGTAGGTATAGGATTACGCTAATGATTGTTGTAGATCAAAAAATCCCTTATTTTTAGGCCTATAGTGGCTGCGTCTTCACAGCACAATAGGTTCAGAAATACGATGACGGCAGAGCTGCAACTTAAACGTTACCATGTCTTTTTTGAAGATCTTACGCACCCTGGATTCGGTTGCCATCGCGATGAATCCGGCGTCGTAACGATCACGCTTTATCGATTGCGCTTATCTATTTACGGTCGGACATTCAACCGCCGTTGGAAATAATCTCTAAATAGCGCGCTGAACAGCCTCTGCCGCATTCTGTAGAGGCCATGGCGTGTTGCAGTTCTAAATTCGCGGTCTTTAGGGCTTTCAGTTAATGGTTTTGACTGGCAGCCATCCCAACTTTCCCGGTAGTAGTCATTGGCATTTTGGCCTGAATCGATTTTGCCGTGGGCCCGCATCTGTTCGTCTAATTTTCAATGTTGACTATAATTTCCAGCGATTCCAGTTCAGTTTCAGGATACCTGGGGCTTCAAGCCATTGCGGCTGTTCTGGCGGTGCGGTGAATCTTTATTGGGAAGACAAAATCATGGTGAAGCGCTTAACGGGGTATTTATGTGTTGTGTTTTTTACCGGCTGTGCAACGCTTAGCCAACAAGACTGCAAGCGGGGTGATTGGTTTGGTTTAGGGGTTCAAGACGGCCGTTCTGGAGAGGCGAGTGAGCGGTTGAGCGAACACCGAAAAGCATGCTCCGAATACGGTGTGGCGGTGAATGATTCGCAGTATTTTGCTGGCCGCGAACAGGGTATAAGAGAATACTGTCGTATCGATAACGCTTTTGAAGTGGGATTGCAAGGCCATGATTACCGCCATGTTTGCCCGCCATCGATTGATGGTGTATTCAGCCGTTACCACGCAGCGGCTTACGCTGTACATAGAGAACGCGCCGAACTGGATAGGATAGATAACGAACTTTCCAGCAAAGAAATCAGCTTGGGGGATAACAAGTTAAACGACAAAGACCGGGCCAGAATTCGTAACGATATAAGTCAACTGCGGCGTAACCGAGATCGGGCTCGGGATGATCTTTACTATCACGAACGGCAACTCAACGAGTTCCGCCATGAGTCTCAGTCTTATCGCTGAGTGGCTTCTTGGGATTCGGGACGATTCGTTGCAAGTATCCGGATTAAGCACAGATAATTCGTTAGCAAAACGCGGTATCTGTTAGGCAAGCTAGGCACTGATAATTTTTTGAATTAACTCTGCCTTTAAGTTGCCTGGCAGCGTCTTTGTCTTTAACTCATTCTCTCGGTTCGGGTTTGCCGTCGTTCAGTCTTTCCTGCTTGTCTTTCTCAAACTCGTGTTTAACGAAAAACAGGCCACCCATCAAGCCCAACAGCATTACGACTTCCAGTATTTCTCTCATCATTTCAGCCACCTTTCGTTTAGGAAAAAGCCTTGTTACTTCAGTGGGGTGACTAATGATTTTTTGGACGGGCTACAAGAATAAGGTTTTTACAACATTAGTTTCCCTCGTCAGACAGATTACCCTGGGAATTTGCATAGTCAATGATGAAGCTGATAGTCAAATTAGCGGCTTACTGCAACAGCGGCAATAAACTCACCATGCCCCAGGCTATGCCGCCGGCGGCGGGAATCGTCAGAACCCAGGCCCAAACAATCCGTTCGATCACGGAAAGTTTCAGGGTATAGGGATTTTTGGCAAAACCGACACCCATGATTGCTGTAGAGATACTATGCGTGGTGGAAACCGGCATGCCGAAATGTGCGGCGGCCAATAGAATGGTGGCGGAGCTGGTTTCCGCCGCGAAGCCGTTGATTGGGTGCAGTTTGACCATTTTGTGGCCAAGGGTCTTGATAATCCGCCAGCCGCCCACCGACGTGCCGAGCGCCATGATCAAGGCGCAACTGAACACGATCCAGGTGTCGATGTCTTTTTCGCCGCCGTCCGGACGCAGGAACTCCGCCCAACTGGGCAGCTGATCGAGCGTGCCGGCGTTATTGGCCGCAAAAATGGCCAGCGCAATGATGCCCATGGTTTTTTGTGCATCGTTACTGCCGTGGGCAAAGCCCATATAACCGGCCGATAGCAATTGTGCTTTTCCGAACAGCGCATTGATCCATCTCGGCCGGGAGATTTGCGCCATGACACCGCCGGCGGAATTCATGCCGCTGATGATCGCCATCAACAAACCCATGATCAAAATGCCCAAGGTGAAGCCGGCAATTGGCGAGCTGATCATCGGGATCACCACTTTCCAGAGCAGGCCTTTGTTTTCGGTCCACACCAATGCGGTTTTCGACCATATCAACACATCGGGATTATTGTGCCCCGCCGCCAGAGCTGCGCCGCATAAGCCGCCGATCAAGGCGTGGCTGGAAGAAGAGGGCAAGCCCAAGGCCCAGGTGATCAGATTCCAGATAATCGCCCCGGTCAGTGCGCAAATCAACACTTCGGAGGTAATCGTCACCATGCCGGTATCGACCAGCCCTGAGGAAATGGTTTTGGCTACCGCGGTGCCGGATAAGGCGCCGACCAGATTGGTCACGGCAGCCAGGATCACCGCCTGGGTGGGGGTTAATACTTTGGTGGCGACTACCGTGGCAATCGAGTTGGCCGTGTCGTGGAAACCGTTGACGAACTCGAATATCAGTGCCGCCAGAATGACCAGCAAAAGCAATGTCAGCATGACGGAGCCACTAAGAATTTTTTAATACGATGTGGTAAACCACGTTGCCGGCATCGCGACAGCGGTCAATGGCTTTTTCCAGGATTTCGAACAAATTGGTTTTTACCAGATAACGGATCGGATCGGTTTCGTTGGCGTAGACGTCGCGATACAGCTCAAGTATCTGTTCGTCGGCTTCCGCTTCAATCGTTTGCAGTTGATCGTTGAGTCTTTTGACTTCGTCCAAATCCATGCCTTTGCGCAGTTGACCAACCATTTGTTCCAAAACTTGGCAGGCTTGTTCCAGCATGACAGCGCGGCTGTTGAAATCGACATCGCCGATCCGCTCCGATGCCAGCGTATAACGCTCGGCAAATTTTTCGACGACTTTCGGAATCTTATACAGCGCGCCGTTTAGGGCTTCGATATCCTCGCGGTCCAGGACGGTCACAAAGGTATTGACTAATTCCTCGCTGATTTGGCCGAATAAATTCTTTTCCCGGCGCCGTGCCTGTTTAAATTTTTCTAATGACTGTTGGGTGGTGGGTGTGCTTAGCAGTTCTATCAAGGCTTTGGCCGAGGCGTGTGCCGATTCCGCACTAGCTTCAAGCAATCCATAAAATTTATCGCCTTTGCCAAAGATGGTTTGTAGAGAGAACATGGTGTACCTTAATTGTGACGGTTTTGTTGCATATTGTATAACAGCGTGGCGGCATGTGCAGAAACTGTCGGCAATTTGCCGACCGCATGCGTAGCGGATGTCATCCGGCGCTAAACTGCCAAACGCGGGTTAATCGCGTTTTTGCAAAATGTCCTTAACCGCGCGTATTGCCGATTGGCTGGCGCCGTTGGAGTGGCTGTCCTCGGTAAAGTCTCCGGCAAAATAGACGCGGCCCTGCGGTTTTCTTAACGACTCAGACAGGCTATCGAAGCGTGACCGGCCGACCGGCCATGATGCTATCGCGCGCGGATGGTAACGGTAAAAATTCATCCGTTTGACCGACTCCCGGAAGCCCGGCCACTGTTTGTCAAACGCCGCCAGCAAAGCTTCTCGAATCTGGTCCGGATCGCTCATCCGCGAGTTAAACCGTTCTGCGTCCGCACCGCTAACAATAAATTCAACAGCGCATCGGCGCCGGATTTTGATCCGCCCTCATAAATTACCCCCAAAGGACTGTCGGTCATAATCGGCAATATGCTGTCGCCGTCGCGGGTCCAGAAGCTGCTGGCGGCCTTATCCACCGTGACGTGCGCCGTAAAGTAGGCGCCGGCCGATTGGGTTTGGATAGCCTGTTTTCGCTCGGCGCTCAACGGCGGAGCGAACTGAATGTCGTTGAGCCGGAATAATGGAATGGCAGTGATCACGTATTTGGCGCGGAATAGCTTTTGCCGCAGACTGCTTTGGTCGGACGTAAGCACTTCCACATTTTTATCGGTGGCGGTGATATGAGTGACTTGCTGGTTGAGCAGGATGCGGTCCCGGCCGATAAAATCGGCCAGCGCCCGCACGGCGCGTTGATTGCCGCCGACTACATGGCGTGGCGCGAGACCGTCGCCGGAAAAATAATGCCATTCGGCAATGCCGTCCAGCGCGCTGATTTTTCGCCAGGAGGTGGCGTATTCCGGTTCGGTTTCAATGCGCACCAGTTCTTGAGCCTTGGGTGAGAGGCCGCTGGTGCTTTCGATCCAGTCGGCGAAGGAAATTTCTTGCAGCGCCAGCATTGCCTGGGGCAAGGGTCGTAAACTCAATTGCCGGTAAAGCTCGGCCATTTTGGCGTCCCAGCGTTGATAGGCTTGCAATTCGCCGCTATCCAGCACCGATGCCAGAAACTCCTGGTTGGTATTTTGCGTAAACGGATACAGCTTGCCCTGGTAATAAAAACTGGAAAAACTGCTGTAAGCCGTTTCCATCGGCACATGTAAATCCCGGAAAATCTCGACAGCCGGGTTATTTTCCCAAAACTCTTCCAGACCCACTTCGGCATGCGTGCCGTCCGGGTAAGTAGCGGTGCGGATACGGCCGCCAACACGCGGACTCATTTCCAAAATCACGGCGGTTTTGCCGGCTTTCTTTAAATGATAGGCCGCACTCAAACCCGACAGGCCGGCGCCGACGATCAACACATCGGCGGTAAGTGGTTCGGCGGCTAAGGTAACGGAGCGTAGGCCTAGCGACAGGGCCAACGCAATGAAATAGATGGAACGGTTGAGTTGCTTGAGGGATAGGGTGGTCATCTGCGTCGCCTCTGCGTGTTTATGGGTTGCCAGCCGTTTGCCGTTGGAATTGGCAGCGAATTCTCGCTACGGTACGAGCCAAATATTGCAGGCAAATGACTTGATGGTAACTAAAGGTCTGCTGCCGGCTATGTCACATAATAGTCACAAACTTGTCGTATTCTCGCGTTTTACCCCATCGTAAGCTGCCCGACTGATGAAATATTCCGCAACCGCACACGGCAAAAGCTTTCATTTTCGCGATTTGCGTACCTTGCTGGCCAAGGCTACGCCGCGCCGGGCAGCGGATGAGTTGGCCGGTTTGGCGGCGGATTCCGAAGTGGAGCGGGCTGTTGCTCAGCGAGTTTTGGCCGACGTACCCTTAAGGCGGTTTATCGAAGAGCCTTTGATTGCGCCGGAACTGGATGAAGTCTCGCGCTTGATTCTGGAACGGCACGATGCGCAAGCGTTTGTGCCGATTGCGAGTTTAAGTGTGGGCGAGTTTCGCGATTGGCTGTTAACCGAGCAGAATGATTTGGCGGCAATCTCGGCCGGGCTGATGCCGGAAATGGTGGCCGCGGTCAGCAAAATCATGCGCAACCAGGATTTGATTGCCGTGGCGCGCCGTTGCCAGGTGGTTACCCGCTTTCGCAGCACGATCGGCTTGCCGGGCCGCTTATCTACCCGCCTGCAACCCAATCATCCGACCGACGATCCGCGCGGCATTGCGGCAAGTATTTTGGATGGCTTGCTCTACGGCAGCGGCGATGCGGTGATCGGCATCAATCCTGCCACCGACAATCTGCACAACGTCCACACCTTGTTAAATTTGCTGGACGAGATCATCGCTCAGTACCAAATTCCCACCCAATCCTGCGTACTGGCCCACGTGACTACCAGCATGGAGTTGATGCGGCGCGGTGCGCCGCTGGATTTGCTGTTTCAATCTATCGCCGGTACCGAAGCGGCCAATTGCAGTTTCGGTATCGATCTGGCAATGCTCCGCGAAGCGAAGGCCATGGCGGAAAATTTGGGCCGTGCGAGTGCCGGCCAGCAGTTGATGTATTTCGAAACCGGGCAGGGTAGTGCCTTATCCGCCAATGCCCATCACGGTATCGATGCGCAAACCTGCGAAGCGCGGGCTTATGCGGTCGCCAGGGCGTTTGATCCGCTCTTGGTCAACACTGTTGTCGGCTTCATCGGTCCGGAATATCTCTACGACGGCAAGCAAATCATCCGCGCCGGTCTGGAGGATCATTTTTGCGGCAAGCTGTTGGGTGTGCCGATGGGCTGTGATATTTGTTACACCAATCATGCCGAGGCCGATCAGAACGATATGGATACCCTACTGACGCTGCTGGGCGTGGCCGGCTGCAACTTTATAATGGGCATCCCCGGTGCCGACGACGTGATGCTGGCGTATCAAAGTACCTCGTTTCACGATGCGTTGTACCTACGACAAGTATTGGGCTTGCGGCCGGCGCCGGAGTTCGAGGCTTGGTTGCAGCGGATGGGTATTTTCGACGGTCAAAACCAGTTGGCCGCTACGCGGAACGCCACGCCACTGCTGGCCAACTTTCGTGGCTTGACGAGGGCTTAACGATGAATGATCCTTGGATTACCTTACGGCAATTTACCCAGGCCAGAATTGCGCAAGGCCGGGCTGGTTGCAGCCTGCCGACGGCAGCGCTACTGGAATTTCAATTGGCCCACGCGGCTGCGCGGGATGCGGTGCATCAAGTTTGGGATGTGGCAGCATTTGCCGAAGGCTTGGAAAGCATGGATTTGGAGCCGCTGGTACTCGCGACACCGGTCGTCAGCCGCGCCCAGTATCTGCAACGTCCCGATTGGGGGCGTTGCCTGGCACCGGACAGCCGGGAACAACTGATGGCGAGCAAGCAATCTGCAATCGACGTTGCCTTGATTGTCAGTAATGGCTTGTCATCCGCTGCACTGGATGCGCACGGCTTGCCGTTGCTCGGGGCCATCGCTGACGCTTACCTGGCCAGCAATCTGCGACTGGGGCCGGTGTGTTTGGTGCCCAATGGTCGGGTGGCCTTGGCCGACGAAATCGGTGAATTATTGAACGCGCGCCTGGCGGTAATCATCGTCGGCGAGCGGCCCGGTCTAAGCGCCGCAGACAGTCTGGGGATTTACCTCACCTACGCCCCGCAAGCCGGCAACACAGACGCCGAGCGCAACTGCATCTCCAATATTCGCCCGCCCGCCGGCCTGAACTACAGTGCTGCCGCATCCAAACTGGTTTATTTGAGCAAGCAGGCGCTGCAACTGGGTTTTTCGGGGATAGCGTTGAAGGACGATATGCCGGCGCAGTGGCTTACCGAGATTGGCGGCGCGGAGTTGTTAAACAAACTCTGAACCAGTTGATTACGCCAAGGCAAAAGTGGCTCGGCAGCTGCTCCCGCATCCTGACAGTCGACACAATGTGCCATTTTCTGTTCGAATCGGCGGAAGATTTCATGGCAGCTTTCATGTCGCATGCCGCCCAATTAAACCGATTTAGGACCGGTGATGCCGCTCAATAACGTGTTGATTTCGGTGCAAGCCGGCGACTTGACGAGACTTGATCAATGATGGCCGGAGAGATGATTGGCCGATTGGGCTGCCATAGCTCGCTGAACCTGCGCTTTCGTCGCAATGCAGTTGGCCGCTATTGCAGTTAGAGGGGGCGGCTAGAAAGGGTCCAACAACACCGGCGCTTTGCCGAACTCGGTCTTGTATTCGCCGTTTGGCACATACCAACCGGGGCCTTGAGAGCCGTTCATCCAAGCCACGCGCTTGCCTTCCGAGGCCCATTTCTCAAGTTTCTCGCCGCTTTTGGTCAGGTAGTCGGATGCGTAACAAACGGTATTCAGCCAGGGGTCGATGATTAGCCAGGATTGGGCGATCTTGCGTTTGGTGAAATCGGCCATCGAAGCATAGTCTTGCGCCGAATCGGGGATTGCTTCCTGGGAAACCAGGCAAAAGGCGTGGTCGCCTTTGTCGTGAACGTAGCAGATATAGAGTAAGTCGCGTTTGATATTGTAGATTTTCTTAGCGTAATAAGCGCTCAAGACTGCCATCTCTTCGCAGTTGCCTGATCGATCCGCAATAGTCATCTTGACCAATTTCTCGGCCAAGTCCAAGTGCGATGTGCTGCCGTTGAGCCTGTGTTTGCCAGACTCGCGCGCTTGCTGATATCGGGTCTTGCCTTTTGCGCTCATACTCACTAGAACGGCATGCCCGGCAAGGTCCACGTCGTAAAGCTTGTTACTGGATTTATGGCCTTTTTTAAAGAACTCTCTGACTAGAACCTTGATTTTTTCGCCTTCGTCCACCAGCATGGTTGCACCCTCTAGAGTTTGATTCTTGGCAATTGCAAGCGCCCCGCTCTCCGCTGTCCCGGTGGGCAAACGGGCGGGCCTCACACCCGGTATTGCGTTCTCGGCGTTGTCTCGTAAGTATAGTTGAAACCCGAATGGTTTATGGGGATCTCTAAAAGTCCACGATTAAACAGATTCGGAGCCTACCTTGTAAGGACGAGCTGTACCCATTGCGCTTGCAGCAATTTAACGATTCGAAACAGCCGTTTTTTTACGTGTTCGGTGATAGCGAATGGACCGATTGCCATAGAGCCGCTGCCGGTAGTTACAACCTTCGATGTCTATAAGTTAAGCGTTGGAGCTGTTTATTCCCCGCTTTGCAACAGAGGGTAACTCGCGAGACGGCCTTTGTTTCAGAAACTCGGTTATAAACCGACAAGCCTCTATTAAATTAGCCGCGCAGCGTTCGCTTAACCCGCTGCCCAGTTCGAAGGCTTCAGCTTGAATGCTTAATAAATAGCAGGGTGGCGGTGCTTGTTTGCCGACGGCTGCATAGACTGACAGCAGCGCGGCTGGGCTCAGCGCATGGCTGGAGTAACTGTGGTCTTGGGCTGGGGTTAACGGGGTAAAGGTGAAACTTTCCGGGCAATCTACCGCTGCGTCCACAAACACCACCAATTCACGGCCTTGTATATCCAGCGCATGTTCGATTTGTAACTGAAAATCGCTGAGCAATTCGATATTGCTCAGGTCCAGATGCTCGGCCAGATAATCCAAAAGCAAAGGGCCGACGGCGTCGTCGCCACGGCTGGGGTTGCCGTAACCGAACACCAGGATGGGTTTTGTCACGCGCTACCGTGAATGAATTCGCCGCTGCTGTGTCGCACCAGTTTGTCCACCAACTTGCCGTCCGCGTCGACCAATTCCAACTGCAAGGGCATCTTGCCGACCGCATGCGTGGCGCAGGATAGGCAAGGGTCGTAGGCGCGAATCGCCACTTCCAGATTATTCAGCAAAGGCTCGGTCAATTCGCGGCCGGACAAATATTCCGCCGCGACTTGCCGCACAGACTCGTTCATCGCCGTGTTGTTGCTGGTGGTGGAGACGATCAGATTGGCTTTGGTGACAATGTCGTTTTCGTCGATTTGGTAATGATGAAACAGGGTGCCGCGCGGCGCTTCGATCACACCTATGCCTTCGTAGCGCTTTTCGCCTTTGGCGACCAGGTCGTTACTCAGCAAATCCGGATCGTCCAGCAAGGTTTGGATGCTTTCTGCGCAATGTAGCAATTCGATCATCCGCGCCCAATGAAAGGCCAGCGTGCTGTGTACCATGGTTGCGCCGCCGTGTTGCTTGAATTCGACGCGGGCGGCTTCCGCCAGTGGCGTGTCGATAAAATCGCAATTGTTGACGCGCGCCAACGGTCCCACCCGATACCAGCCATCGGCTTTACCCTGCGCCGTCAGGTAGGGGAATTTCATATAAGTCCAGGAACGGACTTCTTCGCGGATCAACTCCGGATAGTCGCAGTAGTCGTAGTGGTCGACCAGGGTTTCGCCTTGCGGGTTTTTCACCCTAATCCCGCCGTGATAAAGCTCCAGCGCACCGTCAGGTTTGGTCAAATTCAGGTAGTTGCTGCGGATGGTGGCGAAGTCGTCGTAATAGGGCAGGTTGGAGGTGTGGACTTTTGTGACCAGTTGCAAAGCGCCTTGCGCCCAACTCACGATTTGGCCGATGTCTTGTTTCAGATAATCGCGCTCGTCGGTGCTCAGCGCTTTGTTCATGCCACCCGGTATCGCGCCGGTGCCGTGGATGCGCTTGCCGCAGACCATGCGGATCACTTCCTGGCCGTATTTGCGCAGTTTTACGCCTTGCAGGCCAATATCCGGATAATCCGCCAACACGGCGACGATGCTGCGTTTGCCGATCTCGCTTTCAAAACCGAACAATAAATCCGGGCTGGATAGGTGGAAAAAATGCAAAGCGTGCGATTGCAACACCTGGCCGAAATGCAATAAGCGCCGCAACTTGTCCGCCGCCGGCGGCAAATTGGTCGGATCGACGCCGACCAACTGGTCGATGGCTTTGGCTGCGGCCAGATGGTGGCTGACCGGGCAGATGCCGCACAAGCGCTGCACCATGACCGGTAGCTCCCAGTAAGGGCGGCCCTGGATGAATTTTTCGAAGCCGCGAAATTCGACGATGTGCAGGCGGGCTTGCTGGACTTGATTGTTTTCGTCGAGCAGCAGCGTGACTTTGCCGTGGCCTTCCACGCGGGAAACCGGATCGACAGCGACCCGTTTTAACTTGCCGGCTTCGACCAAGGCCGGATCGGCGGTTTCAAGATATTCGTACACGGGGTTCCTCCGTTAGTCGTAATGGACTAACTCGTAAGGTAAAGTCGGGTCGCGGCCTTCGATCAATGCGCTGAGGTAGTGCCAAAACACATCGGCGGACGGCGGACAGCCGGGCATAAAATAATCGATCTTGACGATCTCGTGGACCGGCCGCACTTTGTCCAGCAGCAAAGGCAATTCCGGGTCGCTGGGTATCTGCGGATTGTCCACGCCGATGCCGTCCTGGTAGGCTTCCAGCAGGCAGTCTTCCAGCTTGAAAAAGTTGCGCAGCGCCGGTAGGCCGCCGTTGATGGCGCAAGCGCCGACGGCGATCAGAATTTTGCAGTTATTGCGAAACTCGCGCAGCACATGCACGTTTTCAGAATTGCAAACCCCGCCTTCGATCAGGCCGATGTCGCACGGGCCGCAATGCTCGATGTCGGTGAGCGGTGAGCGGTCGAATTCGACGACATCCGCCAATTTCAGCAAACGCTCGTCAATATCCAGAAAGGACATATGGCAGCCGAAGCAGCCAGCCAAGGATGTGGTGGCGATTTTAATCTTAGCGGCCATGTTTGATATCCGGAGCGGGCGGCATGGTCGCCGCGTAGTGGGAGTCCGGGCCACCGTTCTGCTGAGCTGACTCCGCCAGCTTGGTCGGGTCGCAGCTTGGGTAGCCGCTGGCCTCGCCGGCTTTGATAACCGCCTTTTCGCAGGCGACTTCGCTGATGGGTCGCCCGTCGTAGATACGTTCACCAATCGGTGCCAGATAGGCGCTGCGTTTGATCAGAATCGCGCCGGTCGGGCAGACATGGGCGGCCTCGTCGTCGACACTAATCTCGCTGTCTTTCAGCTTGCCGCTAGGCGAGTTGATGACCAGGCGTTTGTGGATGCCGCGCCCGGCAATGCCGAACACCTCCTTGCCGTCTTTTTCCTTGCTGGCGCGTACGCACAGATTGCAGAAAATGCAGCGGTCGTGGTCGATCAAAATATCCGGGTGCGAGGCGTCCAGCTCCCGCTGCGCATAAAAATGCGGGTAGTGGTTGTCCAGCATGTTCTGATGGTAGGCCACGGCCTGTAACTGGCAATTGCCGGATTTTTCGCAAGAAGGACAGAAATGGTTGCCTTCCACGAACAGCATCTGCGTGATGCGCTGGCGGTCGTGTTGCAGGTCGGGGCTGTTGCTGATGACGGTTTGGCCGTCGGCAGCCGGCAGGGTGCAGGCGGTATTGGTGCGGCCGTTGACTTTAACCGTACAGAGTTTGCAACTGCCGTAAGGCGCGTAGCCGGGCCGGTGGCATAGATACGGAATGTAGACGCCGGCGGTGCGCGCCGCCTCGATAATGGTTTGGCCGTCGCTGAACGGTACGGCGATGCCGTCGATGCAAAGAGTGCCGCTCATCTCAATTCTCCACTTGCGATAAATGCGCTGCGTCGTCGTCGCGCTGTGCCATACGGCGGGCCACGGCCAGGGTGGCGTCCAAGTCAAAACCCGGGGTAAAACTGCTCTGCTTTAATTGCTTAAGATACAGCTCCGGATAGCTGGCCAGGGTACTTAGAATCGGATTGGCGGCCGAATCCCCCAAACCGCAATGGCTGTTGTTTTTGACGACCAGGCATATCTCGTTGAGTTCTTCCAGGTCGACCGCAGCGCCGTTGCCTTCGACAATTTTCCGCAGCTGATTTTTCAACAGTGTGGTGCCGACCCGGCACGGCGTGCAAAAGCCGCAGCTTTCATGGGCAAAGAAATCGGTAAAGTTTTGCACGATGTCGAAAATATTGCGGCTGTTGTTGAACACCATAAACGAGCCGGCGGTGGACAGGTCCTCGAAGGCTATGCGCCGTTGCAATTCCTTATTGGAAATAAAGGTGCCGGACGGCCCGCCGACTTGCACACCCAGCACGTCATCCGCACCGCAGTCTTGCAAAATCTCTTCAATTGATGTGCCGAACGGGTATTCGTAAATGCCTGGTCGCGCGCAGTCGCCGCTGATGCTGAGCAGTTTGCTGCCGGTGGATTGCGGGGTGCCGACTTCCGCAAACCATTGCCCGCCTTGTATGGCGATGTGGGTGGCGGCGAAAAACGTTTCGACGTTGTCCACCACGGTAGGTTTGCGTTGATAGCCGCAGATTACCGAGTTGGGCGGCTTAACCCGAGGTATACCGGGCTTGCCTTCCAGCGACTCGATTTGCGCGGACGCTTCGCCGCAGATATAGGCACCGGCGCCCATGCGGATTTCGATGTCAAAATCAAAGCCGCTGTGGCCGAGAATATTGCGCCCTAGCAATCCGTTATCGCGGCGGCGTTTCAACACCCGTTGTAATTGTTCGTAGAGAAATAAATATTCCGCGCGCAAATACAGTAAGCCTTGATCCGAACCAATAATCGCCGCGCACAAGGTCATGCCTTCAAAGACTTGGTCGGCATACAGATCGAGCAGCATCCGGTCCTTAAACGTACCGGGTTCGCCCTCGTCGGCGTTGCAAATCACGTAGTGCGGCGTAGCAGTTTGTTGAGCGCAGGTCCGCCATTTCAACGCGGTTTTAAAGCCGGCACCGCCGCGGCCGCGCAGATTGGAACTGTCCACTTCCGCCAGGGTTTCCGTCAGGCCGCGGGCAAAGGTCGCCCTTATCGCCGCGCCGTTTTCGAATGGCTGGTTGAGCAACAGGCCGGGTTTGCGGAGCGGCTCTTCCACCGCAAAGAACTCCGGTGGCCAATCGCTTAACGGCGCTTGTTGTTCGATCAGTTTGGCGATGACATCGATTCTGGCAGGGTCCAGACGGGTCAACGCATAGCCGTTAACCAAACCGGCCGGGCCTTGGTCGCACATGCCGGTGCAGGAGGTATTATTCAAACTGACCAGCCCGTCCGCGCGGACTTCACCCACTTTGACGTGCAACTTTTCCGCCAGGTAATTCAGCAGTTTTTCCTTGCCTAGCATCCGGTCGGTAATCGAATCGCTGATATGAATGTCGTAACGGCCCTGTGGTGTCAGGTGCAAGAAACTATAGAATTCCGCGACGGCAATAATCTGCGTACGGGGAATATGCAGGGCTGCGGCCAATTGTTCGATAGCCGAGTTGGGAATATGCAGGTACTGCGCCTGCACGGCCCTTAGCATCTGCAAGAGCCTTTCCGGTTTATAGTCCGCCTCTGCAAGTACGGATCGAATAAAACTATTCATCGTCGAGTTCTGGGCAGTTGTTGAATCGTTGTGTCCCATTGCAATTGAAAAATCAAAGGCCATCTACACACCACTCTTAATTTGGCGCTAGATTTTTCAAATCGTTCACTGGCAGTTATTTGGCGGGGCGCCTCCACAAGACGCCTTGTCGGCGGCGATACATTCCGCTTGCCAACTGAAAGTGTCTGCCCGGTCTCTCCAAGCGTCAATGCAGACAACTCAAGCGCGCGATGCCTATCGATACCGCCACGGAAGCTGTGCAAATTCGCCGTCATCCATGGCGCAATACTAAACAAATAAGCCAGGCGTGGACAGCAAAATATTGCCGGTTAAAACCGGGCAACAGCGGCGAAGGGGTTGCGGCGTTGGCAAGAAATACGCTTTTTACCGGGCTCCCGCTCACAGTCATGCGTGCGGGTTTGGTAACAAAGTGCGCAACGGTTCAAGCGGCGCTGGTAACGGCCATAGGCACTGAAAATCAAACGCTCCAGGCGATCCAATGCCGTAAGGTTGGGAGCCAACAGCCCAATCTGTCTGGCATGCAATGCCGCATAAAGCTGCCGGGCTTGATCGATTAAAATGTCATTGTCCATAGTCATAACCTGACTTAATCGCTGATGAGTCCAAAAAAACCGCGTTGGCATGTGCGATTGAACATGCCTGGCTGAATTATCAAACAGGCTTGTTCTGATAGCTTTGACTTCAATCAACGCCGCTTAAAATTGTTGGCGATTTTGATCCGGCTGACACTAATTGGCTTCCTCTGAGTCGGTAGCCAGGCACTGTTCGACGACACGGCGGCTTAACACTTCATCTTGCAGCATGATATTCACCATACACGCCACCACCGTACGGGTTTTTAAGCCGTTAAAGCGGGAAAAGTTTTTCAGTTGGTCGTAAGTGGGTTCTTCCACCGCAATTTTCTTTCTATCGTTTTTCGATTTATCAGTAGCCATGAGCGTGTTCCTTTGTAAGGTTAAAGAGGGGTAATGCAGTCGTTGGGTAAACGTTTTGCTATTTTAAATCATCCCCTGTTTACGGAAAAAGAAAGCCACATTGACTAGGGCGATCATCACCGGCACTTCGATCAAGGGTCCAATCACCGCGGCAAACGCCGCGCCGCTATTAATACCAAACACCGCCACCGCCACCGCAATCGCCAATTCAAAATTATTGCTGGCGGCGGTAAACGCCAGTGTGGTGGTTTTGCCGTAACCGGCGCCGATGGCTTTACCCAGCCAAAAGCTGAGCAAAAACATCACCACGAAGTAAATCAACAGCGGTATCGCAATCCGCACCACGTCCAGCGGCAATTGCACAATCAAATCGCCTTTTAACGAGAACATCACCACGATGGTAAACAGCAGGGCGATCAAGGTCAGTGGGCTGATTTTCGGGACGAAATGCTGGTGATACCAATCCTTGCCTTTGGCTTTGACCAACAGAAAGCGCGTGCTAAAGCCGGCGATAAATGGAATGCCCAGATAGATGAATACGCTCTTGGCGATTTCGCCAATCGTAATATCAACCAGACTACCTTGCATGCCGAACAGGGGCGGCAGCACGGTGATGAACAACCAGGCATAGACGCTGTAAAACAAGACCTGGAATACGCTGTTAAATGCCACCAAGCCCGCCGCGTATTCATTATCGCCGTTGGCCAATTCGTTCCAGACGATGACCATCGCGATACAGCGCGCTAGGCCGATCAGGATCAGGCCCACCATGTAGTCGGGATAATCGCGCAGAAACACGATAGCCAATACAAACATCAACACCGGGCCGAGCAACCAGTTTTGCAGCAAGGACACGGCCAATATCCGCCAGTTGCGAAACACGTCGCCAAGTTCTTCGTAACGGACTTTGGCCAGCGGCGGATACATCATCACGATCAAGCCGATGGCTATCGGGATATTGGTGGTGCCGACCGACACCGCCGCGTTGAAGTCGGTTACTTCAGTGGGAAACAGAAAACCGATGCCGACGCCAAGCGCCATGGCAATAAAAATCCATAAGGTCAGGAAGCGATCGAGAAAGGATAAGCGGGTGTTGGGGCAATGCGGGGTGCTCATTTAAATCTCCAAGTCAGCTATTTATTGTGCAGCGTTATCGGCTGCCGGCGGTTTGCAGCAACTGCTGGCGGGTTCAAGTTGCAACACTTGATCGTCGCCAAATAAGGGAATAGTTTGCAAGGAGTGGAAGGCTTCCCAGGCGATGCCTTGCGGATCGACAGCCCAGTATTTGTCGGACTGGGCATAGCAGCAGTTGGCTTGTTTTTGCGCGGCGACCGGCAACTCGGCGGCGGCCAGGTTTTCCTGAACTGCTTCCAACTCCACACCCGATTCGACTTGTATACCCAAATGATCCAACCCCGGCTGGCGGCCGCGGCTGGAAATCGCGAAATTGACGCGCGGATCGTCCAATAGCCACTTGGCGTAATCGGCTTCGCGCACGCTCGGTGCGCTTTGAAACAGTGCACTGTAAAAGTCGATATTTTTTGCCAGATCATCGACGGCGAGATGGATATGCAGGCGTTTCATCGCGTTTGCTCCGGGGTAAAGAGTGAATGAGATTGGAGATTAGCTAGCATTGTTTAGTGGGGACCTCTGAAAATTCCCTCTCCCGCAGGGAGAGGGCTAGGGTGAGGGATGTAAATAACTGATTTTAATCCCCTCATCTCAACCTTCTCCTTTATGATCCGTAGGTACTAAAGGAGAAGGAGTTTGGCCGTCGGCCAATGCCAGCAAGCGTTCCACACCTGTCGGTTCGTCCTGCAACAATGGCACCAGCGCGTAGCGGCTGGCATGCCGATTGGCGACGGCAGCGATTTCCGGCAATTCATTGGCCGCGCGTTGGCGTAACAGCGACGAATGCACGGTGCTTGCGGCCACGCTATTGTTAATCACCCAGGCCCAGGGCTCGATGCCGGCCCGGCGTAAATCGTCTTGCAAATGAGCGGCTTCCAGTACCGGCGTGGTTTCCGCTAAAGTGGCGATCAGCACCTTGGTTTGACGCGGGTCCTGCAACTGCATCATCGGCGTGGTGAAATGCTGATTGGAATCGCCCATCTGCCGCGCCACCTCGCGATGGTAAGCGCCGGTAGCGTCCAATAGCAGTAAGGTATGGCCGGTAGGGGCGGTATCCATCACCACGAATTTCTTGCCGGCTTCGCGGATGATGCGGGAAAAGGCTTGGAAAACGGCAATTTCTTCGGTACACGGCGAGCGCAAGTCTTCTTCCAGCAAGGCGCGGCCTTGTTCATCCAGTTTGGCGCCTTTCGTGGCCAGCACATGCTGACGGTAGCGTTCGGTTTCCGCATGCGGATCGATTTTGCTGACTGTCAGGTCCGACAAAGCCCCGTTTAGCGTGTCCGTTAAATTGGCGGCTGGGTCGGAGGTGGTCAGATGCACCGGCAAACCGCGTCGTGCCAGTTCCACCGCCAACGCGGCAGCCAGGGTGGTTTTGCCGACGCCACCTTTGCCCATCAGCATCACCAGGCCATGACCGTCGGCGGCAATCTCGTCCACCAATTTAGATAGATCAGGCGCGGGTATGGCCGGCATCACTTCACTGTCAGGCATTGCTAGCGGTGCGGCATTGCTAAGCAATTGTCTGAGAGCCGTCAGTCCAACCAGATTGAAGGGCTTTAATTCAATGCGGTCCATCGGTAGGCTATTTAACGCTACCGGCATGTCGGCCAAAGCATGTTGCTCGCGTTGGTAGATGGCATTCGCCAGCGGGTCTTGTGCGATTTCGCTTGCCGGCAAGATGCCATTGATGGCCAAATATTGTTGCGTTAAGCCGATGGCGTCTAATTCTTCATGGGTGCGGGCTACTTCGCGCAATGTCGATGGTTGGGCGCGGGCGACCAGGATCAAACGGCTGCGTTGCGGATCGGCCAAGGCGTCGACGGCGGCTTTATATTGGCTACGCTGTTTTTCCAAACCGGCCAGGGGGCCTAAGCAAGAGGCATCGCCTTTGCCTTGCTCCAAAAAGCCGCTCCAGGCACCCGGCAATTGCAACAGGCGGATGGTGTGGCCGGTCGGGGCGGTATCGAACACGATATGGTCGTAGCCGGCGGTCAAATCAGAGTCGGTTAATAGTGCGGTGAATTCGTCGAATGCCGCAATTTCCGTGGTGCAGGCTCCGGACAGCTGTTCTTCTATGCCTTTAACGATGCTGTCCGGCAACACGCCCCGCACCGGGCCGACGATACGGTCGCGATAGGCTTGCGCCGCCGCTTGCGGATCGATTTCCAATGCCGCCAGGCCGGACACCGCCGGAATGGCGGTGATCTGATTGCCGATGGCGATGCCAAATACCTGGCCGACGTTCGAGGCCGGATCGGTACTCACCAGCAATACCTGTCTGCCGGCATCCGCCAATTTTACGGCCGAGGCGCAAGCGATAGAGGTCTTGCCCACACCGCCCTTGCCGGTAAAAAACAGAAAACGCGGCGCTTGATCGAGGAATTTGCAATCGCTGTTCACAGCGCTATCACCAGAAGTTAACAACAGCTGCTGCCGCTGCAACAGCCGGATGGGCTTGACTGTTCAGCTACGCTAATGGCCGCCCAACGCGCCAATTCGGTTCGATTCGGATAGCGGCCCGCCAACGCGACTTCACCATCCACCAAAATCAACGGTAGGGCATCGGCGCCGGAACGCTCCAAAAACGCTTTAACCACCGGGTTTTCGGCAAACGCCAACGGGGTTTGCGCCAGATTAAAGCGCTCAATGTCCGCGCCGTTTTGTTTGGCCCAATCGACATCGGCGGCAAAACCCACTAACTGCTGATCGACTTCCACACCGCAAACGCCGGTGCTGCAACACAATGCAGGATCAAATATTTGAATACTGGTCATAAGGAAACTCCTTAACAACTAAGGCAACAAGGTGCCGATGCGATCCAGTTCGGCTTTCAGACGCTCGGGATCGTTTTTTAACTCTTCCAACGGTAAAGCAAAAAACTGCTCAATGCGATGGCGCAGAATCCGATACGCGACCATGAAGGCCGCGTCGATTTCCTCGTCGGTACCCTCGACGTGAGCCGGATCTTCAACGCCCCAATGGCTGCGCATGACCGGGCCCAGGTAGGCGGGGCAGGTTTCGTTGGCGGCATTGCCGCACACACTCAGCACGATGTCCGGCGTCACCGGCAGGTCATTCCAGGACTTGCTGTAATAACCCTCGGTGGAAATGCCTTCTCTGGCCAGCAAAGCCAGCGAACGCGGATGAATTTTACCGGTGGGTTTGCTGCCGGCGCTCAGGCCACGCCAGCCGGCCGGTGCCAAATGATTGAAAGTGGCTTCGCCAAGGACGGAACGGCAGGAGTTGCCGGTACACAAAAACAATACGTTCATGATGGAGTGTCGGTCGGGGTTGAGGGTAAAGATTCGTTATTGGTGGAACAGGTTGAGAGCGATAGACAGGGATGGCCGTCGCAACAGTTCTCAGTCAGGAAAGCCAACAGATCGTTCATCGCGGAAAAATTGGCCGTATAAATCACAAAGCGGCTTTCGTTGCGCGAGTTCACCAGGTTGGCGTAAGTCAATTCCTTCAAATGAAACGACAGGGAAGACGGGGCAATGCCGGTGGCTTCACTGATTTTTCCGGCGGCCAAACCTGCCGGGCCGGCTTGCACCAGCGCGCGGTAAATTGCCAGACGGGATTCTTGGGCCAATGCGGCCAGTGCGATAACAGCAGTTTTATTTTCCATATTTCAACAATAATTGAAATATGGAAACAAGTCAATTTTCCGGGCGTTTGCGATGCGGCTGTCGCGTAACGTTACTGTCATAAAGGCTATTTACCATTCGCAAGACTAACGTTCCGACGCTGTCGGTGAGCTGGTACTTACACATCCTTTCTTCAAACACCAAACGAATAGTGCCTCAGGAGCATTTATATGAAACTCACTTCAATCGCCGCCGCCGTCGCTGCCGTGCTGGCCTCTGCCAATGCCAGCGCTGCGGCGGATTTTCAATGGTCGCATCAATGGACGTTTAACCACACTGCAGCCAATGGTTCCAGTGCCATGGGCTCGGAAATCGTCTCTTTCGATGCGGTTAACAACCGCTTGTGGGTAGCGGGAACCGATGCCAATCAGGCCAATATCGGCCAAGGTGGCATCGACGTGTTGGATATGAACGGCAATTTGCTGCAAAGCATTTCCACGAGCGCGTTCGGCGGGATCAACAGCGTGGCGGGTGAAAAACGGCCAAGCGGCCATTGCTTTGACGGCGCCGACGAAAACCGATGCGGGGTTGGTGCGTTTTTACAATGCGGCTGACTACACATTGCAACACAGCGTAACCGTCGGTGCCAACCCTGACGCAGTGACATACACGCCCGACGGCAGCCGCTTGCTGGTGGCTAACGAAGGCGAGCCCAGCAGCTATTTGGTGGGGCCAAGCGGCGATCCGGAAGGCTCGGTGAGTATTATCAACACCAACACCTTTGCGGTACAAACGGCCGGATTCTCTAATTTCAACGGTGCGACGGCTGCTTTGAAAGCCAGCGGCGTGCGTCTGACCGGGCCGAACGCCAGCGTCGCGCAAGATCTGGAACCGGAATACATTGCGGTTAGCCAAGACGGCAGCAAAGCTTTTGCGACGCTGCAAGAGGCCAACTCGGTTGCGGTCATCGACATCGCCAGCGCCACAGTCACCGACATTAAAGCCCTGGGTTTGAAGGATCACAATTTAGCCGGCAACGGTCTGGATGTCTCGGATCGCGACGGTGCCGGCACTGCGGCTTTGAAAGGCAATATCCAGAACTGGAATGTGATGGGTATGTACATGCCCGACGGCATCGCCAGTTTTAGCAAAGACGGCAATCAATATTACGTGACCGCCAACGAAGGTGACTCTCGCGAGGATTGGCCGGGCGGTGCGGAAGAAGTGCGGGTGGGCGCAGCGACTATCGATCCCGCCTTGAATGCCACCATGACAGCCTTGCACGGACCGGATTGGGCCACGAACAATGACAAGCTGAATCGACTAACGGTTTCCAGGAGCGGGGATTTGGACAACGACGGTGACCTGGATCAACTGCAAGTCTTCGGCGCCCGCTCGTTCTCGATTCTGGATGCCAATGGTGCCATGGTGTTCGATTCCGGCGACAAACTGGAACAAACCATCAAAGCGCTGATCGCGGCGAATCCCGGTAATGCGGCTTACGAGGCCTTGTGGGACGATGGCCGTAGCGACAACAAAGGTCCTGAGCCGGAAACTGCGGTGGTGGGTAAAGTGGACGGCCGTGACTTGTTGTTCCTGGGTTTGGAGCGTTCTAATGCGGTGATGGTCTGGGATTTGACTGACCTGAACAGTCCGAAATTTTTGGACATGTTGTTTACCGGCGGCGACATCGGTCCCGAGGGTCTGAGTTTCTTCAGCAATGCCCAGGGCAGTTACCTGGCGGTGGCCAACGAGGTAAGTGAAACCACTTCGCTGTACAAAGTATCGGCCGTGCCGGTACCGGGCGCGGTTTGGCTGTTCGGCTCAGCGCTGGCGGGCTTGATGGGGATGCAACGCGGCCGTAAAGACTAATATCCGCACTTGAAGCCAGCTTGGCCGAGCTATATCGGCTAAGCTGGCTTTCCCGTTTTATCCCGTAACGCGCTTGTCATATTCAATCGCTAATGTTGCCGCTCCATAAACCGCTCTCGGGGCAACACATGAAAAAAACACATCCACAAAAACTGGCGGCAGTCGCTGTCGGCGCCTTCGGTTTTACCTTGTCGGTCGCCGCAGTCGCCCACGACCATGCCGACCGCGATCATCACGATTCTCATAAACCTGCGCAAACCAGCCAGGTACCGACATCCGGCGCTGAATGGTTCAAAGCCGGTGAGGCTGCGGTGTTGGTGAATAAAAGAGACGTGGAACAGCTGCGCAAAGCCAAAAACGTTATCTTGTTCGTCGGCGACGGCATGGGCGTATCCACGGTCACCGCCGCGCGGATTTTGGAAGGCCAAATGGGCGGACGCGACGGCGAATTCAACCGTCTGCAATTTGAAAAATTCAACAATATCGCTCACTCGGTTACTGCCAGCGCTAACCAGCAAACTTCGGATTCCGCGCCTACCGCCACCGCCATGGTTGCCGGTATTAAAGCCAATGACGGCGCTATTTCCGTCGAGCAAGGTATTTCACGCACCGAAAAAAGTGCGGAAGTCACCGCTGCGCACAGCGTCAAAACTATCTTGGAGCGCGCCGAAGAACGCGGCATGTCCACCGGCGTAGTCACAACCGCGCGCTTTACCCACGCCACGCCAGCCGTGAATTACGCCCACATTGCCGACCGTGATTGGGAAGCCGACAGCAACCTGCCTGCCGGCGCTACCGTAAAAGACATTGCCCGCCAGTTGCTGGAATTTCCTTACGGCGACGGTCTGGAAGTGGCATTGGGCGGTGGTCGTAGCTATTTCATGCCTAATAACGTTGCCGACCCTGAATACCCCACCCAAAAAGGTCGCCGCGCCGATGGCCGCGATCTGACCTTGGAGTGGACATCGCAATACAATAATTCCGACTACGTCTGGAACAAAGCCCAGTTCGACGCGGTAAATCCAGCGTCCACCGATCATTTATTGGGTTTGTTCGAACGTTCGCACATGCGCTATGAAGCCGACCGCGCGCAAGACGCCGCCGGTGAACCGTCTCTGACCGAGATGACCGAAAAAGCCATCAAAATTCTGGAAAAAAACCGCAAAGGTTATTACCTGATGGTTGAGGCCGGCCGGATCGACCACGCGCACCACGCCGGCAATGCCTACCGGGCGCTGACCGATACCGTGGCACTGTCGGATGCAGTGAAAAAAGCCAAACAACTAACCCGCGACGAAGACACCTTGATCCTGGTCACCGCCGATCACAGCCATGTATTCACCATCGCCGGTTATCCGTCGCGCGGCAACCCTATCTTGGGTAAAACCGCGGTAGACGGCGTTGTTACTAAAGATTCTCTAGGTTTGCCTTACACTACGCTGACCTATGCTAACGGCCCCGGCTGGACCGGCGGTTTGCAACGCAAGGAATTTAATCCCGCTAACGAAGGCACCGTGGCCGCCGCTTATGCAGGCAGCAAATTGCGTCCTGATTTGACAGCGGTTGATACCACCAATCCGAACTACATGCAGGAAGCCACCGTACCGATGAGCGCGGAAACCCACGCCGGCGAAGACGTGGCGATCTATGCCGACGGTCCTGGCGCTTATCTGGTGCGCGGTACGCTGGAACAAAACGTGATTTATCATGTAATGGCGGATGCGCTAGGCATGCGTAAATAGTCCGGGGGCCTTTCCCAAAGCCGAGTCAGGGACGCTAGCCGTCCCTGATTTTTTGGAATTATTCACTGCGAAGTACAAGAATCCCTCTCCAGTGGGAGAGGGTGAGGGGATGAAAACGAAGTATTTTGCTAGTTTAATTCTCCTCTCCCCAACCCTCTCCATCAGGAGAGGGAGCAATTTCTCGGCGATTGTCAGAGTTTTGCAATTCACTGAATAATTACATTTTTTTGAATACCGCTAAAGTGCAGGATCCATGTTCAACACCCATTTCAAATTTTTACCCAAACTGCTTGGTCTCAATTTATTAGTCGTTTTGGCGGCTTGCAGCCATGCATCGGCCAAGCATGCCGCTAACATCACCGATTTGTCTTCGGCAAACTTGCCCGCCGTGGCCGCCGAGTTCGTCACCACCCGCACCGGCGCAGAGCACGAACACGACGAGCACCAGGCTTTGCCGGCGGAGGTGAGTTGGCGCTTCTGGCGCGATAGCCGGCAGATCACAATAGAACGGCCGCAACTGGGCGTTGGCGAACTTTGGCAGCGTGACGGCCAAGAGCTGATTCACCGTAAGCTGTATCACCAAGACCAGCGGGCAATCGAATTTCAGGCCGGCGATTTGCGGATGCTGGACATCACGCCGTCCTGGCAAAAATTGGCGTTGCTGCTGGATAGCCAGCTGCTCGACAAACTGACTGCCGGAGAAATAGAATGGACCGACGGCATCCCGACCCGCGAATATCAAGGTAAAGTCGCCGATACCGAATGGCATGTGGTAATGCGTCTGGACCTTGCGTTACCGGCCTTGATCGAACGGCAACAGGGCGAATTTTCAGAACGTACCGAACTGCTGCAGGCTTATTCTTTAAGCGCCGCGCCCTGGCAACCGACCCCCATTGACAGCTACGATGTGATCGATTTCGCCGATTTGGGCGACAAGGAATCCGACCCGTTCGTGATCAAGGTACAAGCGCAAATGGGGCATGAGCATCATCATTAAGCTCTAGAACCGTCAGGCAAAAAAAAAGCCCGCTGTATCGCGTACCAGCGGGCCCGAGTACCACTACAGAGCTTACAACTAATCCCTAAAACTTACGGAGCCGGCAAAATCCGATTTTGCGGGCCGGGGGCTACAGTACCATTGACGGTAAAGTAGTTTTCCAACGCATCCAGATCCAGCGCGCCACCCAGGCGGTTAGTGCCTTGTGTCAGCACATAGTATTGATCGCCACCGTCGGCCATGAAGTTATTCACGGTGACTCGATAGCTGGCGGCGGGATCGACGACCACACCATTGATCTTGATGCTGGCGGGATCGACGTTATCGCAAGGCGTGCCTTTTTCTTTCCATTCGTAACTAAAACCGTTGGAAACTTGCATGATGCGGTTGAACGCTTGGCCGGCAGCCGGTGCGCCGGCTGGATAGCCGACTGTGCAACCGGTGAATTGTTGCTCCAACAAGGTGTGGATTTGCGCGCCGGTCAAGGTCAGCGTCACCAGCGTGTTGCCGAAGGGTTGCACGGTAAAGGCTTCCGCGTAAGTGACCTGGCCGTCGCCTTCGTTAGCCGGGCTGGATGGGAAGGTCAAGTCGGCGCGGATGCCGCCGGGGTTCATGAATGACACCACTGCTTCGCCGAAGCCGACGTTTTGGGTTGCTAACAATTGCGCATCGGCAATCACATCGCCCAAAGCCGACTCGCCGGCTGCGGTCGCGGTGCGAGTAATCGCCGCGCTGATACTGCCGATCACGCGATTCGCAATGGGCGTGGACAGGGCTTTGTAATTGTCGACGATGGTTTTTATCGCTGCATTCGGGGTGATGGCGGTGTTGCTCCGATCAACGACGATATTTTCGGCGCTGACGCTGCTGACTTCACCGTTGGCGGTATTGATGGCCACGTCAATGTCGGTCAAGACCCGGCCTTGCGAATTGGCGCTGGTCACCGAAATCAAGCGGCCGGCCTTGTTGGCGATTTGGCAGTTATAGGCTTGATGAGTGTGGCCGGAAATCACCAAATCCACTTCGTCGTCCAATTGGTTGACGATGGTTTTAATCGGCGAACCGTCCAAACCGCCATCGCAGTTGTTGATGGTAGATTTGCTTTGGGTGACCGGTATCGTGCCGCCTTGGTGAATCAACACCACCACCGCTTCCACACCGCGCGCCCGCAATTTGGGGATCAAGGCATTCACTGTCGCTGCTTCGTCTTTGAATTCCAGGCCGGCCACACCGGTGGGGGTGACGATGGTGGGGGTTTCTTTCAAGGTCATGCCGATAAAGCCGACCCGCACGCCGCCGACCACTTTGATCGCGTATTGCGGAAACAAGGTTTTGCCGGTAGCGGTTTCGACTACGTTCGCGGCCAAGAATTTAAAATCAGCGCCTTCAAAAGGCACCGGTGTGCCGACAGATGCGCCTTGGCAGGAGTTCGGATCGGTCGGATGGCAGCCGCCGTTTTGCATGCGTTTCAGCTCGTCCTTGCCTTCGTCGAACTCGTGATTGCCAACCGCGTTAAATTCCAGACCTAGGCGGTTCATGGTTTCGATGGTCGGTTCGTCATGAAATAGCGCGGACACCAGCGGTGTGGCGCCGATGATGTCGCCGGCCGAAACAACTACCGTGCTGGGGTTTTGGTTTTTCATATCATTAATATAGCCGGCCATCCAATCGACGCCGCCGACCGGAATATTGGTGGATGCCGCGCTGCTGGGCGTTTGCCGGAACGTGCCTGGGGATTCCAGTTGGCCGTGAAAGTCGTTGAACGCGACGATTTTAATCGTGGTGGTGGGGATGGTGGTCACGGCGTTGGCCGCGCCCAATGTGCCCAAACCCAAGGCAATGCCTATGGCAAGTTTGTTTAATTTCATTGGTTTAATCCTTATTTAGTGGATTGGCGGCGACGAGAGACCAGGCCCAGCAGGCCGGCGCCGGCGGCATACAGGCCTGCGGCGGCAGGCAGCGGCACTGCGGTCAGGCTGACTGCGCCTACGGTGGCGTTAAGCTCGGTGGAGGTATCGTCCAGAGCGGATTGGATCAGCAGACCGCTGATTTGATAACTACCGGCACCCAGCAAAAATTCGCCGCGGCTGTAGGCTGAGTTGGCGTAAGCCAAATCAAAATCGCTGTATACAGAAGTGGGGTAATTGTTAACGGCAGCCGAGGTCTCACCAAGTACGCTGCTAGTGTTAAAAATTCTGAATCTGTCACCCGCAAAGCCGGCATCGACTACGCGCAAAATAGCCGATCCGGTTAAGGTAAAGTCAAAGCTCAACGCATTGTTATCCAGGTCTATCCATTCCAGACCACCGGAATTAGACACAGAATTGTCTACGTCGAACGCATGCCAAGCGCCGTCGGCATTAAGGGTAATCGCCTCGGCTTGCGTAGAAATTGCCGACAGCAAGGCCACGGCAAGAACAGATTGTTTAATCATTTAGAGCGCTCCGATAAAGACAGCGAGTGGGTTTTTGTTATAAGTCACTGGCTGCTCGTTCATTTGGGGTTGAGAAATTTCCATCGCTATGGGTAAAGCAAGTACAGCCTAAGGAAATTTTGTGATGAACTTGTGATTGCTAAATGAAGATTTCGTGAAATGTAATACACGGGTGTTGCGGGTTTTATTCGGGCGCTGACTCTAGCTTGGGTGGCTAGAAGGCAATCGATGAAATTCGCGGAATGAGGTATTTCGGGATGTCGTTAGTCCGGCTTGGTTTTCGACTGTTTGAGCTCAGAGCTCGGCTGTTGGACAAAATAACTCCGAAGTTACGGTTCGAAGCTGGATTAGTAGGATTCGTGTCGCTATCGCGTCGATTGTTTTAAAGTCGGTTCTCGCACCGACAGGCGAGATACTTTTCTTTGCTCCGCCAAAGAAAAGTATCCAAAAGAAAGGCGGCCCGGATGCCGCTTTTTCCCTGTGCTCCTCGGGTTTGAACGGGGTTGCCTGAAGGGGCTTCCCAGCCCCTGCATGCAACGCGCCGCATCCCTGCGGCGCCCCTGACGGGCGAATCCGTTCAAACCCTTCGGTGCTCGGCGCGGCATACGGGAGAAAACCCCGCCGCGAAGTTTGAAATCCAGCTAATATTTGCGCAGTTTTGTAGGGCGCATTAGCGATAGCGTCATGCGCCGAATGATTTAAGGCCAACATACGGCGCAATACGGCTGCGCCTATTGACGCCCTACGAATTGCGCCTTACGGCCTTGATCCGTTCAAACCCTCCGGTGCTCGGCGCGACATACGGGAGAAAACCCCGCCGTGAAGTTTGAAACCCAGCTAATATTCGCGCAGTTTGGTAGGGCGCATTAGCGATAGCGTAATGCGCCGAATGCTTTAAGGCCAACATGCGGCGCAATACGACTGCGCCTATTGACGCCCTACGAATTGCGCCTTACGGCCTTCCATCCAGAAAACAGTCACCAATAAAGGGATATCAATTATGATTAAAAACTCATTCTTAAAAGCGCAAGAATGGTTCACTAACAATTCAGAATTATCAATAACAGTAACATTTATTTTGTTGTTATGTTTTGCATTTTTCGATGCGGCGGCGGCATCCGCAGCAGCTGTAGGATTTTGTGCATTTCTTGCTACTTACTGGCAAGCAAAAATAAGCCGAGAACATAATATGTTGTCAGTAAGGCCAAAAGTTCAATTCGAGAAAACAATAGATCCCGATAATGGTTCAATCTGTTTTGGAATAGTTAATCATGGCCTTGGTCCCGCTATATTAGATGAAATAATATTGACCATTCATAGCCAAAAAGGACTTTTTGCGAATAATGAAATGCAATCCGAATTAAAAAGACTGTGCAGAGAAAGCGGCGTTACATATACTCCTTTTTTTCTGCTAAAGAACAGTAATTTACCTATAAATAAGAAATACGATTTAATGAATTTTACGAGCCCTACAGACAATCCCTTGTGGCATCAAAATGTCGATAGATTAATGCGGACGGCGTTGAATTTCGAATTCAAATATAAGTCAATGTATGGTGAAGAATTTAAAGTAATATTATATGAAACACAACCTGTCATTGAAAAAGTTCTGTAGGCCGGGTAACAGTCCGTAGTTTGCGGCAGTCTGGTGGGTGGGCACGGTTTTTGTGCCCACGCGGCATTAATCATATACAGCTCACTTTGGGCAGAAAGAGTTGTCCGCCCTAGTATTTTGATTTTTCAATATATTTTGTGAGTGGTTTTTCTCCTCCCATTAAAAAGCAGGGTGAACGCGATAAATATTTTTTTGAATGACACGTGTGTTCTCGAAATGAATGGTAAACGTGTGGGTAAAACAAAATTTCCTGATTTGAGATAAAACGCTGCTAAGCGGTCCACTCCTTCGGGTTTGAATCCGCTGTTTTTAACATTAATCAATTTGACTGGAAAACCCGCGACCGCCTGCTGTTTCCAGCGTACTGCAATACTGGCGGAAAATCTAAAAAGCCGGCGCTTGGTCTTGCAGCGTAAAAATGATCGGCACCAATACCGCGCTGGCGACATTGATTTCCGCTCGTTTGGCCGGTACGAAGCGCCATTGCTTGACGGCTTCGACCGCGGATTCGTCCAGCGCTTCGTGACCACAGCTTTGTTCGACGGCAACGCCCACTACCAGACCATCCTCGCTGACTTCCACGCGCAAAACCACTTTGCCCTGCCAGCCTCGGCTGCGGGCGATACCGGGGTATTCCGGCTTGGGATTGTGTTGGTAAGCGGCATTCAGATACGCCTCGGTAAACGTCGGACTTGGATTGTCGGCGCTTACTTTCTCGGCAATCGCCGGCTGAGTGGCATCGTCGATCAGCCGAGGCTGTTGATCAAAAACTTGTTCCTGCATTGAAAAATTGGACGGCGGCGCCTGCGGCGTCACTTTTTTCAACCTGGGTTTGAGTTGCGGCTTTTTAGGTTTGGGTTGGGCAACGCTGGGCGGCGGCGGTTGGGTTCGCTCAAGGCTGGGCTTGCTGGCCGGAATCGTGATCGTCGACACTTCCATTTTAAGCGGAACGGCCTTTGCCTCCGGCAGGTCGGGGCACAAGAAGCAGCTGACCCCGGCCAAGTGCAGCAACATAACGGTAACTAACATCAAAAATAGCACGGAGATGTTGCGCGAACGTTCTTTGTTGCGGGTTGGTTTTAGCAACACCGCGCGGCCGGTTTCGACGCCGACGGATGCATCAAGAAAAGATGCTGCCGGATTTTGAGCAATAACAAGTCCGATTCGATTCGCTCTAATAAATGGCACGGGTTTTTAGGATTGGCGGTTAAACATGCGGCGGCGTCTCTGAGCTGGCGTGATTCTTCCAAACAACTAAATTCGCCAAGTTAAGACGATTTTCAATTAATTATGACAAAAGCCTTGCCGCCAGGAATGCGGCCAATTGCCGCAGCGGCGGTTCCTTATACGGCCCGGCCGATTCTGTTTTCGCATCAAGAATGCAAAATCACCAGCCACGGCCCCAATGCGGTCTGACGCAGTGCCAAAGATTTTTGCAAGGCATCCAGCATCGCCAGACCGTCGGTTGGAAATACCCCGCTAACTCGCAATTGCTTGACATCCTCCCCGTTCAGAATGATTTTGGCTTTGGAATAGCGGTTTAACTCTGCCACCACGTCGGCCAGCGCCTGATCGTGAAAAATCAACTTGCCGCGTTTCCAGGCATTTAACTGGTTGAGATTGGCTGGTGCCGGTTTATCCAACCCACCACCAGCGGAATACGTCAATCGCTGGCCTTCCTCCACCCGTATCGCGGCGACATCGGCTTGATCGGTCAAGCGCACGGCTACCGCATGCTCGGTAACATTGACTTCGACCTTATCGGCGCCAGGGCGCGCCACATCAAACACCGTCCCCAAGGCCCTAACCGCCGTATCGCCGGCCACCACTTCAAAGGGTCTATTGGCATCGCTGGTAACCTTGAACTCGGCTTGGCCTCTGAGCAATACCACGCGCCGTTTGTCCGCCGACCAGTCTATGTCCAACGCGGTATCGGTATTCAGCAACACGCGGCTGCCGTCGGCCAATTGAATCTGTTTTTGCTCGCCAACGGCGGTTGCGTAATCGCTGAACAACCAATCGTGCAGCCTATCCCGGCCTAGCAACAACCCCAACACCAGCGAAGCGGCTAGCGCCAAACCGGCTCGCCGCGGCAAACGCGGAACGGCATGAATTGCTTTGGCTGGAAATTGGCGGGCGGTGTGGTTTTAACGGCTTGCGCGACCGAACCCCACAGCGCTTCGGCCTCGGCGTAGGCTTGCCGGTTGGCGTCGTCTTGACCATACCAGGCCTCGAATTGGTGGCGTGCGGCGTCTGTAACCGAACCGGAACGCATCAGCACCAGCCAGTCTATCGCCTGGTCGGCCAAGCTTTCATTGGAGTTGTCGGGGTCGGTGTTCATCAAGGCTGCTGAAGCGGGGAAGGAGTGGGCAAACGATAAAACAATGTTGCCGGAAAATAAACCGCAGGCCAATTCAGTGTTGCTCGCGACGGTCACGGCAATGCTTCAAAGTTTTGGCAATGCGTTTGGCGATGGCCCGTTCGGACACGCCCAAACATTCGCCAATTTGCGCGTAAGTCAGGCCTTCGATGGCGCTTAAGTAAAACGCCGCCCGGCACTCTTCCGGCAATTCATTCAGGGCCGTATTGACCGTATCCAGATCCTGCCAGGCCATTAACTGTTTTTCGGCGTCCGGATCATTGCCGGCAACCGCCTCCAGTAGTTCGGCCGGTATCTCCTGGCTTGGCGCATAACGGGCGCGTACCGATTCCTTGCGGATATGATCGACCACCAAATTGCCGGCGATAAAAAACGCCAACGCCCGCCTATCCTGAGTCGGCGTCCGCTGTTCGGAGAACAATAGCCGCACAAAGGTTTCTTGGGCCAAATCCTTGGCGGTATCGGGACAATGCAGGCGGCGCAGAAAAAAACCGATTAAATCGTCCCGATTTTCCCGAAAGAAATGATCCAGTGTGTCCGAAACAGCAGTCATCAGTCGTTTTTGAAAGCGATACAAGTGGGTTATCTATCAAGACGTTTGACGAAGCAAAATCGGCGCCAATGGCCTTTATTTCGTATCAATTTAGGCACGCTGCCGGGCAGCAACGGCCGTGATAGGCGCTATTAATGCGGCTTTAGCGTCTTCAAAAATCCAACATTTGACCGCCGCCGGGATACGTCAAATGCCTATGTTGGCCTGGATTTGCATTAACAGAGCTGTGTGAAATGCCGTATAAGGCGTGATATGACACACTGCAAGCAGTCCAATATTGCTCTACCCAATGGACTGAAGACGCTCCTCGTTGTTTTTCAAAGCATCAGAGGAAAGTGGATCGGCGAGCATTTATTCGGAAAATCTCCCCGGCCCTATTTATTACCGGTATTCCGTTCGTACCCTCAGGGGCATAAAGGCTGAGTTCGTCTAAACTCAGGCTGGCGTGCCCTTCGGCAATACCGGCCATATGTTGAAAAATTTTTAAGGTAGTGTTCATGATTTCTTCCCTGAAACGTTGTGAAGAGTAACGCCGGTTATCGGCGCCGTCATTCACGCAATCAGGAGATTTTATGAGGACACTCGCATTCGCGCCCTTAAGTGCGCCATTCGCCGTGACAGCCCTGGCGCTGAGCATTGCCAGCTATACGGCCTACGCCGAGCCCATGCAACAGGAAGCACGGACTTATGCCATTACTGCCGGCGGTTTGACCGAAGCGCTGACGGCTTTCGCCGACCAGGCCAATCTAAAACTGGTATTCAACGCCGAGTTGACCCGCGGTCTTAGCGCGCCGGCCTTACATGAAACAGTCACCGTCGAACAAGGGCTGAGCAAATTACTGAAGGACAGCGGGTTGGGTTATCGCTTGGTGGGCAACGGTACGGCGATTATCGAAGCTAAGCCGGTGGTCAATAACAGCGAGCCACAGTCGGCGGCTACGATGCCGGCAGTAACGGTGCTGGGGAGGGCGGCTTATGACGCCAACGATCCGTATAACAAGGACTATGCGCTGCGCGATTCCGCGACGGCCACCAAAACCGATACGCCATTGATGGAAACGCCGGTGAATATTCAAATCGTGCCGAAAGCAGTATTGAACGATCAGCAAGCGATTACAATAGAAACCGCGTTAAAAAATGTCAGCGGCGTAACCCTGGGCGCGGGTTCCGGGGGCCTGTCCGAAGATCTCTATCTGCGCGGCTTTCGCAGTTCGGCGCTATTTCGCAACGGCTTCCGCTACGACTCCGAGTTCAGTTCTTGGGGCAAGCGGCAGATGGCCAATGTCGAACGGGTTGAGGTAGTAAAAGGCCCGGCCTCTATTCTTTACGGGCGGATGGAGCCGGGCGGCATGGTCAACGTGGTGACCAAGCAGCCGCTAAATACCCCTTATTACGCCTTACAGCAGCAGTTCGGTTCGTTCGATCTTTACCGCACCACAATGGATGCCACCGGTCCGCTGACGAACGACGATACCTTGTTGTACCGGATGAATGCGTCTTACGAAAACAGCGGCTCTTACCGCGAGTTGGTCGATAGCGAACGCATCTTTCTGGCGCCGGTGCTGAAGTGGAACATCAGCGCTCGAACGCAAATTACCTTCGAGATGGAATACAAACACGACAATTTGGTCAACGACACCATGGTTTGGCCTTACGTAGACGGCCGGTTTATCGATATGCCGCGCGGGCGCAATTTAATGGAAAAGACCCCAGAGAATCACGACGACATTTTGTTGGGCTTCAATTGGTCGCATCAATTTAACGACAATTGGAGCATCAGCCATCGCTTCGCCACCGAGCGCCGGGATACGCCGAACAGCGTAGCGATGCTGGGAGATGGACTGACGGGTAGCCAGCTCAATCGAATCGTGGTTGCTAACCCGGCCGACATTAACACCTATTACACCACGCTGGACTTAACCGGCCACTTCAATACCTTTGGGCTAAAGCACACATTGCTGGTCGGCGGCGATTATTACAACAACCGTTCGACAGGCCAATATTATTACGGCGATCCCGCGACCGGCATCGACATCTATAATCCTATCCACACCGGCTATAGCTTTCCGACCGGATTTGACCGCTACGACACCGACACCGACTTCTACGGCTTGTACGCCCAGGATCAGATTCAGTTGCCGCACGGGATTCACGTGATGGGCGGTTTGCGTTACCAGGTCGTAGATCAGGCCGATAAAGTGGCGCAATCCAAGCTTTCCGCGGACGCGGTGACACCGCGCGTCGGGGTATTGTGGCAAGCCCAAGATTGGTTGAGCCTTTACGGCAATTATGTCGAAAACTTTGGCGCCACCAATGGTTTGGGCCAGGGCGGCAAGCCGCTGCCGCCCGAGAGCGCGCAGCAATGGGAATTGGGCGCCAAGAGCGAGTTTTTCGACGGCCGGCTCAGCGCCACGCTGGCCTATTTCGATTTGACCAAACAAAACGTAGCCACCACCGACCCCAACAATCCCTTGTATTCCATCGCGGTCGGAGAGGTGCGTAGCCGCGGACCGGAGTTGGACATTAAAGGCGAAATCCTACCGGGCTGGAATATGATCGCCACCTACGCCAATCTGGACACCCGCGTTACCAAAGACAACGACGGCCGAGAAGGTCGGCGGATGTTCGCGATCCCCAGAAACGTCGGCACGTTTTGGAATACTTACGACTTTCAACAGGAGTCATTGAAAGGGTTTAAAGTCGGCGGCGGCATCACAATGCGCGATGCCTCTACCAATGTGCCGAATACCTATAATGTGCCGGGGTTTATTACGGTTGATTTAATGACTGCCTACAATTTGAAAGTCAGCCAATCCAAAGTCACTTTCCAGCTGAATGTAAACAATCTGTTGGACAAAAATTATCTGCAAGACGTGATTCCGGGTCTGGGGCCGAACTCGCGGGTTAATATCGGTACGCCAAGAACGCTGCTGGGATCGGTAAAGGTGGAGTTTTAAGCCAGGAGGCCGCATATCTTTGGGCTCGTTCCTGTGCGTTACAGCTCGTCCGATTAGCGCAGCGTAATCGGACGCATGCAATCCTGAAACTTGTGCCCAAATACGTGCGATTACGCTTCGCTAATCGCACCTACGCGGTTTTCTTTGGACGTGGCTCTTTCCGACTCGCTGCACGGAACCTCAAAAACAAAAGAACGTTCCGATCCTGCCGGCAACGACCTACAAAACCGCCCGCACCAATAGCCAATATGCCGGGCGGGCACGGTTTTTGTCATTACCTGGCATAAGCCTATACCGATAATCGGTTTGCAGAGAACCGTTGCTCACCCTGCGTTTTGTTTTCTCTTGATTTTGGTAGTGGTTTTCTCCCGTTATTCCGCGCCGAGCATCGCAGCTCTTGTGCCCCGTGGGTATTTGGCGAGAATAGTCCGTCAGGGGCGATGCAGATATGCCGCGCGCTTCCGAATCCCCCCAAAACCTACCACCAAGCCACTCCCAAACAGCAACAAAGAGGGCGGTAACGGCACAGCCGTGATGTTGAAGCCGACGCTGGCATTGATCGCCAGCGGCCCTTGATTCAAAAAGATCAAACCTTGGTTGAGATCATGCAAATCGCTGGTGATCGCGATATTCAAGTCACCTGACGCGACGGCCTGAAAATGCAAAACCGCCAGAGAAATGAACGAGCCCACGTCATTTGCACTCAAGCCCGGAAAGGCCAGGCCGGCAGCGGCTAAATTCACGCCATCCTGTGTTGAAATGTCGGTGAACAACGGGTTAATGCTGCTACCCAAAAACTGCGCAGCGCCCGTGCCGCCTAATAGCGTGTTGAAACCAAAGCCCAACACCAGTTCGTCCGGGCTGGCGTTAGCCAAAGGCGCGAAAGCCAGCACTTCAACATCAAAATGATCGCCAATATGGGTAAAGCCTGAGGTCTGCTGTAGCGCCAAAAATGTGGGTTCAGTAGGAGAGACAAGGGTTAACGGTGAAATTGATCCCGAATTGGTTGGCGTTGGTCCCGCTGGGCTTGCAATACTACCTCGAGGCACAATTTGAATGTCACCCCCTGTAATAAGTGGTGGTTGTTTAGCTTGCAGATTTCCTGGGGTTTGACCCGTTTGGAGTTCTATATTGCCGCCCGGATTAATTTGAATATCGCCGGATGTGCTGAGCGTACTCGCTTGGTTGACACCAGACCAAAATGCCAACGCAAGTATCAGGCAATGACGCCATATCATATTTTTCATAAAACCTTCTTTAACAAATAAAAATTAATCGGCGATGTTCGCGGCCGTTACGGCTTGCTGTTCGCCGTGTAGTTATTGAAATAGCCGTACCAAGTCCGGTAGTCAGCCATGCTGACACAGCCGGTCGCGTCATAATCCGCTTCCCGGTTAAAACCTATTTTGCCGCTGCATTTACCAACTTGAGCCTTGATCAAATTGGCGTCGCTACCATCGACATCGCCGTCGTTATCCAGGTCGCCCGGCACGAACAATTTGATTAACAGTGGGTCGTGGTCGGATGAGCGATAAGCATCGGCCGCGTAGAAGCTGCTGATTTGATTGGCTGTTTTGAACTCGGTGTTGTAATCCAGAGAGCGTGGTTCGTCGGCGTTGATATGCCATTCGCCGGCACTTTTAACTTGCGGCGCGAGTGCGGCATTCGCTAGGCCATGATCCAGATAACCGGCCGCGCCATCGAATACGTAACTGTAAGCGGCCTGATTGCCGACGAAAGTTTCCAGCAGGTTCTGGTAACCGGCGTTTTTCAAGGCTGTGATCGGGTCTTCCTGGGCATAGCTGTTCAGGTCACCGATGATCAGGGCATTGTTGGCGCCGTTGTGGGTAGGATCGCCAGCCAACCAGGTGGCCAGGGCTTGCGCAGCATTGGTGCGGGTTTGGTTGCAATTGCCTTGGCCGTCGCCGGTGTCGGGATCATTGACATCGTCGCAAGCCGAACCTTTGGATTTAAGATGGTTGACTGCCACGGTCAGCAACTTGTTGGAAGCCTTATCCAAGAAAGTTTGGGCCAGGGCAGGGCGGTTTTTGGTGTCGATAAATAAGGGGTTTACCGAAGAATCCAATATTGCCACCGCGCCAACCGGCGTGATTTTAGCCGGTTTGTAGATGATGCCAACCGCGATCTCATCGGTGCCGACTTTGCTCAAGCCCGGATTGATATAGGCATACGTGCCGGCGCCGGCCAGTTGATTCAAACCATTCACCAGATCGGCGATGGCGCTGCTGCTGCCGTAGCCGTCGTTTTCGATTTCCATCAAACCTACCACATCGGCATTTAAGGCATGGATGGCCGGAATGATTTTGTCGCGCTGGCGGTTGAATTCGACCAGGGTATTAGCGCCGCGAGCGGTTGGGAAACCGCCGCCGACACCGTTACCGTTGAAGTAATTCAACACGTTGAAGCTGGCGACTTTTAACGAGCCCAAGGCGGACAGGGCCGGAACCGGGCCGCGGGAATTGTCGGCGACAAAGGTTAGCGGCTGAGTCGGTTGCAGGCGGTACACGCCAAAATCGTAAGCCAACACGCCGGTAGCGCCCACCACCGCATCGCCACTACGTAAAGGCGTGGCGGCGCTGAGACCGGTCGGTTGCGGATAAATTACCGGGTCTGGGTTTTGGATGTTTGAGCCATCGTCTACGGTGAGCTGATTCAAGCTATTTTGCGCGGCAGCATCGATAGCGGCTTGGCCGGGCATGGCGACCTGGGTAGGCGTCATCAAGCGGCCGCCGGACGAGAGTAAAAATTCACCGAAGCGGCCTAGATTGAAGTTTTCGCTGACCGTCAGGGTTTGCGGCAGACGGATCAACATGCCTTCCCAGCGTTCAGCGTTATTGTCGGCGTTGTCGAAGGGTAAATTTACTTCAACCGCTGTCGGTAAGGCGTTACCGGTGGCGCAAATGTCCACTGAGCTGACGCTTTCCAGGCGGGTCATATTGAAGGTTTCGGTGACGGTGCCGACGATGTGGATTTTATCGCCGACATTGACCGGCAAGCTGGAGGCGACGAACAAGCCTTCGGACGTAGCCGGATTGGCGTCGGCACCATCGATTTGCTGCACGAAAAAGCCGTTCAAATTACCGCTGCCTTGGAAGTCGGCGCTGACCACGGCTTCAACATGTTGCACGCTGCCGCTCAACGGACTGACGCCGCTGCTGCCTTGGATGGCGCTGAATTAGGGTTGCCGCTTGGCCGCATTGGGATACCGGGGGAGGCGGGGTGACGCCGCCGAAGTTTTGGCTGTTGTTGACCGCGCCAAATGAATTTGTGGCTGGGGCGTTCCAGGTAAAGTTTTCGTAGCTGTTGCCGGTGCCTTTCAGTTGTAAGGATTGGCCGACGGGAGTTGAGTTAGTTTCCGCTACGCCAATATCCAAGCTGGTCATGCCGTTGGCCGGGCCGCCTACCGCTGTAAAAGGTGAGGGCTCGTAACTTAAAAACTGCACCACCGTGCTGCCGTTGACCAAGGCAATGCCGTCTGGCCCACCGTTTTGTATGCCGTCTGCCGGATAGCTGAAGCTCAGCGTGCCGAAGCCGGTGCCGGTTTGATCGGCTATTACGCCGCTTAAGGCTTTGCTGTTATAGCTGGCGCCACCGTTGCCGTTATAAAGCACCAACGACCAGCCGCTGAGGTTGGTGCCGGCCGGGCCGGCGATTTCGATGGCCTCGCCGCTATCGGTGCCGGCATTGTCGTAGTGAATTTCGTTGATAAATACCGGCGTGGCTGCCTGGGCGTTGCCGAAGCAGCTGAGGGCGCTCACTGCGGCCAGCAGCGGGTAGCTGCGGATGTGCTTTGCGATCATGGTCGGATGGTCTCTGTGCTTAAAAATCAGTAAGCAGGCTTGGATGAGCCTGAGCTGACTCGCAGAGAGACGCACTCGCCGGCCTAAGGGGATAGGCGACGAGCGCGTCATTGGGTGACTTCCCAAAATTCTGCAAGCCCGCTCACATTTTCCGGGATTACGCTTGGAGGAGGGTTAAGAAACCGTGACGGTTTGGCGAAGTTTTTGTGACATGTAATACAAAGCTAAGTAGGCCGGTTCCGGCAAGCTTTGGAGTTAGCCAGGATGCGGCAATTCTCCATCGTGCTGCTGCGTCAATTGCGGCGCTTCCTGGGCCAGCCAGCGGATTAACTCCAGTCTGCCGTCTTGATGTTCGACAATGGCCGTGCAACTCTCCACGAAATCGCCGGTATTGACGTATAAGAAGCCTTCTATTTCCTTGATTTCGGCATGATGAATGTGCCCGCAAATCACGCCGTCCAGGCCTTCGTTTTTCAGGGTGCGGACAATGCTTTCTTCGTAATCGGAAATAAATTGCACCACATTCTTGACTTTGAATTTCACAAACGCCGCCAAGGAGAAATGCGATTGCCTGCCGAATAGGCGTCTGAACAAGCGCAGGAAGCGGTTGATTTCGATCAGCCAGTCGTAACCCAGGCTGCCGATTTTTGCCAGCCATTGGTGGTGTTTGGCGATGGTATCGTATTCGTCGCCGTGGACGATCAGGAAGCGTTTGCCGTTTACCGTGGTGTGAATATCCGAGTTTTTGACGACGATGTCGCCGAACACGTAATCGTCGTAATCGCGGACGTTTTCGTCGTGGTTGCCGGGGACGTAGATAATTTGCGTGCCGTGTCTGGCTTTACGCAGGATTTTTTGAATGATGGTGTTGTGATCACGCGGCCAGTACATTTTTTTGGACAAGGCCCAAAAGTCAATGATGTCGCCGACCAGATAGAGTTTTTCGCTGTCGTTATGTTTTAAAAAATCCAGCAGGGCATCGGCCTGGCATTGGGTCGAGCCAATGTGTAGGTCGGAAATCCAGATGGTGCGATAGAAAGAGGTATTCATAAGCAAACGCCAAATATTGGTATCGGACGAGGGCTATTTTTGTCTGCATTTATGACAGCAGCATGACAGAGCAGGCTTGTCGCTTCTTTGCCGAGTAATGCGGGCAACGGATTATTTTTGGCGTTTTGTGCAGACTTTAGATCGTCGGCTCTATAAATATGTTGTTTAAAAACAATGGCTAACGCGCCGGGTTTTGCGTGTCTATCGGGTTGTGTCACATTCTTGTAATCTGCTTGTTCTAAGGTTCGCTTATTACCGAGACCCTGGCCAAACAAGCAAGAGAACTGCCGATGACGAAGCAAACAGACACTCCCAATAATGTGCATACCTTGCATGCGTATGACACCGATTTAGGGCATATGCACAGTTTGATGCTGGATATGACGGACCTTTTGGTTTACCAATTGGAACAGGCGATGCAGGCGCTGGACTACGGCGATGCCGAACTGGCGCAAAAAGTCGTATCACGGCATAAGAAGGTCAAGCGCTTCGAAAGCAAGATTGACGGCGAGGTATTGAACATCATTGCCCGGCATAGTCCGGTGGCAAACGATCTGCGCTATGTGTTATCGACGTCGAAAATCGCCGTAGAGCTGGAAAAAATCGGTGTTGAGATTGTCGAGTTCGCCAAACTGATTACGGTGTTGTTCGACCCGAACACCAGCGACCCCAATCAAAAGCTGTTGGCTGACATCGTGAAAATCGGCGGTTTAATCAAGCTGATTTTGGACAAGTTGATGGTGGTTTTCGAAAGCCGGGATACCAAGCAGGCATACGCCTTGTTGGAATGCGATAGGGATTGCGAGTCGGAATTGCAGGAGGGTATCAAGCACCAATTGACTTTGGTATTGCACGACGCCCGAATGATTCGCAGAGCCTTGGATGTGATGCAAATGATGAAAGCCATGGAGCGTTGCGGCGAGCATTGCCGGAACATTGCCGAGCACGCCATTTTTATGTTGGACGGTATCGATGTGCGGCATGGTGGGCTGGCGACTCAGGCGAGTCTTGCTGGTTAAGCATTTGCGCGCGGCTGCCTCTTCGGTATTTGCCGTCAGTTAAAAACAAAAAAGCCGGCATTGCCGGCTTTTTAATGTGGGTAAATGCCAAACCGTTATTTGTGGATTTCCAAATGCAAGGCCCGGTATTCTTCGGTCAATTTGTGGGTTGGCGCGTAGTGGATCAAAGGCTGGGCGTCGCTATGCGATTCGCGGACTTTCACCGAGGTGGAGATTTTGGTCTCCAGGACCGGCAAACCCTCGGCGATCAGGTCTTCCACCAACTGCCGCGGCAGGTTGGCCTGCTTTTGATATTGGTTGACGATGACGCCTTCCACTTCCAGTCTGTCGTTATGATCGGCTTTGACTTCGGCGATGGCGCGCATCAATGTGTACAGGGCTTCACGAGCGAAGGTGTCGCAGTCGAACGGAATCAGGCATTTTTCGGCGGCGATTAACGCTGATAGGCTATAAAAATTTAAAATCGGCGGGGTGTCGATATAGATTTGCTCGAAGCCTTCCAGTTTTTCCAACGCTTCTTTTAATTTGTAGATTTTATGCCGCGATTCCAACCGGCTTTGCAAACCTTCCAAATCGCTATGAGATGGCAATACGAAAAGGTTGGGGAAGGGGGTTTCATGAATCAGACCGTCCAAGCCTTCCTTCCCGCCGCCGAATAAGCCCAATCCCAGGCTGTCTTTGAAAAAATGGGCGATGGTCTTGTCGGAATCGGCGACTTTATTGCCCAGCAAATACTGGGTGGAATTGCCTTGCACATCGAGATCGATCACCAGGGTTTTTTTACCCTCTACGGCGCTGATGGCTGCTAGGTTACAGGTAATGGTAGATTTACCCACGCCGCCTTTCTGATTGAAGATCACCCTGCGCATAATCGCCCTCGATTGCTAAAAAATAAAAGCCCGCATTATAAGGTTAAAGCCTGCAATATCAAACGCGCGAGAAACTGCCGCCCTTGCATTCCGGGCAGGCCGGTATCACGCTGGTGGATTTGAAGGCGATTTGTTTACCGCAGGCATCGCAGACAAAAGTGCCGGGGCCGGCTACCTCACCGCTTTTATAAGGATGATAGAGCTTGGCTTCCATCTCCAACGCGGCCAGCTTGACCTTGGTTTTGTCGGCGATGTCCATGAAGGCATCCAGGGCAAAGTTTTCGATCAAATCGATGTCAAACTTCAACCATTCGGACAACGAATTGCTGTCGTTTTGTTGCGACGGCGCGGTGGCGACGTGTTCTACATCGCGCATCACATAGTCGGCGATTTTATTGATTTCTTCTTGCGTGTGGCCGCCCAGCGCGCTGGTTTTTTCCTTGGCTATTTCCAATGCGTCGGCGACGGTGTGTAAGGTATCGTCCAGGGCTTCGTAAAGATGGCCCATCAGATCGTCATACGCTTTGATCAGTTTGTTTTCGCCCATGGCTGCTCCTTGTGTTGTTTTAATTTTCACGCTTTAGCTTTAAGCGTCTCTAAGGTATTCTAGCGCCTTTTTACAGCAAAAGACGAATAGGATGGAAGAGCATTACAAGCCGTCGGAAATAGAGCAAAAAGTACAGGCCGACTGGGAAAAATCCGGAGTGTTTACCGCTTCTGAAGACACCGGCAAAGAAAAATACTATTGCCTGTCGATGTTTCCTTATCCCAGCGGCAAGCTGCACATGGGCCACGTCCGCAACTACACTATTGGCGACGTGATCAGCCGTTTTCAAAGGATGCAGGGCAAGCATGTGTTGCAACCGATGGGGTGGGACGCCTTTGGTTTGCCGGCCGAGAATGCGGCTATGCAAAACAAGGTGCACCCGGCCGACTGGACCTATTCGAATATCGATTACATGCGTGACCAGTTGAAACGTCTGGGTTTTGGTTACGACTGGAGCCGCGAACTGGCGACCTGCGATCCGAGTTATTACCGTTGGGAGCAATGGTTTTTCATCCGCTTGCTGGAAAAAGGTCTGGTTTATAAAAAAACCGCGCCAGTCAATTGGTGTCCGCACGACCAAACCGTGCTGGCCAACGAACAAGTCATCGACGGTTGCTGCTGGCGTTGCGATACGCAGGTCGAGAAAAAAGAAATTTCGCAGTGGTTTTTAAAAATCACCGCTTATGCCGACGAGTTGCTGACCTCGCTGGACAAACTTCCCGGTTGGCCCGAACAGGTCCGTACCATGCAAGCCAACTGGATCGGCCGTTCCGAAGGCGTGGAAATGGACTTTGCGGTCGATGGTTTTGAAGCGCCGATCCGTATCTATACCACCCGCCCCGACACCGTGATGGGCGTGACTTACGTCGCCGTCGCCGCCGAACATCCCTTGGCCTTGAAAGCCGCCCAAGCCAATGCCGACATCGCCGCCTTCATAGAATCCTGCAAGCAGATGGAAACCTCCGAAGCGGCGATGGAAACCATGGAAAAGCGCGGTATCGCTTCCGGTTTTCACGCCATTCATCCTTTGACCGGCGAATCCGTACCGGTATGGATCGCCAACTTCGTGTTGATGAATTACGGCACTGGCGCGGTCATGTCCGTGCCTGCACACGATCAGCGCGATTACGAATTCGCTAAGAGATATGGTATTGCCATCAAGGAAGTGATTGCCGCTGCGGATGGCTCTGACGACAGCGTTGCCGAAAAAGCCTTTACCGATAAAGGTGTGTTGAAAAACTCCGGAGAATTCGATGGCTTGAATTTTAAACAAGCCTTCGACGCCATCGCCACCAAACTCGCCGGTATCGGCAAGGGCGAACGCAAAACCAATTTCAGATTGCGCGACTGGGGTGTCTCCCGCCAGCGTTACTGGGGTGCGCCGATACCGGTGATTTATTGCGGCGACTGCGGCACCGTCCCCGTTCCGGACGAGCAATTGCCGGTGACCTTACCGCGCGACGTGGTGTTGGACGGTTCGCAATCGCCCTTGGCCGCGCATCCTACTTTTCCGCATACCGATTGCCCGAAATGCGGCAAACCGGCCCGCCGCGAGACCGATACCTTCGATACCTTCATGGAGTCGTCCTGGTATTTCGCGCGTTATGCCAGCCAGGATTGCGATAGCGCGATGCTGGACCAACGCGCCAATTACTGGTTGCCGGTCGATCATTACATCGGCGGTATCGAGCATGCGATTTTGCACTTATTGTATGCGCGTTTTTTCACCAAATTGTTGCGCGACGAAGGTTTGGTGGTGTGCGACGAGCCGTTCAAAAACTTGCTGACGCAAGGCATGGTGATCGCCGAAACCTTCTATCAAATCGACGATCACGGCCACAAACGCTATTTCAATCTGACCCAAATCGATGTCGAACGTGACGCCAAGGGCAAGATCATCGGTGCCAAGTTACTCGAAGATGGATCACCGGTCACGGTGGGCGCGGTCGAAAAAATGTCGAAGTCGAAAAACAACGGTGTCGATCCGCAGGTGTTGATCGACAAATACGGCGCGGACACGGTGCGTCTCTACACCATGTTCACTTCGCCGCCCGACCAGTCGTTGGAATGGAATGACGCCGGTGTGGAAGGTGCATTCCGCTTCCTGAAACGTTTGTGGCGGCAAGTCTATTTGCATGTCGAAGCCGGATTGCCTCAGCAAGCGCTGGACAAGGCGGCCTTGAGCGATGATCAAAAAGTGTTGCGCCGCCAGTTGCATCAGGCGTTGCAAAAAGTCACCGACGATATGGCCCGTCGCCATACCTTTAATACCGCGATTGCGGCCAACATGGAGCTGGTCAACGCGCTGAATAAATTTGAAGACGATAGTGCCAATGGCAGGGCAATCCGTCAGGAAGTGCTGGAAGCCATCGTCTTGATGCTGGCGCCCATTATTCCGCATGCGGCTCAAGCATTGTGGAATCAGTTGGGGCATAACGATGACATCGTGCTTGCCGCTTGGCCACTGATCGACGAATCCGCATTGCAACAGGACGCCATCGAAATGGTCGTGCAAGTGAACGGTAAGCTGCGCGGTAAATTATCCGTTGCGGCAACGGCGTCCAAGGAGCAAGTCGAAGCCTTGGCCCTGGCCGACGACAATGTGCAGCGTTATCTGGAAGGTAAACCGGTGAAAAAGCTGATTGTGGTGCCGCAGAAACTGGTGAATATCGTTGTTTAAACGCTGGGTTTTCGAGAAGCAAATGATAAATCACTTGAGCCGAATGGTTTTGTTTGGAACTTTGGCGCTGCTGCTTGGCTGCGGATATCATCTGCGCGGTTCGATAGAGATGCCGGAAGTGCTGAAAAACATGTATGTGTTTGGTGCTTCCGTGCCTTTACAAGGCGAACTGCAAGCCATCATGAAAGCCTCGAAAGGCAAAATAGTGGGTTCTCCCAATGATGCCGGCGTGGTGGTCAAGGTGCTTAGGGAAGACATGCGTAACCGGGTACTGACCATCGGTTCAACCGGTAAGTCCAGTGAGTCCGAGCTGGAATATTATCTGCGCTTTCAGTTTTTCGACAGCAAGGAAAATGCGCTGATGGACGAGCAAGTGATCGAAATTTCCCGGGAGTTTTTCAACGACCAAACGGCGGTACTGGCGAAAGGCAACGAAGAACAATTGATTCGCAACGAAATCTATAAACAAGTGGCGCGGATGATATTGGCCAGAGCCAGGATCGCCGTCGATACGCAGAAAAAATAGCTATGCGTCTGAAGCTTGACCAGTTAACCGGCGCCTTGCAGAAAGAGCTGGCACCGGTTTATCTGGTGAGCGGTGACGAGCCTCTACAACTTGGCGAAGCGGCGGACGACATTCGGCGTGCGGCTCGTACTGCAGGTTATCTCACCCGCGAAGTGATTGCCATCGATACCGGTAACGAGTGGCCGCAATTGACGCTCGAAGCCGAATCCCTTTCCATCTTTTCCGACAAAAAACTCATCGATTTACGCTTGCCTTCCGGCAAGCCTGGGTTAGAAGGCGGCAAAGCCCTAAGCGCGTATTGTCAGCGTCCCCCCGAAGATACCGTTTTGCTGATCACCGCCGGCAAGCTGGATAGCGCGGCGCAGAAGTCGCAATGGTTTCAGACCTTGGATAAAATTGCGATCACCGTGCAGGTCTGGCCATTACAAGGGCCGGAGTTGTTGCAATGGTTGCAGCGCCGCGCGGAGCGGAAGGGCATGCATCTTGACGCGGAGGCGTTGAAAAGCCTGGCCGTGCGAGTCGAAGGCAACTTGCTGGCCGCGGCTCAGGAGCTTGAAAAACTATATATCTTGCACGGGGCTAACCGTATCAACAAAGCCATGGTTGAGGGCGATGTGGCTGACAGCGCTAGGTTCGACGTGTTTAAGTTGATGGATGCTTTGTTGTCGGGCAAGGTGAATCGATCCGTTAAAATTCTTGCCGGGCTCAAAGCGGAAGGCGTCGCAGCGCCGGTGGTGTTGTGGGCTATCAGCCGCGAAGCCCGAACCCTGGTCAGTATCAAGACTGAATTGAAACGCGGTGGTAACCCGGACGTTCTCTACAAAAAATATCAGATATGGGACAAGCGCAAGCAGTTGGTGCATGAGGCCTTGCAGAGGTTGAAGACCAAGGAGCTACAGGGTGTTTTGCAAGCCAGCGCCAATGTGGATTGCCAAATCAAAGGCCAGATTAACGGCGACGAATGGGAGGGCTTGTTTAGGATTTGTTTGTTGTTTTCGAAAGGATTACAGCTTTAGAAGCCGGTCCAGAATGACTTCGTCGCCCCAGCCGCTATCATGGCTTGGGCGACGAAGTCGAAATGCTTTAGATTTAGAGCTTAAGCAGCGAAATTTTTACGTTTGCCGGCAGTCATTAAGCCGATCACACCAGTGGCAAATAGCCACGCAGCAGCAGGTACCGGTACGGATGTCAATTGGATAGAGCCATCTACAGCAGCAAGTACTCCAGCGTTTGTGTTTTGGCCCAAAACGCTATTAATTCCCGACAGTAAAGATGAATTGTTCAAGTTTATCGAAAAAACTGAATGCCCGCCGGTTATGCCTGGGGCGTAGACGTTGGAGTCGTAACTACCAAAAATACCGGAAAAATTTAAATCCAACTGCTCGGCGCCTATGCCTGCTGGCGATATGACCCCGGAACCGCCGGTTACGGTACCGGATAAAATGGCAGCACCGTTGTTGAAGCCGCTATCGCCCGTAAAGCTGTAATCGGGTGTCGTGTCAAAATACAGGTTGACAGCTCCGCCAGTGAAGCTGAAGGACTGGAAACCGGAGAAATTACTGTAGGTGCCATTTAGGGTTGCAGCCACAGTCAATTCAAAACCCGAGCCCGCGCCTGAGATATTCAACTCCGGAACGTTGATGCCGGCGTTGTTCAGGAAGTGCCCATCCACCATAGTTTGGAAATAAGCAGTAAAGGTGGATGCGCTGGTAAATTGCACCAAGGTAACGCCTGAGCCGAAATCGTAAGTATCAAACGGACCTACTATCGCTTCGTCGCCAGTGGCACCAGGTGCGGCCGTATAATTTGCCGTTCCAGCCCATGTGCTAGCCATTGAAACAGGAGCCGCCATACTCAATCCCGCAGCTAGAAGCAGGGTCTGTTTTAATCGATTTGTGAAAATATTCATGTTTGTACCACCTCAAAAAATAAAAAACACCTTCCCCCGGGAAAAGTATATACCTGTTTTTGGTAGTCAATTCAAATAACGATTCTATTACAGGGAGGGGCTCAGCGAATGATTTTAGAATCCCTCACAATAAGCCCGGATCATTTTTTTCATGCAAAGTAAAACCCTTATCCCACAGGAAACCCTCAATGCCTGCTTGGTACGCAGATAATTCCCAATCGATAGGCCGGACACCTTTAGTACGGATCAATCATATTAGCCAAGGATTGAACGCGACCTTGCTGGTGAAAATTGAAGGCCGTAATCCGTCTTATTCGGTGAAATGCCGGGTCGGTGCGGCGATGGTCTGGGCTGCGGAGCGTCAAGGCCTATTAACGCCGGGCAAGACTTTATTGGAAGCCACCAGCGGTAATTCCGGTATTGCGTTGGCTGCGGTGGCCGCCGCGCGTGGCATCCCTATCACATTGACGATGCCGGACAACATGAGCCAGGAGCGCCGCACGTTGTTGTTGGCGTATGGCGCGAACCTGCGGTTGACCGATGGTGCGCTCGGCATGCGCGCGGCGGTGGAGCAGGCGTAGGCGATTGCCGCGGCCGACCCTGAGTATTATCTATTGCTTGAACAGTTTAAAAACCCGGCCAATCCGGCGATACACGAACAAACCACCGGCCCGGAAATTTGGCGCGATAGCGGCGGTCAGGTCGATATTTTCGTAGCCGGCGTCGGCACCGGCGGCACGATTACCGGTGTGTCGCGTTATCTCAAAAAGCATTGTGGCAGACCGGTACTCAGTGTCGCAGTCGAGCCGGCTGGCAGCCCTGTATTAAGCCAGACTCGCGCCGGGCTGCCTTTGCAAGCCGCGCCGCATGGTATTCAAGGCATAGGTGCCGGCTTTGTGCCGCAGAATTTGGATTTGTCGTTGATTGACTTGATCGAGCCGGTAGAAGACGCTGAAGCCATCGCCTATACGCGGCGCCTCGCCAAGGAGGAAGGGATTATGGCCGGTATTTCGAGCGGTGCGGCGCTTGCGGTTGCTGTGCGGCTGGCCAAGCGTTCGGAACACGCAGGTAAAATCATCGTCGCCGTGTTGCCGGATTCCGGTGAGCGCTATTTGAGCTCGCCGTTGTTTGGTGAATAACGAGAGCCCGCTGTCTATGCGAATAAGAGGGGCGCTAAGAGTGGCCAGATTGGCCAACTTAAATCGGGCGTTAAAGCTAGTAAATCTGGTTTGGTGTTGCGGTTTCTGCTTCAATAGCCCATTTTTGGCAAGAATGACGCATGAACTATTTGACGATTTTATCCGCGCTGGCCGGGGGAGCCATGATTGGGCTGGCCGCCGCTTTGCTGTTGTTTACCCATAAGCATACCGCCGGGATTTCCGGCATCGCGGCGGGCATGCTACCGCCTTGGAACGAGAGCAGTGTCTGGCGTGGCTGGTTTCTGGCCGGACTGCTGGCGAGTGGGCCTCTTTATCGCTTAAGCGGTGCAGACATTACGTTGGATTTGGCAGCCTCGCCTGGTTTGCTGGCAATTGCCGGCCTGCTGGTGGGTTACGGCACCCGGCTAGGTGGCGGCTGCACTAGTGGGCACGGCGTTTGCGGTATCGCCCGCTTGTCCGTGCGATCCATCGTCGCGACGCTAACCTTCATGCTGACTGCCGGGATTACGGTGTTTATTGTTCGGCACCTGTTCTAAACCGGAAACTCTCGATGAAAAATACTGTTTATTTATTTGCCTACGGGCTGTTGTTTGGGCTGGGCTTGATCGTGGCTGGTATGAGCAACCCAGCCAAAGTATTGGCGTTTCTGGATGTGGCCGGGGCGTGGGACCCGAGCTTGGCCCTGGTCATGGCAAGTGCCTTATTGACGCTGGGGCTGGCGCGTTATTTGATGCATCGCAATAACGACGCTGCGGATCGCGAGCAAGAACCTTCGGCTATTGTGCCGGCCGGGATTGATGCCAAACTGATTGCCGGAGCGGCGATATTTGGTGTCGGTTGGGGCTTATCCGGCTTTTGTCCGGGGCCGGCTTTATTGGGATTGAGTGCGGGCGTGTTGGGTAATTATGCGTTTGTTGTGGCGATGTTTGCCGGGTTTTGGTTGTTTCGCTTGTTGCATCAACGCTAGGTAAGTGGCGGTCTGATGGGGGTATAAAGCGCTAGCGGAAGGGTAAAGTGGTAAATTTGATGCGCTCGGTTTTGGCAAACAAAATACACTCCGCTTTTTGGTTTTACGCGGTCATGTTCCCGTTAAATGCTTTTGCGATTGATGGGTTTACGCAGGTGCGGGTGGCGATGGCAGGTTCCGACCTGCCCGGGGCGTTCTGCGAGGACTTTAAGCTTTCCACGCCGCAAGCCAAAAGCGTTTTGCGTAAAGCCAGCTCGATAACATCGGCGGAATATCTGGAAAGCTATCCCTATCTACCTTGTTATGTGCAAGGAACCGCTAAATTTCACGGACGCCCCAGTAAATGGACGATCCTTGCCGGCGGTAATATTTCCGTCACCCAAGACGATGGGGTGGAATTTTATTTGGGGTGCAAATCCTGCGCGAAAAGTTTTGGCACAGGCCGTTAGCACCTTCAGCAAACGGAGGTGTTTAATCGCTAGCCTAAGCCGACAATATGGATGCCAATTTCGCGTTAGCCGGGTCCACGGGCCAATCTGCGGCATCAACAGAATCCAATGGCAAATTGCGGACTTCAGCCTGCCACTTGCGGATAAACTGGCCGTCCGGATCGTAAAGCCGGGTTTGTTTTTCCAGGTCAAAATGCCGCTGGCCGCGCGGATCAGCGCCCACCCCGGCTAGATATTGCCAATTTCCCCAATTGCTGGCCACATCGTAATCCAGCAACTGTTGTTCAAAATAAGCTGCGCCGAAACGCCAATCCACCGCCAATTCATTGACCAAACAACTGGCGACGATTTGCCGGCCGCGATTGGACATATAACCTGTCGCGTTCAGTTGTTTCATGCAAGCGTTTACTAATGGATAAGGCGTGTAACCGTGACACCATTTTTGAAAACGTTCCGGATAAAAGCAGGTTAAAGGTTTGCGTGGTTTAATGCCGCGAAACGCAAACAGCCGCTTGCCGTGCTGGAGGGCGTACCATTGAAAATACTCTCGCCAGAGCAATTCAAAATACAGCCAATAGGTGGATTCATTGGCGCCATTCTCCTCTTCGTAACGGCGCAAACTGGAATAGATTTTTCGTACCGACAGATTGCCATGGGCCAGCCAAGGCGAAAACTTGCTGGAGTTTTCCCAGCCGTCCAGTTCGTTACGCAAGTCTTTGTAACGGCTGGGGTAGCTGCTGCGAAAATACGCTTTAAGCTGTTTTTTACCGGCGGTCTCGCCGCCATGAAACGCCAACTCCGCATCGAGCGCTGAGATGGCCGGCAAATACACGGGAAAATTCAATAACCAATCCGATTTGGATTCAGGGCTGGGAGGCAGCGCATCGGGCGGCAGCAAAGGGTGATCGACCCGCAAATGTTCGACGCTATCCTTGAATGGCGTGAAAGACTTCGGCAATTGGGTAAAAGGCAATTCGCGCAGATTGAACAAGGTTTGCGTATCCGATTCGACAAAACGTAAGCCCGGCAAATGTTTTTGCAGTGCCAGCCATTGTTGCCGCTCCTGAAAACCAGCATGGCGGCTGCGATAAATCACCGATACGCCATGTTTGGCGACTAGCTCGCCGATGGCCGCAAGCGGTGTTTCGTAACAAACCAGCAGATGTTGTCCAACTTGCTGAAGATTTCTATCCAGATCCTGTAAGGCTTCTTTCAAAAATCGCCAACGCTGCTCCGACAAATTAGCCATCCCGTATGGGTTGGGCGCCAACCAGGCAGGGTCCAGACAATACACGCAAAGCAACTGATCTACTACTGCGCTGGCTTGTTGCAGGTTGGCGTTATCATGCACCCGCAAATCATTACCAAACCAGTAAAGTCCAATTCTGCGCATTGCCGTCTCGTCCTGATAAAAAATGCCGGCATGCCGCCGGCGAGAGCTGAGGTTTACAACCCTATTTAGCTGATAACAAGGCGCTGATCTTAGAATCCAGCTGTTCCGGCGTCACAGCGCTGGGGAAGGCCGCCACGCTGTTGCCGCTGCGATCAATCAAATATTTGTGAAAATTCCAGGCCGGCGCCTGACCTGTGGCTTTAATCAGTTTTTGGAAGAAACTGTTCGCTGCCGCGCCTTTCACCTGACTTTTTTCCAGCATGGGGAACGTGACGCCGTAATTGATGTAACAGACGTTGGCAGTTTTTTCCGCTTCGCTGAACTCCTGATTAAAATCATTGGAAGGAAAACCAACTACCACCAAGCCCTGATCCTTATACTTTTGGTACAAGGCTTCCAGACCCTTGAATTGCGGAGTGTAGCCGCAGTTGCTGGCGGTATTGACGGCCAGGATCACCTTGCCTTGAAACGCCTGGCAAAAATCGATTTGCTCGCTGGAACGAAGCTTGGTCATCTTGTAATTCAGCAATTCCGGGCAAGGCTCGGCGTCGGCTACCGACACGGAGCACGCCCAGAGGCTGGCGACTAAAAACGCGGTTTTCATCATGGTTCCTCCTGATTCGTTATTCTTGAGCATACCAGTACTGGTTAAAAGTCAACCTTGGCTGACTATCGCCATTAATGCGTTTGCAGCATGCCTTGCTTGACAATAAAGTCAGCGACCGCTTCCAAGCCATTGCCGGTTTTGATGTTGGTAAACACAAAAGGCCGCTCGCCGCGCATTTTTTTGGCATCCCGGTCCATCACTTCCAGAGACGCGCCGACATAAGGCGCCAGATCGATTTTATTGATGACCAATAAATCCGAACGGGTGATGCCGGGGCCGCCTTTACGCGGTATCTTGTCGCCGGCAGAGACATCGATCACGTAAATCGTCAGGTCAGCCAATTCCGGGCTGAAGGTCGCGCTGAGATTATCCCCGCCGCTTTCCACCATCACAAAATCCAGCTCCGGCCAGCGTTCGCACAACTCGTCCACCGCCGCCAGATTCATTGAGGCATCCTCGCGGATGGCGGTATGCGGACAGCCGCCGGTTTCCACGCCCAGGATGCGCTCTTCCGGCAGAGCCTGGCTGCGAATCAAAAACTGCTGGTCCTCGCGGGTGTAAATATCGTTGGTGACCACCCCGATTTCGTAATCGTCGCGCATCTTCTTGCACAAGGCATCCACCAGCGCAGTCTTGCCGGAGCCGACCGGGCCGCCGATGCCTACTCTTAAAATTTGTTTGTCGTTCATATTGTCTCCAGTTGCCCCGACACTATCCGGGATTTAAAAATGCCAAACCTCGATTCCACTGCGCGGCGTTGAGGCAGCGTTTATCGGTTGGTGCGAATTATTCCAGCCTTTAAAAACCGTTCGCCCTTAACCTGTCGAAGGGCCTGCCACCTAGGGCTTTGACAAGCTCAGCCCGAACGGAATATCTGCGATAAAGAGCGTAGGGTGGGTACGATAAGTGCCCACGCGAAACCTCATGGCATCACGACCGAAACAGCCGTGAATACTGGATTTCGTGCCGGCTGCTGGCCAAGGCCAAACCAAAACAACTGCCGCCGATCTCATCGTCTTTCAATTGCGATGCGCTCTCGACCAAGCCCGGCAACTCGGCGGCCAGACCTTGTAACAACTGCTGCCCGGCCACCTGGCCCAGTGGTACCAATTTAATCGCGCCCAACACCTGATTTTCCAGCCAGCCCCATAAATAACCGGCTATCGCATCGGCTTTATCGATTTGCCAGCGTGTCGCCGCCAACGCAAACAAGGTCGCCAACGTAGCATCGGGCCGTTTTTGCCAAATCTGCGCTTCCGGCATCTCTAACTTGACCAACAAGCGCGCCAGGGCCTGACCGGTTTGCCTGTCTTCGGCGCGCAATTCGGCAGTTTCGCGGTAAGCGGTCAGGGTTTGACTCCAATGCGTGACAGCCTCGATGTCATTAGTCTGCCAAGCGTCGTACAGCCGTGCCAACAACGGTGCGTCGACCTTGCCTAAACCGTTGTGCAATAAACCACGCAGCCAATCGCCGGTTTGCTCGGCATTGGTTACCCAGCCGTCGTGCACAGCAGTCTCCAGTCCCTGGGAATAGCTGTACATCCCAATCGGCAAACTGGGGCTGACCAGTTGCAGCAGCCGCAGCAGGCTTAAATTAGTGACCATGACTATGGTAAGCGCCGGCTTCCGGCTCGAACGGCAGGGTGTCGTGCTCGACGGCCAAACCCAATCCGATCAGCATCTGATCCAGTACATAGTCGGTCAAAAACCGCAGCTCGCCGGGTAGGATTTGCAAGGCCACGTGACGATTGCCCAAGTGATAACAAGCGCGGGCAAACAGCAAGGGATCGGTGCATTTCACTACCGACAGTGGTTCCGGCGCGGCGTTGATTCGCACTTTGAAGCCCTGGCCGTTGGTGAGAATTGCGCCGTGTCTCAGGGTTTGGCCCCTTGGCAGGAACACGCCGACTTGAATACCACCTTGGGTGGTGGCGGGTTGCCGGGATTTCTGCCGGGCCTCGAAGGGGAGGGTGAGAGTGTCATCGGGGGATTCTGAGGTTTGGGTGGTTTCGGTAAGTTTTAGCATTTGTGTTTGGTTGGATTTTACTTGTCATTCTGGTTCCCAAGCTCCAGCTTGGGAACGATGTCTTGAAAGCTTTAGCTTTCTTTGAATAATGTGTGTCGCTGTCGCGACGGGTGTTTGGGCGTCGGGTCTCGGCCCGACAGCCGAGTAACTTTTCTTTGCTTGGCCAAAGAAAAGTCACCAAAAGAAAGGCCACCCGGAATTCCGCCTTTATCCTGCGCTTCTCGCTTTTGCCGAGGGTTTTCGGAAGGGCCATCCCTGGCCCTCCGAAAACGAGCGGCATCCCTGCCGCTCCCCTGCGGGCTATTCTCGCCAAAAGCTGCGATGCTCGGGGCGGAATAACGGGACCAAAACCATCCCAAATTCATAAGTAGATCGTAAAAACGTAGAGGCCGGAACTCGCATCGACTTAACTATAATCGACCGAGTCATCCAACAGAACTAAAACCGTAGTTAAAATACCGGTTAACATAAAAGCTGATTTTTCAGTTCGTATCAATTCCTTGTCTAAATAGGTATGGTGAGCAAAATAGTTTCTTGCTAAAAGACAGGATAAGAATGCTTTCAACAAACAATTGCTCCTTTCATCGGCGCATTCAATGTTCATGATTTCACCGATAGGGTCGTTCGATTTTTTTGGTTGAGTATATTGGCCGGCTTTTGTATATTTTCGCCGGTTATCATTTGTTTTCTGCTCGAAATAATCAACGACGCTATCAGATATATTTCTTTGTCTAGCAAGTTCTCTTATGTAATCAGTCAACCCTTTTTTATCATTCTCTTCCGAAATATTTTCCTCTCGGTCATAACCCAGCGCGTAACGAAGACAACTTTCGGCTCGTATCGCCAGTAACGAGTAATAATCAAGTGGACGTAATGTTCTAAATTCCAAATTACCTTTTTGTTTTGGGTTACGTTCTAAGTTTTCGTGAAGCTGACGAAATGCATTTAAAAAACTACCAAAAAGATAATTAGCCGATTGCAACCTATCTACCAAATTCTTGAGTATTTGATCTGTTGGAAGTACATATTCATAATGTTTTTTATAAAAAGGCAAATAACGTAAAAAATATCGTTTATCTTCAAAAAACTCATAGGGTAAAACTCTACTTAACTCTGCCCATTCTCGTTCACCAAAAGACGAATAGGCCCATTTATCCAAATAGAAGGCGAGGTCATTATCGTTCAGAATGTAAAGCCATTCCAAAGCAAGCCTAATGTCTTTCTGAAGATAAGGCCAAGCTTGGAGAGTCCATTTACTGTGCTTTTCGTTAGCCCACAACCAACGTTGTGCCAACCTAAGTAATTTTGTTTCGATAGCTTCTTCAAGTATTTCTGCATTGATACCTAAATGCTCAGCTAATTGTTTCGCACCTTTTATTTGTAGATTTTGATCGTCATTGCCACACAAAGCGTCGCGAAACGCGCGGTAATGAGAGAGCCATGTCATCGGCTCAGCCAATCCACCCCAGTGATTAGACTCACTGAGTACATCAGTAGGCTTTATATCGTTTTGCTTAAGTTGTGTAGCGTACCGTATAACGGATTCGGCACGTTCTTCAATATCTGGTGTATTGAGAATAGGCTGAAAATAATCGGCTCTACATACAACGTCAATCAGTGCATAGGCTTGCCAATGAAAAAAATAGTCAGCATAGGGAGTTATTGAGATCGAACGATAGGGATGAACAAATGCGTCTGGTATTGGTGTGGTTCGGTAATTATTTTTACGAAGCAAATCATAACTCGAAGCGGTAGCTTGGAAAAAAGGATGCAAAAACCAAAGCGGGCTTTGATCTTTTTCAACGCACCATTCCGAAGCCCACAAGCAATCTTCAGTATCAAATGCAGGTTTCGTAGAATCTATTTCAGCAGGACATAAAGGGAAATTTTGCCAAGCTAAAAAATACCCAACTGGAAAAACAACTCGGTGTTGGGGTACAAGCCATCCCCACTCTTCTAGCTTTGACAATGGATGGTTTTTCAGAAAATCTTTAAGACCTAGGTCTTCTAACCAGGATACAAACGTACCTTTCGAGCCTTGCTGAATAGTAAGAAGTGGTGGTTTAGCAAACATTTAAATCCTACAAATTATTCAATAACCATTCATACAACGATGGGTTTACTCCCGTTATTCCGCCCCGAGCATCGCAGCTCTTGTGCCCCGTGGGTATTTGGTGAGATTAGCCCGTAGGGGAGCGGCAGGGATGCCGCTCGTTTTCGGAGGGGCTGGGAAGCCCCTTCCGAAAACCCTCGCCGAAAGCAAGACGCGCAGGATTAAGGCGGAATGTCGGGTGGCCTTTTCTTTGGATACTTTCTTTTGGCCACGCAAAAGAAAGTATCGCGGTTGTCGGTCCGCGAACCGACATATAAAACATCCGTCGCGACAGCGACACAAAACCCCAGCAAAGCTATATCCTCATAAAACTGTGAAAAACCTCACACTTCTTCAGCCAGAAAGTTAACAGAGAAAACCCTTCAGTTTCCCTAAATTATCACCGTCCCCGCTAATTACGCCGCCAGTAAAACCACAGCGTAAATGCCTAAGGACACGCTGCCCTTGAATTTTCAGGTAGGCCAATTTTTTACCCGAGAAGCAAGTACAGCGTTAACTCATCCACTCTCGTGTTTAATTTACAAAAGGTGAAGGTCATGAAAACTATCAAAAATCTGTTTCTAATGCTGTCTGTCATTACTGCTTCCATGTTTGGTGCCAGTGCGGCCAATGCGGCGACTTGTTCCGCCGGTTGGGTGAATGTCACCGGTGTTTACGAATATAACGTTAACGGTACGACATACGGTTATATCTACACCGTGCCGGAACACAACGTACTGCCAGCCTATACCAACTATTTCGTCACCTATAACAAAGAGGCTTTGATTCAGGCCAAAATGGCGCTGCAAAACCATCAAACTTACTATTTGTATGGTGACTCAGGCACTGCTGCCTGCCCAACCTCCGGCTCTTATCGCTACTTGGGTACTTTATCCTATCTGTACGAGTACTAATCGCGGCATCCGATCATGCGGAATCTTTGGTCTGGCCCATCCGACCGAGATTCCGCTCTGAGTAACATCAACCTAGGTCAAGATCATGAACAAACTTGTCTCAATACTGGGTGTGGCTAGCGTTTTTGCGAGCGGATATTTTGCCGGTCAGCAATTCCCCGGTCGCGGCGACAGCCATTCAGCGGCGCTGCCGGAGAATACCGCTTCAGTTTCCGCGCCAGTTATCGCGGTCGGCGCTAACAGAAAGCTGGATATGTCGCGGACAAACGTCCCGGTCTCTAAGGAAATTCGGTTGCCCCCTCACGAACAGCAACGGCAGGCGCTCGCTAATGGCTTGTCTCCCGAAGATGAGGTTGCGCGTAGCGAAGCCAATGCCGACTTGATTGCGTCGATGCGAGCCAACCACTTACCGGAAGAGCAGGTCGCTCAATTGGAGCAGACTCTGAAAGATCAAGAGTCCGCCACGCCCGTTCAGCCTGAAGAGCCGGTATCCGAACGAACCAACGCGGAATTGAGCGCCGAGCTACGCGAAAGCCTAAAGCAATCCGGTGCTCCGCCGGAAATCATCAATGCCATGGCTCAGCCACTCGAAGCCGGCGCAACCACCACGGACGAACCGGTTCTACCGCACAAAAACCATATCCCAGGTTCCTAGTTTTAACGGATGGCAAACACTGCCATCGCTTCAGTTGCATACAGTTTGTTTTCGGCAGGGCCACGGATGGCTCTACCGAAAACCCTGACCCTTCTCAAAACAGGAAATACCGCTGCGCCATCGGCAACACCACCGCCGGTTCGCAAGTCAACAACACCCCATCCGCCTTGACCTGATAAGTCTGCGGGCACACCTCCATCACCGGCTTGTAGTCGTTCAATTTCATATCCGCCTTACCGATGTTGCGAGTATTGCGCACCGTGCCGACCCGTTTCTGCAAGCCCAATTGCCCGGCAACACCCGCCGATACCGCCGCTTGCGGCAAAAAGATCATCGAGGTGTTGGCGGCGGTGCGGCCGAAGCTGCCGAACATCGGCCGGTAATGCACTGGCTGAGGGGTGGGGATGGAGGCGTTGGCGTCGCCCATCGGCGCGGCGGCGATCAGGCCGCCTTTGATCACCAGGCTGGGTTTGACGCCGAAGAAGGCCGGTTGCCACAACACCAGGTCAGCCAGTTTGCCGGCTTCGATGGAGCCCACTTCGTGGCTGATGCCGTGGCTGATGGCCGGATTGATGGTGTATTTGGCAATGTAGCGTTTGATGCGCAGGTTGTCGCTGCTGGCCGGGTCGCCGGTCAGTGCGCCGCGTTGTGCCTTCATTTTGTGCGCGGTCTGCCAGGTGCGGATCACCACTTCGCCGACTCGACCCATGGCTTGCGAGTCCGAGGAAATCATCGAAAACGCGCCCAGGTCGTGCAGGATGTCTTCGGCAGCAATGGTTTCGCGGCGGATGCGCGATTCGGCGAAAGCCACGTCTTCCGGGATGCTCGGATCAAGATGATGGCAGACCATCAACATATCCAGATGTTCGTCGACGGTGTTGACCGTGTACGGCCGAGTCGGGTTGGTGGACGACGGCAGCACATTGCCCAAGCCGCAAGCCTTGATGATGTCCGGGGCATGGCCGCCGCCGGCACCTTCGGTGTGGTAGGTATGGATAGTGCGGCCCTTGAAGGCGGCGAAAGTGTCTTCGACAAAGCCCGATTCGTTCAAGGTGTCGGTATGGATCGCGACCTGCACGTCGTAATCCTCGGCCACGCCCAGGCAGCAATCAATCGATGCCGGCGTGGTGCCCCAGTCTTCGTGCAGTTTCAGGCCCATGGCCCCTGCTTTGATTTGTTCTGCCAAAGCGCTAGGCAGGCTGGCGTTGCCCTTGCCGAGCAAGCCAAAGTTCATCGGCAAACCGTCCAGCGCTTTCAGCATTTGCTGGATATGCCACGGCCCCGGCGTGCAGGTGGTGGCGTTGGTGCCGGTGGCGGGGCCGGTGCCGCCGCCGATCATGGTGGTAACGCCGGAACACAGCGCTTCCTCGATCTGCTGCGGACAAATGAAATGGATGTGGGCGTCGATGCCACCGGCAGTCAGAATCTGGCCTTCGCCGGCGATGACTTCGGTGCCGGGGCCGACGATGATGTCCACGCCCGGCTGCACATCCGGGTTGCCGGCCTTGCCGATTTTGAAGATGCGGCCGTCCTTGACGCCGACGTCGGCCTTGACGATGCCCCAATAATCGATGATCAATGCGTTGGTAATCACCAAATCCACCGCGTGGTCGTTGCCGAACTGGCTTTGGCCCATGCCGTCGCGGATCACCTTGCCGCCGCCGAATTTCACCTCGTCGCCGTAGATGGTGTAATCGGCTTCCACCTCTAAAATCAAATCGGTATCGGCCAACCGTAAGCGGTCGCCAGTGGTGGGGCCGAACATGTCGGCGTAAGCGGATCTGCTGATTTTGCTCATGCGTTTGTCTCCAATGCGCCCATCACCTCGCCGCGAAAGCCGTAGACCTCGCGCTTGCCGGCAAACTCGACCAATTGCACCTCGCGCTGCTGGCCCGGCTCGAACCGCACCGCCGTGCCGGCCGGGATGTCCAACCTAAAGCCGCGCGCCGCTTCTCGGTCGAAATGCAAGGCCGGGTTGGTTTCGTAAAAATGATAGTGCGATCCAACTTGTATTGGCCGATCGCCGCTGTTGGCGACAAGGACTTTGACGGTGGCGCGGCCGGCGTTGAGTTCGATGTCGCCGTCGGCAGGGAAGATTTCTCCAGGAATCATGCTTTGCTCCTATACGATGGGGTCGTGTACGGTGACTAATTTGGTGCCATCCGGGAAGGTCGCCTCCACCTGCACCTCGGTCAAAATCTCGGCGATGCCGTCCATCACATCGTCGATGCTTAATAACGTTCGACCATAAGCCATCAACTCGGCCACGGTCTGGCCGTCGCGGGCGCCTTCCATAATGGCGGCAGAGATATAGGCCACGGCTTCCGGGTAGTTAAGTTTCAAACCTCTGGCTTTGCGGCGCTCGGCGAGGAGGGCGGCAGTGAAGAGGAGGAGTTTGTCTTTTTCTCTTGGAGTTAATTGCATGGCGTTTGTCTTGTTTTGTGTCGCTGCCGCGACGGTTGTTTTTAATGTCGGGTCTCGGCCCGACAGCCGAGGTACGCTTCTTTGGACGGCCAAAGAAAAGTACCCAAAAGAAAGGCCGCCCCATGCCGCTTTTATCCCGCGCTCCGAAGGGTTTGAACGGGGTTTTCGGAAGGGCTATCCCTAGCCCTCCGAAAACGAGCGGCATCCCTGCCGCTCCCCTGCGGGCAAATCCGCTCAAACCCTCCGGTGCTCGGCGCGGCATTAGGGGAGAAAACCGTCCGTGAAATACAAATCACGGGTTATAAAATGAGTCATCAGGCCAGTAATATGCGGTTTTTCCACAAGGATTTACAATTCGACCATTAATTACTGGTAATTGATGTAAATCTCTTGTCCATTTACCTGAAATTCCATTTAGCAATGCGTATGCGGAAATAACAGCATCCCATTCATGATCGTTATTTGTTTTAATAGGTATGCCAATTTCTTTTGACAAGAATAAATCCATGTTTAAATAATTGGATTTATAATCATATTTTATTTTGGTTAAAGCGTAATAAAGAACTTTTGGATGGGTTTCCGATAAGATTAAGTTCCTTTTGTTTTTCAAAACTTCAATAAGGACCGACATACCATTTATACCCATTGATCCAGATAGAGTGTTTGGCGACATTACACTATTTCTTACCTCGGGATATTTTTTACGAAGCCAGATATCTGCTGGCCTCCACCCGCTATCGCCGGTACACCAGCAGGACAATGTATCTACTCCAAGGCCAATAACGTCCTCATTGGAAATTTGGGACAAAATAGATTCGGCCGTATCTAATGTTTTTATTTCGATCTCTGTTGCGACATTGTCTTGTATTCTTAATAAAGCAAAACCATTCGAATTATTTCCGCCTGGGTCATAACCAATAATCGTTCCATTAATTTTTGACATAACTATTGTTTCATCTAGGTCCTTAGGATGTAATCAACGAAGCGAAACGTATCGTTCGCGACAGATGCGCCTCCTATCGTCGGCAGCATCCTACAATAGAGCATGAAACTCAAACTACAAAATCATCCAAAAACCTTTGTTCGCGCCACGGGTTTAACACCGTATGCCGCGCCGAGCACCGAAGGGTTTGGACGGATCAGCCCGCAGGGGAGCGGTAGGGATGCCGCTCGTTTTCGGAGGGCTATGGATAGCCCTTCCGAAAACCCCGTTCAAACCCTTCGGAGCGCAGGATACAAGCGGCATGGGGTGGCCTTTTCTTTGGATATTTTCTTTTGGCCAAGCAAAAGAAAGTATCGCGGCTGTCGGGCCGAGACCCGACTTTAAAACAACCGTCGCGTTAGCGACACTAAGCCCCTCACCCCAACCCTCTCCCGGAGGGCGAGGGAGTTAAGCCCCCGAGCAAAATCAAAATCTCATGTCGCCCAAATCCTCGGCGCACAAACCTCCTTCCCAACAACATCCCCTCTCACCAACCCCCAAACCCTCTCAAAAAACCCCTTCAACAAATCCGCCCTACGATCCAAGCCTCGACAAATCAACAAACCCTCAATCAAAGTGACCCCGCGATTCGGCTTCTCGCCAATCAATGCTTGTACCGCCTCCAAATGCAAAGGTGTTGCCGGATACACAAACATCGTCCCGCACGCCGAATGCCCGGCCAGACCCCAACGAGCTTGAAAGGCTTGCGCGTCCAGATGCTGGCGTTCCAGGTAGAACAAGCGGCCGTCGCGTTGGATGCGCCAGTTCAGTTCGGCGTGGCCGTCACTGAAGCCTTCGCCGGCGGCGGGGCGGCCGAGGGCGGTGATTTCCCAGCCGACGAAGCGAGACTGTTCGGCTAGCTCGATATGCATATTGGCACTTAGGCGGGCTCCGTCGTAGACGATGGTTTCCTGCGGCAGCCATTCCAGGCTGGCGCCGTTAGCGACGGTTAAATTCACCGTTTGCCGGCCTTCGCCGCCGCCGCTGCGGTAAAACTTACCGGCGGCGGGCGTGGTGATCAGGGCCTGGGCGGCGGTGTTGGCATTGGTGTTGATCGTCAAACGGTCGCCGGCCACCACGCCGCCGGGCGGGTGCAGCAGGTAGACATGGCAGATTTCGCCTTCCGGATAAAACGGTCGCTGCACGGTCAACGGGCCGCGATGGCTGCGGTTGACCAGGGCGGTTTTGTCGCCGCGTTGGCTAAAGCCCAGCGTTAATTCGGCTTCCCACGCCGTGGTATCGGTTGAGGCAGCGGGATGGGCTGAAGCAGCGCAATTGGCGGGCATGGTGCTCTTGGGTTACAAGTGTTTGGTCTTAGGCGCGATGGCAGATTTCTCCGACAAAGGCGGATGCTGCGCTTTGTTAGCGTGCCGCTGCCGGGCGATGTGCAATATAACCGGGCCGAACACGAATCCCAAAATTAAAACGCTGATCAGTAGGGTCGGTAGATCCGGTACTTCAAACAAAGGATGCAAGGCGGCGCGGGTCAATTGCGGCAGGTTGCCGCCGTCCAGCATGGCTTCGTAACTGCTATGTGCCTCGCTGCGCACTGACCACACCAATAATAAAGCACCCGCGGCCAGTAAAAGTTGTTCGGATTTCATCTTCGATTCTCCCTGATCCTGCGTTGAATTAACTTGATGGGCTGCGCCCGCTTTGAAAATCCCCCTGACCCCCTTTTTAAAAGGGGGAATTGGGTTACACCGTCAAATATCGTTTCACCATATCGTCCGCCAATTCCTCCATTGCCCCCACCGCCACATGCCTACCCCGGTCCATGATGCAAAACTGATTGGCCACCTTGCGAGCAAACGGCAGTTTTTGTTCGACCAGCAACACCGTCACGCCCAGTTCTTTATGGATACGGTCGATGGCTTGGTGAATCTCGCCGGTTTCCGGTTTGGGGCTTGGCGTGGGCACGCCGCGCGACTTGTTCAGGCGAATAATCACGTCGCCGATTTCGCTGACGATGTTGGGCTGGATGCCTTCGGTGGGTTCGTCCAGAATCAATAGCCGTGGATTCAATACCAAGGCCCGGCCGATGGCCAATTGTTGTTGCTGGCCGCCGGACAAGTCGCCGCCGCGGCGTTTCAGCATTTGTTTCAGTACCGGGAAGATTTCGAAAATGCTGTCCGGGACTTTTTTGATGCCGTGTTTGTGGGCGGCGCGCAGGCCGGTTTTCAGGTTTTCTTCCACGGTCAGCAGCGGAAAGATTTCCCGGCCCTGCGGCACGTAGCCGATGCCCAGTTCGGCGCGGGATTCGGCCTTGGCTTTGGCCAGTTCCACGCCGTCGAATTGAATGCTGCCGTCGGCCACCGGCAGCAGGCCCATGATGGCTTTCAGCAGCGTGGTTTTGCCGACACCGTTGCGGCCCATCAGGCAGACGCAGGCGCCGGCCGGTACGCGCAAATCCAGGTCCCACAGAGTGTGGCTGGCGCCGTAGTATTGTTGCAATGCGCTGATATTTAACATCATCCCCCCAGGTAAACTTGTATGACGCGCGGATCGTTTTGCACTTCGTCCATCGTGCCTTCAGTGAGCACCGAGCCCTCGTGCAGCACCGTGACTTTACGGGCAATACTGCGGACAAATTCCATGTCATGTTCGACAACAACGATGGAGTGTTTGCCTTGCAACGACAACAGCAGCTCGGCGGTGCGCTCGACTTCCTGATGAGTCATGCCGGCGATGGGTTCGTCGACGAGCATCACTTTTGGGTCCTGCATCAGCAGCATGCCGATCTCCAACCACTGCTTCTGACCGTGCGATAAGGCGCCGGCCAGTTGCCGTTGCTGAGCGGGCAGGGCGATGGTTTGCAGCACATCATGAATGCGGTCGCGTTGCTCGCTGTTGAGTTTATGAAATAGAGTCGACCAGGTGCGTTTATCGGTTTTTAAGGCCAGTTCCAGGTTTTCGAACACGGTCAAGGCGTCAAACACGCTGGGCTTTTGAAACTTGCGGCAGATGCCGGCCTGGGCGATGGCCGGTTCGTCCAATTCCAGCAAATCGATGGTCTGCCCGAAGAATACCGAGCCGCTGTCGGGCTTGGTTTTGCCGGTGATGACGTCCATCAGCGTGGTTTTGCCGGCGCCGTTGGGCCCGATCAGGCAGCGCAATTCGCCGTCGTCGATGTACAGCGATAGGTGGTTCAGCGCCCGGAATCCGTCGAAGCTGACGCTGACGTCTTCCATGTATAGAATCGGGCCGTGGCGGGCGTCGACTTCGCCGTCCAGCGGCAGGCTGGCGCCGCCTTCAGTGGTAGTTGCAGCCGAGATCATCATGCCGGTTGTCCTCCGGTAGTGTTAAGGGTGGATTCGGGTTTAGGTTTGGCGCGGCGGCGCAGCAGGCCGACGATGCCGTCGGGCATTAACAAGGTCACCAGAATAAAGGCGCCGCCCAGGCAAAACAGCCAGGCGTCCGGCATCAGCCCGGTCAATACGGTTTTGGCATAGTTGACCAGCACCGCGCCGATTATGGGGCCGTACAGGGTGCCGCGACCGCCGACCGCGACCCAGATGACGATTTCCAACGAATTGAGCGGCGAGAATTCGCTAGGGTTGATGATGCCGACCTGCGGCACGTACAGGGCGCCCGCCAGTCCAGCGAGCATGGCCGCGAACACGAATACCCATAGTTTGAACAATTCCACCCGGTAACCGAGAAAACGCACCCGCGATTCTTGGTCGCGAACCGCCGTGACCACCCGGCCCAACTTGCTATTCACGATCCAGCGGCACAGCAACAGAGCGCCGATCAGGCTGAGGCCGGTCATTAATAATAAGACGGAGCGGACCGCTTCGGATTGGATGTTGAAGCCGAGAATATCCTTGAAATCGGTGAGGCCGTTGTTGCCGCCGAAGCCCATTTCGTTGCGGAAGAAGGCCAACAACAAAGCGTAGGTCAGGGCTTGGGTAATGATGGACAAATACACACCAGTGACTCGCGAACGAAACGCTAGCCAGCCGAATACGAAGGCCAGCAAGCCCGGCGCCAGCAGCACCATCAACATCGCGAAACCGAAATTCTCGAAGCCGTACCAATACCAGGGCAGCTCGGTCCAGTTCAGGAACACCATGAAGTCCGGCAGCTCGGCGTTGCCGTACACGCCGCGCGTGCCGATCTGCCGCATCAGATACATACCCATCGCATAGCCGCCCAAGGCGAAGAATGCGCCTTGGCCGAGGACCAGAATCCCGGCGTAGCCCCAGACCATGTCCAGCGACAGGCCGAGCAGGGCAAAGGTCAGGTATTTGCCGATTAGGGAGACTGAGTAGGCGGAGAAGTGCAGGGCAGAGTCTTCGGGGAAGATTAGATTACACAGGGGGATTAAGAGGGTTACCGAGGCTAACGTGGTTAGGACGGTGGTGTAGGTTTTGTCTTGGCTTAGGTTGATTAGTTTCATACCGTCTTCCGTTTTAGTGTGTCGCTATCGCGACGGTTTTTTTAATGCCGGTTCGCGGACCGGCGACCGCGATACTTTTCTTTGCTTGTCCAAAGAAAAGTATCCAAAAGAAACGACACCCGGATGCCGCTTATATCCTGCGCGCCGAAGTTTTTATCGAGGGTCGGCAGAAGGGGCTTCCCAGCCCCTCCGCCGACGTGCGGCATCCATGCCGCACCCCTTCGGGCAATTCTCGATAAAAACTCCGGTGCTCGGCGCGGCATACGGGGTTGAAACCATCAGCCTCCAGAAATAGCGTAGGGTGGGCAACTTTGCCCACCGTTGGCGGTTGGTTCCGCGTGGGCACTCAATCGTGCCCACCCTACGACTACCGAAAAGATAAAACGTAAAAAAGTCAAGGGTGGAAACATTTCCAGCCTGTTTTGTATTAGTCACTGCCTTCATAATTTTTACAAATTCAATGCGAAGCTCTTCACATACGCTGTCGTGATAATTAAAAGCATTCTTTGTATCGGTATTAAACGGCTTTAATCCCGCATGAGAGGTCGCTGAGATAAATTGCTTGTTAACGCCTAGCCTCGCAAACTGCCAACGGATTCTTTGAAAAATTGTAGGAATTTGATCATGTCAAAAAACTTCATACTTAAATTGTTAATAGTGGCTCCACCAGTTATTCATGCAATTACTGAATTGTTGAAAGCTATCCATACATTTATGGGTTAAACAAAATGACAATCTTTATTTTCAGTAAGTGTACAAACCTGCCATTTCCGTCAGACGGTAACGGTGGGACGTTTTTGTCCCCCTCTGCCGCGCCGAGCACCGGAGGGTTTGAACGGAATAGCCCGATAGGGGCGTCGCATGGATGCGGCGCGTTGCATGCAGGGGCTGGGAAGCCCCTTCAGGCAACCCCGTTCAAACCCGAGGAGCGCAGGAAGCAAGCGGCGGCGGGGTGGCCTTTTCTTTGGATACTTTCTTTTGGCCAAGCAAAAGAAAGTATCTCGGCTGTCGGGCCGAGACCCGACTTCAAAAACCACCGTCGCGTTAGCGACACCAACCAAATCCAAGCCCCAATCGCCGCAGCGCGGCAGGTTTGGGTTCCCACGCAGCGCATGGGAACCAGCAAACCCGGTCGGCAGTGACACAAAAATCAAGATTCCGCTGCCCTTCCTTTCTGCGGAAACAACCCCCTCGGTTTCTTCTGAATAAACAAAATAATAAACACCAACACCAAAATCTTCGCCAACACCGCCCCGGCATAAGGTTCTAACACCTTATTGGCAATCCCCAACGAGAACCCGGCGACCAACGTTCCGAACAAATTACCGACCCCGCCGAACACCACCACCATGAACGAATCCACAATATAGGCCTGGCCCAAGTTAGGCCCAACATTGGTGATCTGGCTCAAGGCCACGCCGGCTACGCCAGCAATGCCGGAACCCAAGCCAAACGTCATCGCATCGACTCTAGCAGTAGGAATACCCATTGCCCTGGCCATACCGCGATTTTGGGCGACGGCACGAACTTCCAAACCCAGTTTGGTACGTTTCAAAATTTGCAGCAGCGCGGTAAACACCAGCAGGCAGAAGATCAGGATGTAAAAGCGGTTCCAGGTCAGCGATAAAAAGTCGTTGATTTGCCAGGAGCCGCTCATCCAGTCCGGCGTGGCGACGCTGCGGTTCAGCGGCGAGAAGATCGAACGCACGGCTTGTTGCAGGAATAAACTCACACCAAAAGTCGCCAACAAAGTCTCCAGCGGCCGTCCGTACAGGAAGCGGATGATGCCTCGTTCGATGGCGATGCCGACCAAGGCGGCGACCAAGAAGGCCATCGGTATCGACAGAATCAACGCGGTGCCCAGGTTGTTGGGCATGATTTGTTGCATCACGTAAGTGGTATACGCCCCCAGCATCATCAGTTCGCCATGGGCCATGTTGATGACGCCCATCACGCCAAACGTAATCGCCAAACCAATCGCAGACAACACCAGCACCGCGCCCAAGCTCAAGCCAAAGAACACGGTTTCGGCGGCAGCGTAGGCTTGCATGCGTTCGCGGATTTTAATCAGGGCCGCTTCGGCCAGGTTGCGCACGTCGCTGTCGGTTTCCAGGAAATTGCCGTCGGCATCCTTATCGATAATGGCTTGCAACTTGTTGACGACATCCTGGCTGTCCAAATCTTTTAACGCGCCGATAGCGGCGATGCGTTGGTCTTTTTCCGGGCTGTTAATGTCTTGCAATAACAGCATTTTGTTGATGGCGGTTTTGATCTCGGCGTCGGTTTCGGTTGCCAGATGATCGCGCAGCAAAATTACCGCTTTGTCGTCTATATCATTGGCCAATGCTTGTACCGCGATCAGGCGCAGCACCGGGTCGGTATCGTTTAATTGCAATTGGGCGATGGTTTTGCGCAGCACGCCGCGCAGTTTGTTATTTAAATTGATTTTGCCTATCGCGCCGCGCTCAACTTCTGCTAATACCGAGCCGCTGAGCGGATCACTGAGTTGGTAACCGGCCGGGCTTTCCTGCGCAAGCACCAATTTGCCTTCGGCTTTGAAGTCGAACAGTTTGCCGTCTTGCAGGGCTTGCAGCAGTTTCAGGTTATTGCTGTCGCTGCCCAGAGTTGCGATGGCTTGTTCGCGCTCGGCCATGCTGCCGGTGCGCAGTTGCTCCAAGGCGCTGCCGGCGTCTTGGGCCATGGCGGGTTGCGCGGCGAGGAATATCATCGCCAGCAAATAGCTGGCAAGTTTTAGAAGCCGTTTAAAAACGCCGCCGACTGTCAATCCGGCCTGAGTAGAATGTTTAGTCATTATGCTCATTAAGCTGTCCTTGGGGGAACGGTTGGCCGGGCGCGAGCCGGGCGGCGTTTTTAAACGGGTTCTGAAACGGAGTGTGTGCATCGTCTGTCCTCTTTTGGGGGCGAGGCCCACGGCATCCTGCCGTGAGCCTCGCGGGTAACATCCGCTGTTAGTAGTTCTGTCCTGAACACTTTTTGGTTTTGGTGTTGTAGTTGCCGCAGTTGATCGGTGCGGTCCAGTCGGCGATGATCGGTTTGCTGTCAGGCAGGAAGTCCGACCAGGCGTCGCCATCCACCAGTTTGTTGGTTTGCCAGACGGTGACGAATTGGCCGTCGTCTTGAATTTCGCCGATCAATACCGGTTTGCTGATGTGATGGTTAGGCAGCATTTTCGACATGCCGCCGGTCAGATTGGGGTACTCGACGCCAATCAGCGCTTTTTGTACCGCGTCGGAATCCGTGGTGCCGGCTTTCTCGACTGCTTTCACCCACATGTTGAAACCGATGTAGTGCGCTTCCATCGGGTCATTGGTCACCCGTTTCGGGTTCTTGATGTAGTCCTTCCACTGTTGGATGAAGGCCGCGTTTTTGGTGGTATCAACGCTCATGAAGTAGTTCCAGGCCGCCAAATGACCGACCAGCGGTTTGGTGTCCATGCCGGAGAGTTCTTCCTCGCCCACCGAGAAGGCGATGACCGGGATTTTTTCGGCGGAAATGCCTTGGTTGCCCAGTTCTTTATAGAACGGGATGTTGGCGTCGCCGTTGATGGTGGAAACGACAGCGGTTTTCTTGCCGGCCGAGCCGAATTTCTTGATGTCGGCGACGATGCTTTGCCAATCGGAATGGCCGAATGGGGTGTAGTTGATCATGATGTCCGCCGGTTTAACGCCTTTGGATTTCAGATACGCTTCCAGGATTTTGTTGGTGGTGCGCGGATAGACGTAATCGGTACCGGCCAACACCCAACGTTGTACTTTCAGGTCGTTCATTAGGTAGTCGACCGCTGGGATCGCTTGCTGGTTAGGCGCGGCGCCGGTGTAAAACACGTTTTTGGAAGACTCTTCGCCTTCGTATTGCACTGGGTAAAACAGGATGCTGTTCAACTCTTCAATGACCGGTAACACCGATTTTCTGGAAACGGACGTCCAGCAACCGAAGATGGACGCGACTTTGTCCTTGGTGATCAGCTCGCGGGCTTTTTCCGCAAACAGCGGCCAGTTAGAGGCCGGGTCAACCACCACCGCTTCCAGCTTTTTGCCCAGCAAACCGCCTTTTTTGTTTTGCTCGTCGATCAGCATCAGCATGGTGTCTTTCAGCGTGGTTTCGCTGATGGCCATCGTGCCGGACAGGGAGTGCAGCACGCCGACTTTAATGGTGTCTTCGGCGCGGGCAGAGGTGGCGGCGCCGAATAGCGCGGCGGACAAGGCCGTGACAGTCGCCAGTTTACGGAAGGAATTGCTCAGTAGTTTCATCGTTATAATCCTATGTCGAGAATAAATCGTGGGTGAATCAACAGCCCGTTTTTCGTAGGGAGGGCATGCAATGCCCACGCTTGAAGGCTCCGCGTGGGCACCTATTCGGTGCCCACCCTACGGTTTGTCACGTTGGCGTAAATTTGCGTACCCAACCGTCGTTAAATTTGCCATTGAAAGCCGACCATGACCTGGCTGGCGTTCTCGCCGCTGGCGGTGGATTTGTAGTTCAAGCCTTTGGTCAACAAATCGCCGTATTGGTAGCTGGCGAAAATCTTGGCGTTGTGGCCGTCGATGATGTAATTGACGCCGCCTTCGTAAACCTCGCGGTTGGGGCTGTTATCCGGCGACACGTTGACGTAACGCAAATACGGTTGGAATTGGCCGATGCCGATTTTTTGCGGGAATAGATACATGCCGCTGACATCATAGGCGTTGCCTTCGAACATCGAGAATTGAGCCGGCGCGCCGACACTGCCTTCCGCGTCGCGGATAGTTTGGCTATACGGGCCGGTGATGCCGTAGTTTTTGTACTCGCCGTTGAGGGTAACCACGCCGCCGCCCGGCAATACTTTTTCCATCAACACGTCGGCGGTGGTGCCGCGGAAGCTGCCGGGCGAACCCAGCGCACCGGCGCCGTCTTCCTGGTATTGGTTGGCTACGCCGACAGTCAGAATGTCGCCGCCCTTGCCGTAGTAAGTGCCGGAGGTGTAGTAGCCGGGGTTCTTCTCGACGTCCCAGAAGTTGTAGGCAAAGCGTTGCGCATACAGAATGTTGTCGTCGACGTTGGCGCCGCCACGCAGGCCGCGGAAGAAACCGGCTGCATATTGGAAGCGGCCGTCGAATACCGCGCCCCAGAAGGTGGCACCGTCGTCGCGGCCAAAAGAGCCGGCGGATGTGCCGTCGGATTTGATGACCAAGTTATAGTCGGACGGCTCGAACGGCGTGCCGGCGGAGAAGATGTTATACACCGCGCTGTAGAATGGACCGTTCATCTCGCGGCGTTCCGCAGGGACCAGCATCCGGCCTACCCATAAATTGGCGTAGGGCGTGACTTCGAATTTGCCGATGGCGTCCAGCACCCGCACTTCGCCGCCGTTGCCGCAGGTTTGGCAGTCGGTGTTGAACTCGACTTTCAGATATTTATGAATCTGGCCGTTGATGTATAAACGGATGTTGTCCAGATTGAAATCGTTGCTCCATTTGTCGGCGTTCGCGCCGAACGAGCCTTCTTGGGCGCGAAAGCTGGTTCTTAAACCGGCACCGACGCTGACCCATTTGGTGTCGTCGATTTTAAACGTCGCGCCTGCCTGCGCTTCGGGCGCCTGTCCCAGGGCGATGGCGCCCAGGGCTGCCCCGCTTAGCAAGCCGATGGCCCGGCCGCTTAGTTTTTGTGGGTTAAAACCAGTCATTTGCATTCCCCTCTATCTGGATTAAACAAGCCATTGCCGCTGGCCATGGCGATTGAAAACGTCGGGGAGATTGTTGAATTTTGCCGGCAGCGCCACAATCGGGTAAATGACTCATCAGTCATTTGACGTATGGCTGGCAAATAAGGGTTTCCGTAGAGTGCAGCTTAACTTGGGAGATTGACGATGATGAAAATAACATCCGCTAGAGGTCTTTTTTTGCTGCTGGGTCTATTGGGTTTCGTGCCATGCCAGCCGACGCTGGCAGCGCCGACGGCCGACGCCGTTAAACCGCTGCAGGCTATTGAGTTTGGATTGGCGCCAGACAATTTGCAGCAGTTCGCCACGCCGATTGACGTTGCGGCAATCGCCGAACGTGTCCGCGCCAATTTAACCGAGTGGGAATTTCCACTCGCCGGCAAAGGCCCTTACAGCCATAGTTTGCAGGCCAAGCTCGGCAAGATAGCCCGCCGGGAAACGCCGGTGGGTTTTTCGTTTTCGTCTGGCAATTCCGACCCGCGCGCGACCGATTTCCAAAAAGCCGACGTGTTGCCGATTACCTGCACATTGCGCGATGCCGGCAATCAAGCGGTGTTGGTGGAACGCGACGACGTTTAGCGCGCATGCTTTGGATAAGGATGTTCTGCCGGCGCGCATCGTCGATAAACTGGTCGATCAGATTGGTACGGCTTGTTTGGATGTGTTGGAACATGCACCGCAGCCGAAGCAAGCTGGTCGAGTGAAAACCGAGTTATTCAAACCGAAGTGGATGCCGGATGTGCGGGTGGAGGTTAGGGAGGTGCCGGGTGCTGTTGATGCGAACGGCGTGGCGCAGCCTGCCGCTGTCGGTGACGAGCCGAAGAAGGAGATTATTATTCATAACCAGGGGACGCCGGTGATATTTCAGTTTGGGTATGAGAGGAAGTGATGGATTGTCATGCTCGCAGGGATGCGGGCATCCAGGAGCCAGGGATGGTGGATGGGGCATTTGTGTTAAAGGAGTTGCTAAGCGATATTCGGGGTAGGTTCCTTCTCCTTCAGTACCTACAGGGCATAAAGGAGAAGGTTAGGATTGGGGGGTGAGAGGGTGTCGCTGGCGCGACGGCTGATTTGAAGTCGGGTCTCGGCCCGACAGCCGAGATACTTTCTTTTGCTTGGCCAAAAGAAAGTATCCAAAGAAAAGGCCACCCGGAATTCCGCCTTAATCCTGCGCGTCTCGCTTTTGGCGAGGGTTTTCGGAAGGGCCATCCCTGGCCCTCCGAAAACGAGCGGCATCCTTGCCGCTCCCCTGCGGGCTATTCTCGCCAAAAGCTGCGATGCTCGGGGCGGAATAACGGGAGAAAACCCGGAACGGGATTGGGAGTGATTGGATGATTTTGTATGTTTGATAGTGTGTAGTGATGTAGGATGGTGGAAAAAAATTACTTAATCTTTACGTTTTCATCAATCGCGACTGAATATGCAAGATAGACTCTTAAAGTACTCATTTTTAATTGTATTTTTAATTTTCTTAATGTATCTGGCTGTTTTAATTTTATTGACATGGCCCATATCTGAGTTGTCAATTGGTAAGTCTGGAGTTTTTGGAGATAGCTTTGGTGCTCTTACCGCTCTTTTTACTGGATTGGCTTTCGCGGGTACTTTAAGAACGATTCAAATGCAAAATGAAGAGTTAAGGCTTCAGAGACAAGAAATTCAACAAAATAGATATGAATTTGAAAGAACCGCATCTGCTCAAGAAAAAACAGTTCGCCTGACGGCAATTACAATACTGATTGCTGAATATGATTCAAAACATGATTTTAATAAAGAAAAAATAATGAGGCTAAATCAGCAGTTATTGTCAGGAATAACTACAGAGGCTATAAGAATGACTTATTCAAATGAGTTAAATCATTTGGAACAAGAAAATGAATCAATATCCAATAAAAAACTAATTTTAGTTAAAGAGCTAGAAACTATCGTTTTAGGAACGCAGTAACGTAGGGTGGGCACACGCTTTTCGTGCCCACGCGAGAACACCACAAACCCGAATTAAACGCCAAAAATTAACGCCTCAAATTAATGTCCCGTTACCGCAGCCCGCAAAATCCCGGTGCAACGTATTTTTTCACGGTGGTGGCGTATCGGCGGCAAGCGATTTTGTGCGATGAACCGGTGCGGGAGGCTTTGCGCAAGGCGATTTCAATCACCCGCGCCAAACGGCCGTTTACCATAGACGCCTGGGTGTTGTTGCCGGACCATTTGCACTGCATTTGGACATTGCCCGGTTGAAGATGGGGATTATGCAACCCGTTGGAGCGTGATCAAACGGCAGGTGAGCATGGCTTGTGGCGAAGCGTATCGGCGGGCCGAATGGATCAATACGTCGAAACAAAAGCATCGGGAATCGACGATATGGCAACGCCGGTTTTGGGAGCATCAAATTCGCGATGAAATCGATTTTGCCCGGCATATGGATTACGTCCATTTCAACCCGGTGAAACACGGATATTGTCGGCAAGTCAGCGAGTGGCCTTATTCGACGTTTCATCGTTATGTTAAGGAGGGTGTTTATTCGATGGATTGGGGTGATGGCGTTGATATTACGGTTGCGGGGGAATGAAGGGTTTGTCCGCGTGGGCACATAAACCGTGCCCACCCTACGAAATCCGTACATTTAGCCATTTCAGCCATGTAGGCCGGAATAAGCGTTAGCGTTTCCGGCAAACGTTGAACGCCAGAAACGCCTAGCGGCTTATTCTGGCCTACGAATTGGTTTCCTTGATTGGACCCAATCCTTTTTGATAGTGCGATGGTTTTGTCCCGTATGCCGCGCCGAGCACCGGAGCTTTTGAACGGAATAGCCCGTAGGGGCGATGCAGGGATGCATCGCGTTGCCGAAGGGGCAGGAAGCCCCTTTCGGCAACCCCGTTCAAAAGTTTCGGAGCGCAGGGTATCAGCGGCATCCGGGTGGCTTTTCTTTTGGTGACTTTTCTTTGGCCAAACAAAGAAAAGTCACTCGGCCGTCGGGCCGAGACCCGACTTTAAAAACACCCGTCGCGGCAGCGACACAACTATGAAGCCAATTCACCAAAACATCACCAAAATCCGCCGCGACTACAACGCCCTGGTCGCCAACGAAACCCTGGAAGACTACGCGCTCAGGTACGCGCCGCGCAGCTTCCGGAAATGGAGCGAATTCCAGGTCGCCAACACCGCCTTCGGCTCGACCTCGTTTCTGGTGCTGGAAGCCATCGGTGGGTTTTTGTCTATCAACTACGGCTTTACCAACGCCTGCTGGGCGATTTTGATCGTCGGCATCGTGATTTTTATCACCAGTCTGCCGATCAGTTATTACGCCGCCCGCTACCATATCGACATCGATTTACTGACCCGCGCCGCCGGCTTCGGCTACATCGGCTCTACCGTCACTTCCCTGATTTATGCCTCGTTTACCTTCACGCTGTTTGCGCTGGAGGCCTCGATCATGTCGCTGGCGATTGAATTATATTTTCAGATTCCGCTCGCGCTTGCGCATGTGGTCAGCGCGGTAATCGTGGTGCCCTTGGTGACGTTTGGGATTACCACCATCAGCCGAATGCAGTTATGGACGCAGCCGGTGTGGTTGGCGCTGTTGATAGCGCCGTATATCGCCGTGGCGCATGCCGAGCCGGAAGCGCTGATGACTTTGCAGGCGTATTTCTGGATCGCCGGCAGTGGGGAAGGCTTCGATTGGCTGTTGTTCGGCACCGCGACTACCGTGGCATTTTCGATGGTGGCGCAAATCGGCGAGCAGGTGGATTTTCTACGTTTTATGCCGGATAAAACCAAGGCTAACCGGTTTAAGTGGTGGGCAGCGATGCTGGCGGCTGGGCCGGGCTGGGTCGTGTTTGGGGTGATTAGGCAAATAGCGGGTGCCTTGCTGGCGCATTTGGCGATACGCCACGGCATCAGTCCCCAGCATGCCCACGAACCGACGCAAATGTATCTGGTAGCCTATAACGAGCTATTCGAGAATCCGCAATGGGCCTTGGCGACCACGACCTTGTTCGTGGTGTTGAGTCAGATCAAGATCAACGTTACCAATGCTTATGCCGGCTCGCTGGCTTGGTCGAACTTTTTTTCACGCTTGACGCATAGCCATCCGGGCCGGGTGGTGTGGTTGCTGTTTAACGTCCTCATTGCCTTGTTGCTGATGGAGTTCGGCGTATTCGGCGCGCTGGAAAAGGTGTTGGGTTTGTTCTCGAATATGTCGATAGCCTGGATCAGCGCGGTGGCGGCGGAGTTGATGATTAATAAACCTTTGGGGCTCAGCCCGAAGGAAATCGAATTCAAGCGTGCGTATTTGTCCGATCTTAATCCGGTGGGAATGGCTGCTACTTTTGTGGCGTCGGTGGTGTCGATTCTGGCCTATGTCGGCCTGTTCGGCGAATGGCCCAAGGCTTTTTCGGCGTTTATCGCGCTGAGTCTGGCGTTTTTGCTGGTGCCGACTATCGCTTGTTTGAGCAAGGGCAAGCACTATCTCGCCCGCGACCGCAAGCAGCATAATCGCCATTCGCATGCCAAGTGTTCGATCTGCGAGAACGACTTTGAACACGACGACATGGCCTATTGCCCTGCTTACGCAGGCAGTATCTGTTCCCTGTGCTGCACACTGGACGCCCGTTGCCTGGATGCCTGCAAGCCGGGATTTCGCTTCGACGATTATCTGGAAAGCCTGGCCAAGCGCCTGATGCCGGATTTTATTGGGATTACCGCGCGTTTGCGGTTGTTGCGCTTTGGTTTGTTGTTTGGGTTTCTGACCATCCTGACCGGGATTTTTATCAGCATTATTTATTATCAGGATTTAATTAGTGTTCAGCACAATCAGCCGGCTTTTGGTTTGTTGATCAACAATTTCCTGAAGATTTACGCCTCGTTGTTGGTGTTTATTGGGTTGTGTACCTGGTGGCTGATTTTGAATGCCGAGAGCCGGCGGGTGGCGCATGAGGAAACCGCCAAGCAGACCCAGTTGCTGTTGCAGGAAATCGAACAACACAAACAAACCGATCTGAAGTTGCAGCAGGCCCGGCGTATGGCGGATGCCGCCAATCAGGCCAAGAGTCGGTTTTTGAGCAATATGAGCCACGAGATTAGATCGCCGCTAAACAGCATCGTCGGCTATGCCCACATTTTGCACCAGGACCCCAATATCCCCGAAAACCGTAGGCAGGCGGTGGATACCTTGAAGCGCAGCGGCGAGCATTTGAGTGCGTTGATCGAAGATATTTTAGACATCGCCCGTATCGAGGCGCGCAAATTCGATTTTAAGTATCAGCCTATCGATTTCCCCGGGTTTATCGAGCATTTGGTACATGTTTTCAAAGCGCAAGCAGAAGACAAGGGCTTGAGTTTTAATTGCCAATTGACCACAGTGCTGCCGCAGCGCATACGCGGCGACGAAAAGCGGGTAGGGCAGATTTTGATGAACCTGCTTGGCAATGCCATCAAATTTACCAGCCAGGGCTGTGTGGTGTTTCGGATCGGTTACAGCAGCGGTGTAGCCAGCTTTCAGGTGTCCGATACCGGCAGCGGTATTGATGAACAGCAATTGCAAAACATCTTTCAACCCTTCACCCGGCTGGATACCCCGACAGGCAATGCGGTGTCAGGTAGCGGCCTGGGATTGACGATCTGCAAAATTCTCACGGAGGTGATGGGCGGCGAGTTGACGGTGCAAAGCAAGGTTGGCGAGGGCTCGACGTTTAGTGTGCGGTTGTTGTTGCCGAGCTTGGGCGTAGAAAATGAAGCCGAACCTCTGGCACCTATCATCGGCTATCAAGGCGCGCGCCGGCGGATCATGGTGGTGGACGACCAGCGCGAACATCGCGAATTGCTGTTGTCTTTGCTGGAGCCGCTGGGGTTTTATCTGGAGGAGGCCGATTCCGGCGAGGCTTGTTTGGACAAAGTGGCGGTACAGCAGCCGGATCTGATTCTGCTGGATATTTCGATGAGCGGCATCGATGGTATCGAAACCGCGATGCGTTTACGCGAACGTGGTTTGCAGATGCCGATTCTGGTGCTGAGCGCCAACGCCTATCCTGGTGATCGGCTGGCAGTGTTGAATGCCGGCTGTAACGATTTTCTGTCCAAGCCGATTCAGGTAACGCAGTTGATGAGCAAGCTGAAGTTATATTTATCGCTGCACTGGATCTATCGGGACGACCCAGGGCAAACGGTTCCCGAAAAAGCGGCCGAGCCTATGCTGATGCCGCCGCCGGAATTATTGCAAGCCTGTGTGGAATGCGTGCGGATCGGCGACTTGTTGGGATTGAAGAAAGTGTTGGAACAGCTCAGGCAAGCCGAGCCGCGTTACAACGCTTTTTTTGCCAAGCTGACAGCCTTGGCAAATGAATTTAGGGTAGGCGAAATCCGAAAACTATTGCAGATGCACAAACAGGAGGTGTCCCGATGATGGAAGTATCCGCCAGCAATGGCACGGTGTTGATAGTCGACGATACGCCCGGCAATCTGGCTCTGCTATCCGATACGCTTTCCGAGGCCAATTATCGGGTGTTGGTGGCGACCGACGGTTGTTCGGCCATCGAGCAGATTCAATATGTCAAACCCGACATCATTTTGCTGGACGTGATGATGCCGGGCATAGATGGTTTCGAGACCTGTAGCCGTTTGAAAGCCGATCCGGCCACCGCGCCGATTCCAGTGTTGTTCATGACTGGGCTTAGCGAATTGGACGATTTGCTGCGCGGCTTCGGCGAGGGGGCGTTGGATTACATCGTCAAGCCGATTCGGCCGGCCGAGGTGCTGGCGCGAATTGAAGTGCATCTGACCCAATCGCGCAATTTACGGCGGGCCGAGAGTTTACTAGATCATCACGATTTCGCCGCCGTGGCGGTGGATGCGGCGGGCGGCATTGTCTGGCTGACGCCGGCGGCTCGCGAATGGTTGGACGATTTTGCCGAATTACAAGAAGGAGGGGCGCAGCAGACTGCGGATAAGCTGTTGCCGGAAAGCATGCGTGGCTGGTTTCAACGCTGGTTGCGGCAAAGCGGGCGCAGCGAGGTGGCAGCCGAAACGGAAGCGCATCGTCTGGCGCCAGGCTTTGCGTTGCGGGTCGGCGCCTGCCAGAATCCGGATGAATATCTGCTGTTATTACAGCGCGAAGACGCGCAATGGACGCCGGAAACCCTGCGCGACAAGCTGAAGCTGACCTTTCGTGAGGCCGAGATTTTAATGTGGATTGCCCGCGGCAAGACTAATAAGGAAATCGGCATCATCCTTACCACCAGTCCCAGGACCGTGAACAAACATCTGGAGCATATCTTTGAAAAGCTCGGTGTGTCGACACGGGCTGCGGCAGTGGCGATGGTGTTGCAGCGGGGGTGATCAAGCAACAAAAAAGGCCGGCAACCCATTGAGTTGCCGGCCTTTTTTGTTTGAAGCAATGTGCCGGCTTTACGGCATGTACATGCCACCATTCACATGCAAGGTCTCGCCGGTGATGTACGAGGCTTGCTCGGAGGCCAGGAAAGATACAGCGTGGGCGATTTCTTCCGGCTGTCCCAAACGGCCCAAAGCAATCGAGCCCAGCAGGGCATTTTTGATGTCTTCCGACAGTTCCTTGGTCATATCGGTATCGATAAAGCCGGGTGATACCGTATTAACGGTAATGCCGCGTGAACCCACTTCTTTGGCCATGGATTTGGCAAAGCCGACCATGCCGGCCTTGGCCGCTGCGTAGTTGGTTTGGCCGGCGTTGCCGGTGGAACCGACCACCGAGGAAATATTGACGATGCGGCCGTAACGGACTTTCATCATGCCGCGCAATACGGCTTTGCTCATTCTGAAGATTGAGGTCAGATTGGTGTTGATGATGTCGTCCCATTCCTCGTCTTTCATTCGCATCAGCAGGTTGTCGCGGGTGATGCCGGCGTTATTGACCAGAACCGCCGGTGTGCCGTATTCGTCGCCGGTGGCTTTGATAAAGCTGTCGATGTCAGCGGAATCGGCGACATTGAGTTTATAACCTTTACCGTTGTCGCCCAGATAAGCTGAAATCGCCTCAGCGCCGCTATCGGAGGTGGCGGTGCCGACCACAAAAAAGCCGTCGGCGACCAATTTTTCGGCAATGGCCCGGCCTATGCCGCGGCTGGCGCCGGTAACAATGGCGAGTTTTTTATCCACGGAGTTGCTCCACAACGTTGTCAATGGTTTCGGGGTCGTAAATGGTGTAATGCGTTGCATCAGGCGCTATGCGTTTGTTTAAACCGACTAATACTTTGCCGGGCCCGCATTCAACAAAAGCGGTGACGCCTTGTTCGTGCATGAATTTGACGCTTTCCACCCACCGCACCGGTTTGAACAATTGTTCTTTCAATGCATAGCGAATCACTTCCGGCGAGCCGTGCGATTTGACGTCGGCGTTGTGGATCAGCGTGCTATTGGGCATCTCGACGTTAAGGCTTTGCAATATTTCGTTTAATTTGTCGGAAGCCGCTTCCATCAATGCGCAGTGGGACGGCACGCTAACCGGTAGTTTTAATGCACGTTTGGCGCCCAGCGCTTTTAAGGCTTCCATCGCTCTTTCCACTGCGGCGGTTTCGCCCGCAATCACCACTTGGCCTGGGGCATTGAAATTGGCGGCAGCGACGATTTCGCCATTGGCGACTTCAGCGCAGGTGTTAACGACTTGATGATCTTCCAGGCCCAGAATAGCCGCCATCGCGCCTTTTCCGGCCGGTACCGCTTCCTGCATCAGGCGGCCGCGCTCGGCGACCAGGCGAATGGCGTCTTCATAACCCAGCGCACCGGAACAGACCAGGGCGGTGTATTCACCCAAGCTATGGCCGGCCATCCAGGCGGGTTTGATGTCGGTTTTTTCGCACCAGGCCCGCCACACCGCAACGCCGGCCGCCAGCATCGCCGGCTGGGTGTTATGGGTTTGGTTCAAGTCGGTGTCCGGGCCGTTGGCGACCATGTTCCACAGATCGAAACCGAGTACGTCTGAAGCTTGTTCGAAAGTTTGCTTGACCAATGGGTTGGCGGCGGCCAGGGTGCCCAGCATACCGACGGCTTGCGAGCCTTGTCCGGGAAATACGAATGCCAGATTGTAACTTTGTTCTATCGTCGTCATGATTAGTACCTGATTAATGCGGAACCCCAGGTAAAACCGGCTCCAAAAGCTTCCATTAATACGGTTTGTCCGCGTTGAATACGGCCGTCGCGCACGCCTTCGTTAAACGCCAATAACACGGAGGCGGAGGACGTGTTACCTTGGTTTTCCAGGGTTAGAATCACTTGGTCCATCGACATGCCCAGCTTCTTGGCGGTGGCGGCGATGATGCGCGTATTGGCCTGATGCGGCACCAGCCAATCGATGTCGCTTTGCCGTAAGCCGTTGGCTTCCAGGGTTTCATCGACAATCCTGCCCAAGGTGTTGACTGCCACCTTGAAAACTTCGTTGCCGCGCATGCTGATGTAAGCTGGCTCGTTTTGCTTAGCGACTGCCGCTACTTGCGGATTGGGGCAATACAATAAATCTTCGTAGCCGCCATCGGAGTGGATATGCGTGGACAAGATGCCAGGCTTATCGCTGGAGGTCAGCAAAATCGCGCCGGCACCGTCGCCGAACAGGATGCAGGTGCCGCGGTCGGTCCAATCGACGATGCGTGAGCAAATCTCCGTGCCTACTACCAGTACGTTTTTGGCAAAACCGGTTTTCAGGTATTGGTCGGCGATGCTGAGTCCGTAAACGGAACCCGAGCAGGCGGCCTGAATATCGAAGCCGACGCATTGCTTGATGCCCAGGCGCTCCTGCAACAGGCAGGCCGTACTGGGATAGACGCGATCCGGTGTGCCGGTGGCGACGATGATCATGTCGATTTCGTCAGCGGCAATTCCGGCTGCGTCAATGGCTTGTCTGGCGGCGATTTCCGCCATGCTGGAAGCGGTTTCGTCGGGACCGGCTATGCGGCGGCTTTTGATGCCGGTTCTTTCGTAGATCCAGCTGTCGGATGTGTCCACCGTGGCGGATATATCGTCATTGGTGCGGATGGTTTCGGGCAGATAGCCGCCCGTACCGATAACATGAGTCCAGCGTGTCATTCATCAACCTTTTGGGCCAGCGCGAGTTCTAGTTTTTCGCTGATTTTACGAATAAGGCCCTGTGCGACTTCGACTTCCGCCAGATGAATGGCGGTTTCGAAAGCCAGAGCGTCGGCGCCGCCGTGGCTTTTGATCACCAAGCCGCGTAGGCCGATGAAACTGGCGCCGTTGTAGAGGCGCGGGTCTATACTGTCTTTGAAGCGTTTCAGAACAGGATACGCGATCAATCCGGCTAATTTGGTCAGCCAGTTTTGCGAAAAACTGTCTTTCAGTTTGCTGCCTATCATTTTCGCCGCGCCTTCGATAGATTTTAGGGCGATGTTGCCGACGAAACCGTCCGAGACGATTAAATCGACTTTGACGCTGCCGGCGTTAATCGAATTGCCTTCCACGTAACCGATGTAATTCAGTCCGGAGCTTTCCAGCAATTTAGCGGCGGCTTTGACTTGTTCGTTGCCTTTCATGTCTTCTTCGCCGATGTTTAACAAGCCGATACGCGGACGCTCGATTTTTTCCACGGCCTTGACCACTTCTTCGCCCATCACGGCAAATTGGTAGAGTTGTTCGGCGCTGGAATCGACATTGGCGCCTAAATCGAGCATGTGGGTGTGGCCGAAAGTAGACGGCAATGTGGAAATAATCGCCGGGCGTTCGATGCCGGGAATCATTTTCAGCACGAAACGGGCTGTCGCCATCAGCGCTCCGGTGTTACCGGCGCTGACGCAGGCGTCGGCCTTGCCTTCCTGGACCAGATTAATCGCCACGCGCATGGAAGAATCTTTTTTGTTCTTCAAGGCTTTTTGCGGCGCTTCGTCCATTTCGACCACTTGCGAGGCGTGTTGAATACTGATCCGACCTTTGAACTCGACCAGCGCTTGGGATAGCAGGTTACCAAGAACCGCTTCATCGCCCACCATGATCAGATTTAAGTCCGGATTTTTTCGTAAACAGGCCAGTGAAGCAGGTACGGTAACTTGAGGACCGAAATCCCCGCCCATGGCATCAATTGAGAGAGTTGAGCTCACGCTTAGGACTAACTCCAGAAGTTGAAAGGAGCCAACAGCTGTCCAGCGACGTGTTGGCTTACTCAGAGACTATCAATAAATCAAATATTACTGCCCGTCATGCTGACGATTGCGCGGTAAAACGCGATGTTTGCGGCCCGTCTTGGACTAAGGGCTGCTCGACTCGATTTGCGAATAAATTACGAGTCGGCCTATGGCAGTTTAAAACGATTAATCTTCGTCGTTGCCGGCAATGATTTGACGGCCTTTGAAGAAACCGTCCGGCGTCATGTGGTGACGCAGATGGGTTTCGCCGGTCAACGGATCCTGAGACAGGGTTTTACCGACTAATGCATCGTGTGAACGACGTTGACCGCGTCTGGAACGCGATACTTTGCTCTTTTGTACTGCCATTTCAATCTCCAGTTTTTTTAAGTTTTGCTAAAACAGAAAAAGGGTTGTTAGCCTTAGTCTGACTATCTGTTGCGCTGTAATCGGCATCTTCCGAACGGTTGTGGGCGAGACAATTGTGTTCATGCCGAGGGTAGTCGGGCAAAGCCAGCAGGATTTCGTCTTCGATCACCGTGTTCAACGATACGGTGTCGCCGTCCAGCAATAGCGGTTCGCAATCGTCCAGTTGCTTTGCTTCCTGTAGCGAAGCAACAACAGCCAATTTAAAATCGATATCCAACGGCCAAGCCAGTGCTTGTAAACAAGACTGACACGCCAATTCCACAACACCCTCGATATGGCCGGCAACGACAATGCGTTTACCTTCCTTACCAAATTCGACCTTGGCGCTAACACTGCCACCATGATCGATCACGCTACCAGACAAGCGCTCGAGCGCAGCGATTTTTATATCCCCGGAAAACGCGCCGCGTCTTTCGGCGAATAATAAGGGATCGATAAGGTCGGGAAACTTGTCTGACATAACTGTACAATGATACAGATAACTAACTGTTGCGTCAAACGCACACCGACTCAAATCACTACCTAACCGATGACCGCCATAGTCCTTGCTTCGAGTTCGAAATACCGTTGCCAGTTGTTGGAAAAACTGGGTCTTGCTTTTTTAAGTTGCAGCAGTGACGTCGATGAGAGCCCGCAAGCCGGCGAATCGCCCTATGCTTTGGTGCGCAGATTATCGCTGGCGAAGGCTGAAGAAGTCGGCAAAATATACCCTAATCATTTAATCATCGGTTCCGATCAGGTTGCCGTGCTGGACCAAGAGATATTGGGAAAACCCGGCGGGCGCGACGCGGCAATTCAACAACTTGCCAAGCAATCCGGCCGGACCGTGCAATTTTATACTGGAGTCTGCGTTTTTAATAGCGTATCGGGCCGGCACCTGAGCGATATGGATGTTTGTAGTGTGCAATTCAAAACGCTGACCTCGTCGCAGATTGAAAAATACATTGATTTGGATCGGCCCTTCGACTGTGCCGGCAGCTTCAAATCCGAGGGTTTGGGGATCGCGCTATTTAGTAAAATTGTCGGCGAGGACCCCAATGCATTAGTAGGATTGCCCTTGATAAAATTGGTGGCTTTACTCGACAAGTTTGGGGTCAATATTCTCTGATTTACCGCGACTTACGGTAGCAGAAAATGCTTGCCAGTACCGTTTAGTGAAATTTTTTGTTCGGTCCGAGTAATTCAAACATCTGCAAAAACTCCTCTTCCACCTGCTCCATTATCGAAATGGTTTGCTCTCGTGTCAGACGCACCAGCGTTAACGATTGGTTAGAAAATTCAGCTACGGCTATTTCCAAGCCATCGGCTTGTTGGCCGCTATCGACCAAGCGCGCCGCCATATGCAGTAAATGAGCGTCCAGTTTGTGTATTTGGGCATCGGCAGGATTCAGATAACAGCCTATGGTTTCGTAGAGGGATTCCGGTAAGCCCCAGATTTTTAGTAATTCCCCGCCGACCTCAGCATGAGTGAAACCAATCAGTTCTTGTTCGAAACCGGCCAACAAAGCGCGGTTGTGGTCTGCGGCAAGCAATACGCTTAGATATTGCTCGGGCATTTTTTGACTGAGTATCAGTGAGCCTATGTCGTGTAAAAGGCCGGCCAGAAAAAGTCTTTCGGTATGCAGCACGGCGCTGGCTTTTGCCAGCAGTCGGGCTATCACCGCGCAATGAATGCTGCGCATCCAAAACGAGGTCATGTCGATCAGTTCGCCGGGGATTTTTCCGAAGCGATCAACGACCGTGGTTGCCAATACCAGGTTACTCAAGTCGTCGATGCCTATTACGGTAACGGCGCGGGAAATGGTGTCGATTTTGGCTTGAAAACCGTAGAAAGGACTATTTACTACCCGTAACAAACGCGCACTGAGTGCAGGGTCCTTGGCAATGACCTTGCCGATGTCAGCCAGAGAATAACGCGAATCCCGAATCATTTCGCTGAGTTGAAAATAAATATCGGGCAGGGAAAACAGTTCGGTCGAGCCGGCAATCAATTGCTTGAGGGCAGCAGCTTTCAATTAACTCTTCCGATACAGCGCCATCACGTGCTGCACATAATTGCGGGTTTCGGGATAGGGCGGCACGCTATTATTGTATTTCATCACCGCGCCTTCGCCGGCATTATAACCGGCTACCGCCAAGGTCAGATTGGAGTTGAACATCGCCAGTAAATCTTTCAAGTAGCGGGTGCCGCCATCGACATTCTGTTCGGCATCGCGCCGGTCGGTCACGCCATAGCGGCGCGCGGTATCCGGCATCAGTTGCATCAAGCCCACCGCGCCGGCCGAGGACACCGCATTGGGGTTATAGGCCGATTCGGCTTGAATCACCGCATGCAGCAGTTTTGGGTCCATTTGATGTTTGGCCGCGGCCTTGGCGACTAAGTCGTTGAACTTGAGCTTGTTGCCCGACATGAACTTTAGGTCGTGTTTATAAGTACGCGGTCGGGTGCGAATGATCAAGCGGTAATCAAAGCCCTTTTTCGGTTCGTCGGTGTAATACACCCGACCGCTAGGATCGGTGTATTTAAAAATGTCGGCCCCCGCATCGGTGATGAGCGCTATCGATAGTGTGGCAATCAACAGGGGTTTCATCGCGTCACCTTTTACCGATTGGACTCATTCAGTCACACGAATTAGGCTGGCGGCCTGTAACGCTTTAGCGCGAGCATCATTGACGTTGTCGGCCGTGGCGAGCGCCACACCCATGCGCCTTGACACGAAAGCCTCCGGTTTGCCGAACAGGCGAATGTCGGTGTCTGCGACCGCCAATGCTTGTGCCAAGCCTGCATAGCTCACGGTTTTGGCGTCTATGCCGCCTAAAATCACCGCGCTGGCGGCGGTTTTATCTAGCGCCGTGTTGACCGGCAGGCCAAGAATGGCGCGGGTATGCAAATCAAATTCGCTCTGCCGCTGGCTGGCCATCGTCACCATGCCGGTGTCGTGCGGTCTGGGGCTGACTTCGCTAAACCAGACTTGATCGCCGGCGATGAATAATTCCACACCAAACAAACCCAAGCCGCCTAATGCGGTAGTCACTTTGTCGGCGATTTGCTGAGATAACTCAACGGCCTTGCTGCTCATCGCCTGTGGTTGCCAGCTTTCCCGGTAGTCGCCGTTCTCCTGGCGGTGGCCGATGGGTTCGCAGAAATAGGTTTGCACTTGGCCGTTGCTATCCAACGCCCGGACAGTGAGTAGCGTAATTTCAAAATCAAAGTCGATTTTCGCTTCGACAATCACTTTGCCGGTGTCGGCACGACCGCCGGCTTTGGCGTAGTCCCAGGCGGCTTTTAGCTGATCGGCGCTTTTCACCATGGACTGGCCTTTGCCGGACGACGACATCGTTGGCTTGATAAAGCAGGGGTAGCCTATGCCGCTATCAATTGCGCTCCTCAATTGCTCGAAGGTGTCGGCAAAAGCGTATTTCGATGTCGGTAGACCTAGTTCAGCGGCTGCCAGCTCGCGGATGCCTTCACGATTCATAGTCAATTGAATCGCCCTAGCATTAGGGACAATAGTGGTTTCACCTTGAGCTTCAATCTCCGCTAAGGCCTCGGTGGCAATCGCTTCGATTTCGGGGATGATGTAATGCGGCTGTTCGCGGGCAATCAGGGTTTTTACTGCTGTCGCGTCGGTCATATCAATCACGTGGCTGTGATGCGCCACCTGCATAGCCGGGGCACCGGCATAGCGGTCAACCGCAATCACTTCCACGCCATAGCGTTGCAGCGAAATGGCGATTTCTTTGCCTAATTCGCCGCTGCCCAGCAATAAAGCTTTGGTGGCGCTGCCGCTGTCAGGGGTGCCGATTTTCATGATTTTGCTAAATAGTTATCGATGTCTTGTTTGGAGAAACCAATTTTCTTCGCGACCCGGTCGGCGTGGCTGACTCTGGAAATGCCGGCGATCAATTTAAAAGTCGGCAAGTCGTCGGCAAATTCCACTTGTTTAGGCACGGCGATTTTTCGTTTCACGAACTCATCCACCAATTGATGGTTGTGGGTAATCAAAATAGTACTGTTACCTTTGCGGTAAAAACCGTCCAGCACGTCGATAGACGACTGCATCTTCTCTTCAAAAGTAGTGCCTTCCGCCATTTCGTCAAGCACCACCAAGCTTTTTGCGCTGCTGGCCAAGAAAATATCGCGGGTACGTTTCAATTCCGTACCGAAACGGCCTTCGCCGTCATCGAGATGGCTGATCTCCGGGCATTGATAGAAAATGCGGTCCGCCACGCTTAAATTGGCAGCCTGAGCCGGCACGAAACAACCGATCTGCGCCAACAATTGAATTTGCGTGATGGTTTTGCAAAATGCGGTTTTGCCGCCGCTGTTCGGACCGGTCACGCACACCAGACGTTCGTCGTCCATGCTGAAATCGTTGCCGACATAGGCGGGATTTTTCTGGCCCAGTACCGGGTTTTTCGCGGCGACTAATTTGATATTGTGACGTTCGCTGGCATTCAGTTCAGGTAGTACCATCTCGCTGCCGAAGTCTTCAGCGTATTTAATAAAAGCCAATAACTCATCCAACTGACCCAGACCGTCCAGCATGTCGCCGAGCGCCTGCGAATTTTTATAAATGTTACGCAGGGGTATGATGCAGTTGTCTCTATCGTAGCCGCCAATGACCGGAATATAAGCCAAGGCTAAGGGCAGGAAAAACACCGAAGCTACCGACAAGCCGTCGCGGGTGACCTGGAACATATCGGTCGGGAAAATCTGCATCAAGCCCCAGATGGCGGCGATCAGTAGAGCGATCAACATCGGTTTGAACAGGGTGGGGCGGAAGATTGTCGCCGGCGAGAAGGAGTTTTTGCGCTCTTCTTTGCTTTGCAGGCCTTTTTCGCTGTTGTAAACCGGGCCGACCATCAGCGAGTATTCGTTGCTATGCGAAAAATTGCCGATTTTCTCGAACACGCTTTGCAGGTAAGGGCTTTGCGGTTTGCCGGAGTTGTAGATGGCACCGACCAAATTCAAAACCACGCGGACGCCGCGCACATACTGTTTGTAGCCGTAACCCTCGATTTGGTTATCCTCGCGAGCGGTGCCGAAACCGCCGAGAAACTCGCCGAACAATAACAAGTAGAGCCGGTGTTCCGATGCAGCGGCATTGGCGATAATGTTTTCCACATTGGCGCGGACATCGGGATTGTCTTGAATTTCCCGCACTGCGGCTTGTTTGGCGGCTATCGCCTCCAGATTATCCAAGGGTTGGCTTAGCGAACGATACAGCACCGATTTACCGGCGGTGGTGCTGGCGTAGTTGACGTAATCGAACAATTCGTCCACTTCTATGGTGTTAAACGCGCCTTGGTCGATGACGCCTTCACCGGTGGGCAAGGGTTGGCTCGAGCGCACTGTCGGCCATTCGTCGTTCCAGCTTTGTAAGATGTTTTGTTGCATATTACCCCCGGTTTTTTAGTGGCCGCGCTTTATTTAGTGCACGGTTTTAATTAAATCAAGCATCACCTCGACATGAGCGTCGCTGTCGTTTAAACACGGAATATAGCGATACGTCTCGCCGCCGGCTTCCAAGAAGATTTCCTGGTTGGCGATGGCAATCTCTTCCAGTGTTTCCAGACAGTCTACCGAGAATCCCGGACAAATCACGTCCACGTTCTTGATGCCTTGTTGTGGCAATTCCTGTAACACTTCCACGCAATAAGGCTTCAACCACTCGGCTTTGCCGAAGCGCGATTGAAATACCAATTTCCATTGTTCGTCCTTGAGGCCTAATTGCTCGGCGAGCAGGCGGCCGGTGGTTTGGCATTGATAGAAATACGGGTCGCCCCATTCGGTCAGTTTGGCCGGTAAGCCGTGAAATGACAGCAACAGCAATTCCGCTTGGCCGTTGGCTTGCCAATGCTGGCGCACGGATTGGGCCAGGGCTTCGATGTAACTGGGGTGTTCATGAAAGTCGCTGATGAAGTGCAGGCCGGGCATGTGCCGCCAACTGACAAATTCCTCGGCCACCACGTCGAAAATCGAGGCGGTCGTGGTGGAGGAATATTGTGGATAGAGCGGCAGAATGACGATTTCGTGGACGCCTTGTTTTTGAAAATTTTGCAATTTTTCCCGCAACGCCGGCTTACCGTAGCGCATCGCGCAATCGATGATTAAATCGGCGCCGTCTATACCGGTAAAACCTTGCAATTTGGCGGTCAGCTTTTCGGTGAATACGATCAAGGGCGAGCCTTGCTCGGTCCAGATCGATTGATAGGCATGCGCCGATTTTTTAGGGCGAAACGGCAGCACGAACAAATTCAGGATCAGCCACCACAAGGGTCTGGGCAGATTGACCACCCGCGGGTCGCCGAGAAATTCGCGCAGGAAGCGGCGTACGTCGCCGGTTTTTGGGGAGGCGGGCGAGCCCAGGTTGACCAGTAACACCCCGATCTTTTTTTGGCCGGTTTCAGTCATGGTTACTTGCGATTGATCAGGTTCAGGAATTCGGAACGGGTGCTTATTTCTTCTCTGAAGATACCCAGCATGACCGATGTGGTCATCACCGAGTTTTGTTTTTCCACGCCGCGCATCATCATGCACAAGTGCTTGGCTTCGATGACTACCGCTACGCCGCGGGCGTCGATGGCGGTTTCCACCGCTTTGGCGATTTGCCGAGTCAATTGTTCTTGAATTTGCAGCCGCCGACCGTACATATCAACGATACGGGCCAGTTTGGACAAGCCCAAGACTTTGCCTTTAGGCAAATAACCGATGTGGCATTTGCCAATAAAGGGCAATAAATGATGCTCGCACAAAGAGTAAAGCTCGATGTCTTTTACAATTACCATGTCTTCGGTATCGGCTTCAAATATCGCGCCGTTCAATACTTCTTCCAGGGTTTTTTCGTAACCGTTATTCAGGAATTTGAAGGCTTTAGCGGCACGTTTCGGCGTGTCCCGCAAACCTTCCCGATTCACATCTTCGCCTATTGCTTGAATGATTTTGGAGAAATATTCTTCCATTGCCGCCCTCGAGTAAAAAAATGTCGTGAGTATACAGCATCAAACTGTAAATTCTAAGGCGTCCAAAACCACCTGGCTACCGGCGCCAAAACGGGTGGCGTTTTCGCTGAGATGGCGGCGCCAGGCCCGCGCACCATCGACCCCATGAAACAGACCCAGCATATGCCGGGTCATACAATGCAGTCTCACGCCTTGTTGTAATTGCTGCTCTATATAAGGCAACAGGGCTAATACCGTTTCTTGCCGCGACGGGATGGAATGCTCGTCGTTAAACAAGCGCCGGTCTACTTCTGCTAGTAGATAGGGATTGTGATACACCTCCCGGCCTAGCATGACGCCGTCAAGTTGCTCTAATAAATCGAGCGAGCTATCCAAGGATTCGATGCCGCCGTTGATAACAATATTCAGCATCGGAAAATCTTGCTTCAATTGCAACACCACGTCATAACGTAGCGGCGGTACGTCGCGATTTTGCTTGGGTGAAAGCCCGGATAGCCAGGCTTTGCGGGCGTGCACGATAAAGGTCTCGCAACCTGCCGCCGCTACAGTGTTTATGAAGTGTGTCAGTTCTGCGTAAGAATCGCGATCATCGATACCAATCCGCGATTTCACCGTCACCGGCATCGATACTGCCTGGCGCATGGCTGCCACGCATTCGGCTACCAGTTCGGGTTCTGCCATTAAGCAGGCGCCAAAGCGGCCATTTTGCACGCGATCACTGGGACAGCCGACGTTTAAATTGATCTCGTCGTAACCATAGTCGGCGGCAATTTTGGCGCATTCCGCTAAATCCGCTGGATTGCTGCCGCCTAGCTGTAAAGCCAGTGGGTGTTCCTCTGGGCTGAACTGTAAATGCCGGTCACGGTTGCCATGCAATATGGCGCCAGTGGTGACCATTTCCGTGTATAGCAAGGCATGACGGGATAAGGTGCGGTGGAAATACCGACAGTGTCGGTCAGTCCAATCCAGCATGGGGGCCACTGAGAATCGGTAGGCCAGGTGTTTGTCAGCTTGGGGGGCGGTATGGTCGCGGTCAGCGGTCATGGGTGGTTCTGGTGGTTGGGAATCAGGATTCAAATTGGTGAGTTTATTATACTTTGCCGGGCTGAATAAAAACCGCAGTAGGAAATCAGCCCGTGCTGAAGGCTGAAGCAGGAAGGCGATAGGAGAATATCAGTGTGCTTTATCGGCGTAGACTTTGTTGGTCAGTTCTTTAAACCAACGCGGCCTGAAAATCACTAGGTATAAACCGATGCTGCTGGTAATCGGAATGGGGCTGACACTAAACAGCATGAACACGATAAAGACAATCGCACAGTTGATTCTGCTCAGGCTTGTCGGATGCGTATTGGCCCGCTGCTATTAGATGAAGCTAAAAGTTAACACCTTACATCTAAATGTTGCAGATAGATCAAAAAAAGCCTTGGTGCCGTGTTGACGCCGCCTTGACGAGTGATTTGGGATTCGGGATGGCTATCTGGCTTGTCCGCGCGGACGATTCAAAATTATACGGATTGCCGAAAAACACTCATTTGTATTGTTTGCTAGCTTTGTTTTCGGTCAGGCTACTAACGCATTTACTGTAAGTTTGTTTGGTATGAAACTGATGGAGCGAATTGCTAACCGGCTGGACCAAAGCACGAGTGCCGGGTTTTAGAGGGCGAGAGGCAAGTGCGTTAATCGTTTCCATGCTGCCTATGCATTGCTTGGGTTTTGGCATGGTTGCGGCGGGGGCGTTTTGGGTGGCCAGAAATACGCCGATTATGATCAGTACGAAGCTTATGCCGCAGCGCTTTAGTTCGCGTATACACGTTTTCAGGATGTCTTCGGAATTCATAGTTTGTCTCCTTATGTTGGGGTTATAAAAACTTAGCGAGCTGATGCGCATGTTTCAGGTATTCGCGCCAATCGGTTCGCTGTGGGCAGCTGAGGCGCTGAATAACGACGCCATTTCGCGATCCGGTTGAACGTGGCCTCAAGCCTACGATGGTTATCGGCAAACTTTCATTGTGGCGCGGCCAGCCTTATAACAAGGCCATGCTTAAACCAATTTGAAGTGAATTTTTGCCACGCGGTTTTTTGCCTGTATTTCTTGGTGAATTTCCAGTGCTTCACTACGCATCTGGGCGCAAAATGCACAGAGGCCTTCGTGGGCGGTATGTGACTTTTCATGGGCTGACAATAAGTCGCCGCACCTTTTGCAACGAGTAATCCGCTGGAGTGTTTTCATGGTGATCACCTCGTAATCCGAATGTCTGAAAATAATGCGCTATGGGTTTGTTGGTTATCCCGCTCTTCGTCATCGCAGAGCTACGCTATACAGGGCAAAACCAATGCCACTACAAAACCGTGTGCACCTTAATTATTCTAAGTAATTGTTTATGCATTATTTTATGAGCTGGCAATGTTGGAAAACAGTGAAAAAATGCACAAGAAATTGTTGATTTCAGCACTAAATATCGTATCGCTTACGAAATGTCGTACAAGGTGTCAGCGCCAGTCGATGATGCAGGGGCGTTAGACGCTTTTGCAGGTTTAAAGTTGGTATGAATTTTTAGGTTAATGGCTGTCGCTACAGGGGTATCTCCAGCGCTGGCTCGAAGATTTGTAATCGGCGGGCTAATAAGCGGGTTTAATCAAATCTACCTCTGTCTTGAATGATGCTGCTCAGGTGCTTGATCTGCACTTAAGTTTTGACGAAATATCGTCAACCATTCAAAAATATGTGATACATTTCGCTTCAAACGTATCGGGAGAATATTCCCAATTAACTAGGTAGTATGAGTGTGCTACCGATGAAATGCTTGAGAGTCCGCATGCGGCAACGATACTATCCGGCCATATTTAAAACGCTAAACGCTGCTATCGTTTCCTATGTCTGCGCACTCGCAGCCCTAGTGCCTGCCTCTGTAGTTGCCGGGGGCCATATGGGACATATGCCCAGCCATGGCACCACCGGGCTGCCGGGTGATTTGTTATTGTTTCCGGCTGTGACCGGCATCGAACGTTTCGATCAAGAACCGCAGAAAAAACTCAGTACAGGTGACGTTATCCCCGAGATTAACGTGTTTTACACCACCGACTATCAGCGCTTCCGCTTTCTCGGCGAATGGCTGGTCAGCACCAAAACCCATAATCTGGAACGCTTTCAATTAGGCATGCATGTTGGCGACGAAGCCACGCTGTGGTTGGGGCGCTTTCATAACCCGATCGGCTATTGGAACATGCAGTTCCACCACGGCGCGTTTCTGCAAACCACGATCAGCAGGCCCGGTATTATGGCTTTCGAAACGGCGGGAGGCGTGATTCCCAATCATTTGACCGGGTTTTTATGGGAAGGTGTCCACGATCTGGGTGAGGGCGGCTTGTATTACACGGTTGGCGCTGGTGCGGGCCCGCAAATTAATAAAGGTTTGGAAGCGTTCAATCTGGTGGAGCCGGGAGGTTCCCGCCGGCCTGGTGTGTCGTTTCGGTTGGGCTACCAACCTATCAGCTATGGGGTCGACGAATTCGGCATTTCCGGGGCCTACAATCAAATTCATTCCGACGAACTGGCCGTTAAAAACGTTAATCAGTTCGTCGCCAGTGCCTATGCCGCTAAGCAAATCCAATCGCTAAGATTATTAAGCGAAATTGTCTATGTGAACAATACCTTGGAAAGTCCGTTGGGCGGCAAAACTTACGACGATTTTCTCAGCGCTTACGGGCAAGTGGAATGGGACCTCAATCCGGCCTGGACTGTGGTCGGGCGCGTAGAAGGCACTTTTGGCGGCAGGGACGATCCCTACCTGGCGATGTTTCCTAAATATGTCGAGGACAGGTTTCTCGGCGGCATACGCTATAAGCTCAACCACACGAATGCCCTAAAGCTAGAAGCCTCCCGCGATCATTTGCGCGACGATCATTTCGGGCAAGTGATGTTTCAATGGAGCGCGGTGTTCCCATGAAACTGCTGCGCGGTCTTTGCATCATTGTTTTGCTGTTGCTGCTTGGAGCGCAGAGCCTATGGGCTATCACTCGCCATTCTCTGGTATTGGCCACCAGCGCCAACTCGTCGATGCCGGCTCTAACCGTGCAAGAAGCCAGAAAATTGTTCTTGGGCGTACCTTTGGAGAAGGGCGGCGAACACCCCGTGCCCTTATTAAATATCAGCGATCCGTTAATTTTCGAAGTATTTCTGCAAAAAGTGGCCTTCATGTCGGCTAATGCCTATGAAAGTCAAACCATATCGGTGGTTTTCCGCCTCGGCGGTAAGCGTCCGGAGAGTTTTAACGATCTGAAGAGCTTGGTCGATACGCTGCAACAAAATCCGGGTACGGTGACCTATTTGTGGGAAGATCAAGTCCGGGCCAATCAAGGCCTTAAAGCGGTTAACGTGTTATGGCAGGGAGCCCTGGAATGAGTCGGTTTTTTCATAGTTTTAACGGCCGAATGATTCTGGCGGTTGTCGGCATTCATTTACTGCTGGTGCCGGTGTTGTTGTTCGGCATTTATCGGGTAATCAAACCCAGTTTGGAAGCGCAGTTTGTCAATTACGTCCGCTCCGATGCCTTGCTGTTCAGTAATCTGGTGACACCGCGCCTGCAGCACAGTAAGGCCGGCGAATTGCAAGGCTTGTTAGGGGAGTTTCTGTTGAATGGCCGTTTGGCGTTTGCGGAAATCGCCACCGAGCGCGGCAATATTCGCGCCGACATCGAACTGAATGCGCAGCAGCAATTTCAGGAAGATTTTTTCTTCGGCGAGCACGACGACGATATTTATTTTCTAGCGGTGCCAATTTTGAATCCTGAAGACGGCTCGTTGGCGATGCTAAGGCTGGGTTACGACGAGCGGCAGATTCAACGCGACATTGCCACGATCTATCAGCGTAGCGCCTATTTTGTCGCGGTTTACATGGGCTTGACGCTGCTGGTGGTGGGATTGTTCGGGCGCAAACTGGTTATGCCGCTGGAACGTTTACGCGACGAAGCCGAACAAATCGCCGCCGGCAATCACACCGGGCAATTTAATTCCGGCACCAAAATTACCGAAGTAGCGGCGTTGGCCGAGCATCTGGAAAAAATGCGCCAAGCCTTGCTGTCCGCCCGCGACGCGGCGTTGCAGGCCGCCGGGGCGAAGAGCGAGTTTCTGGCTAATATGAGCCATGAAATCCGCACGCCGATGAATGGCATCATCGGCATGATAGGTTTGGCCCTGCGTACAGATCTTACGCCGCAGCAACGCGAATTTCTGGGGATGGCGAACAGCTCGGCGGATGCTTTGCTGCGCATCGTCAATGACATTCTGGATTTCTCCAAGATTGAGGCGCGTAAGCTCGAACTCGATCATGCACCGTTCAAAGTCCGCGAAAGCCTCGGCGACACCTTAAAGCTGCTGGCCGGCCATGCCCATGAAAAAGATCTGGAGTTGATGTTGCGCATCGACCCGGAAACCCCGGACGATTTGCTGGGCGACGTCGGCCGTTTGAATCAAGTCATCATTAATCTGGTCGGCAATGCCATCAAATTTACCCAGCATGGCGAAATCGTGGTGCAAGTCAAACCGGAATCGGTCGATGAAAACAAGGTTTGTTTGCAGATTGCGGTCAGCGACACCGGTATCGGTATTTCCCCCGATAAACAACAGCTTATTTTCGAAGCCTTCGCGCAGATAGACGCTTCGTCCACCCGAAAATTCGGCGGCACCGGCCTGGGTTTGTCGATTTCTTCGCGCTTGGTCGAGTTGATGGGCGGGCATTTGTCATTGGAAAGCGAAGAACATAAAGGCAGCACTTTTTTCTTTACCGCCGTGTTTGACCGGCACACTAAAAGCGAGGCCGACGCGCCATTTCAGCCACTGATAGACGTGAAAAATCTACCGGTGTTGATCGTGGACGACAATGCCATCAATTTACGGGTGTTCTCGGAAATCTTGAACCATTGGGGCATGCGGCCCACCACGGTGGATAGCGGCGAGGCGGCCATCACCGCATTGAAGAGTATGGCGGAAACCGGCGAAGCCTACGCTTTGATTTTACTCGATGCGATGATGCCGATCATGGACGGCTTTATGGTGGCGCAAGCCATCAGAGAGGATCAACGCTTCGAGCCGGTAACCATCATGATGTTGTCGTCTGCCGACCGGCCGGACGATTGCGAACGCTGTCACGATTTGGGCATCAATTTGTATGTGCGTAAACCGGTCAAACATTCGGAATTGTGGAATGCCATTCAATCGGCGTTGGGTAAATCCGCCAAAGCCGCAGAAGCCGCGCTGACAGTATTGGCCGAGCCGCCGCGTAAGTTAAGAATTTTGTTGGCGGAAGATAATCCGGTTAACCAATACATGGCGGTGGTGTTGCTGGAAGAGCGCGGCCATACCGTGAAGGTGGCCAACAACGGCCAGGAGGTACTGGATATATTGGCTACCGATATTTTGTTCGATCTGATCTTAATGGACGTGCAGATGCCGGTAATGGACGGTTTTCAGGCTACCGAAGCGATTCGGGCCAGCGAGCGCGAGACCGGTAAACATATGCGGATTATCGCGATGACCGCGCACGCCCTGAAAGGTGATAGGGAACGCTGTTTAGCCGTTGGTATGGACGATTACATCGCCAAACCCGTGCAGGAGCAGGATTTGTTGGCAATGGTGGAGTGTTGGAATATGGCGGGAACAGAGCAAGCGGATAAGCACAGCATGGCGTCGGCGCTGTTGGCTGAGCCGGCGCTGGATTGGCAACAAGCCTTAAGCCGGGTGCGCGGTAGACAGCAGATGTTGTGCAAAATGATGACTTTATTTCAGGAACAGTCAGCGCCGCTGCTGAATGACATGGCCGATGCGATACAGCGTCAGGATGCCGAATTGTTACGGCTATCCGCACATACCCTGAAAAGCTCGGCCAACAGCATCGGCGCCTTCCCGTTCGGCAAGATAGCCCAGCAGCTGGAGACGATGGGCCACGAGGCTGCCTTTACTGATGCGGCCGCCAGTTACGAGTTACTGCAACAAGCCAGCATTCGGCTGGAGCCGGCTATTCAGGAATATTTGCACGAGTTTCAGGAATGATGCTGCCGCCGGTGGTTGGGATAGGTTAAGAAGGAGATAGGCATGACTCATAAGCGCCAGCGCGATAAACCGTTAATCTTGATGCTGGACGACAATCCGGTTAACTTGGAAGAGTTGGCAGGCTTGGTCGATGAAGCCGGCTTTGACGTATTGCGTGCGGAAACGGGCGAAATTGCCTTGGTCCAAGCCGTGGCCCAATTGCCAGACCTGATTCTGTTGGACGTGCTGATGCCGGGCATGGACGGTTTTACCGTCTGCCAGACCTTGAAAACCATTCCGACGACGCGCGATATTCCGGTGTTATTCATGACGGCCTTGGCGGATACCGCCGATAAATTAAAAGGTTTTCAAGTCGGGGCGGTGGATTACATCACCAAGCCGTTTCAATACGAAGAAGTACTTGCCCGCGTGCAAACCCATCTGACGCTGCAAAAGTTGAAGCTGGAGTTGCAAGAAAAAGAGCAGCGCCTGTCGCGGATTTTCGAGAACGCGATGGATGCGATTCTGACGCTGGATGACATCGGGCGGATTACCTTATTCAACGCGGCGGCCGAACAGATGTTTCGCTGCAAAGCCGCCGACAGCATTGGCCGGGCGGTGGATAGATTTTTGTCGCCCGAGCTTTACAAAACGCTAACCAATTTTCGCAACGGCGTGCCGGCCGAGCAGGCCATTTGGGTGTCGGAAGGCATGAGTGCGGTACGCGCGGATGAGAGCACTTTCCCCATCGAAGCCACCATTTCCCGCGTGGAAGCCATTGGGCAGAAACTGTATATCCTGATTTTGCGTGACATCAACGAACGTAAAGCCCGGCAACAGGCCGAAGCGGAATGCAATACCTTGCGCGGCATCAATCTATATCTACAAGAAGAAGTCTTGGCCAGCCGCGATGGCGAGGAATTGATCGGCAATTCTCCGGCATTGCATCAAGCGATGGATCTGGTCAGGCAGGTAGCCAACACCGACGCAACGGTGTTAATCACCGGTGAAACCGGTACCGGCAAGGAATTGATTGCTCGGGCGATTCACAATCTCAGCGCTCGCAAAGACAAAACCTTGGTGAAATTGAATTGCGCGACGATCCCGGAAAATCTCGCCGAAAGCGAGCTGTTCGGTCACGAAAAGGGCTCGTTTACCGGGGCGATTGCTCGCAAATTGGGACGTTTTGAACTGGCTAACGGCGGTACCTTGTTTCTGGATGAAATCGGCGAATTGCCGTTGGAGATGCAGGCCAAATTATTGCGGGTGCTACAGGAAGGCGAATTCGAACGGGTGGGCGGCACGCAAACCCTGACCTGCGATGTGCGGGTCATCGCCGCCACCCATCGGGATTTGGCGCAGTTTTCGCAACAAGGTAAATTCCGGGCCGACTTGTATTACCGTTTAAATGTGTTTCCCATTAATTTGCCGCCGCTACGCGAGCGTAAGGAAGACGTGCCGTTTTTGGTGAAGCATTTCATCGATAAGTACGCGGCAAAATTCGGCAAGAAAATTCAGTCTATTCCGGAACGGATGATGGCTGATCTGCAAAGTTATTTCTGGCCCGGCAATATTCGCGAGCTGCAACATATCATCGAACGTGCGGTGATTTTAACCAAGGGCAGTCAACTGGCCGCCGTGGATTGCGTGAATGTGATGGGGGCCGGCGGCGCGCCCAACGCGGCACCGATTGTCACGCTGGACGAAGCCGAGCGCGCGCATATTTTGAAAGCGCTGGAAGCCACGTCCTGGCGAATCGCCGGTAATCAGGGAGCGGCGAAGATTTTGGGGGTGCCATCCACGACTTTGCGGTCGCGGATGGAAAAGCTGGGGATTAGTAAACCGGCCTGACGGGGGCTAGTTTTCAAACACATCTACGCCTTTCGGCGCTTTGAAATTAAACAAGGCGTCGTCCAGCTTGGGATTGAGCTGGATGTTGGAAAAATAAATACGGGTTAATTGGCCGAAATTGTCGCTCAGTTCCATACCGCCCAATTGGTTGCCGTTCAGGCCGATCAAAATATACTTGAACCCGCTTTCTTCATTCTTGGGTGATAGTTTCACCCAGTTCATGCCGTCGTCTTCCTTGCCTTGTTCCTGCAGGATGAATTTTTCCTCTATATCCACTTCGCCGGTCAATAACAATGCCGGTGTGGAACCCAGCGAATCGTCCAACTGTTTGACCGTCACCTGTTCCAGGTCGGCATCGTAAAACCAGACTTTGCCGGTATTGGACACAATCTCTTGCACAAAGGGTTTTTGGTAGTTCCAACGAAATTTGCCGGGTCGGCTCAGATAAAATTTACCGGTGCTGTTTTGCGCGGGGCGGCCGCTTTTATCGAAACTGGTTTGCTTGAAATCCGCCGTCAAGGAACTGCTGCTGGCTAAAAAGCTTTTCAATCGGGCAATCGGTGTTTCGTCTGCCCAGGCTGACGAGGTGGTGGCGATCAGGAAAATCAGGGCAAAAATGTGTTTAAGCAACATAGTTAAAAAGGATTCAGGTTATTAAGCCAGCTTTCGCCGGATTCCGGGTTTGCTCCGCAGTCGGCAAATTGGCTGGGTCCGGAGCCATCCACGAACGGCATCAATTTAGCGCCGGGGCAGCCTTCATTGCTGAGCAAGCCGCTGGCAGTATCTATCCAGGTCATCTGTACATTATCGGGCGGTACCAGGCTGACCGGCTTCTTCGACACTTGCCGCATCAGCTCGGACCAGATTTGCAAGGCGCCGGTTCCGCCGGTCAAGCCGGTCGGTTTGTTGTCGTCGCGGCCAACCCATACCACCGATAGAAAATCGCCGCTAAAACCGGCAAACCAGCTGTCGCGTAATTGGTTGGTGGTACCGGTCTTGCCGACTAAAGCCATGTTCTGCGGCAGATAGTTATACGCAGAATGGCCGGTGCCGGCATACATCACTTCCTGCAAAATGGTGTTGGTGATAAAGGTAGCGGCAGGATCAACGGCTTGACGCACGGTAAACGGATAACTTTGCAGGGCCTTGCCGTCAGCGGCATTGACCGCGCGGATCGAGCGCAGCGGTGTGGCAAAACCGTCGCCGGCCAAGGTTTGGTAAAGCTGAGTGACTTCCAGCGGCGTCAGCGGTTGCGCGCCCAGCAGGAAGGACGGAAATAAATCCACCGGCCGGCTGACACCCATGCTTTTTAAAGTGTTGGCGACTTTGGCCAAGCCAATGTCCATCCCAATCCGCACTGTCGCCATATTGTAGGAATGCGCCAAGGCACTATGCAGCGGCACGACGCCGTGTTCCTGATTGTCGTAGTTGTCCGGCGACCAGGTTTTACCTCTTTCGGCGGGAATTTCCAGGCGGGTATCGCTGATCGGCGTGGCGATGGTGTAGCGGTCCGGATATTCCAGTGCGGTCAAATACACTACCGGTTTAATCAGCGAACCTATCGGCCGCACCGCGTCCAAAGCGCGATTGAAACCGGTGTCTTCGGCGTCGCGGCCGCCGGCGAGGGCGACAATCTCGCCGCTGTCGCGGCGGGTAACGATGGCGGCGGTTTCCAAATCGTTACTTTTCGGACTTTTCTCCAGATTTTTCAGCTTGCTGGCGATGGACTTTTCCAGCGTGTCCTGGATACGGGTGTCCAACGTCGTGACGATGCGCAAGCCTTCGGAGGTCAGATCGTCTTCTTTATATTCCTGTTTCAGTTGGCGTTTGACCAGATCGATAAAACCCGGATAGCGGTTGGCGGAGCGATGAATCACTGTCGCCACGCCTATTGGTTGTTTTTTGGCTTCGTTCAGTTGCTGTGCGTCGATAAAACCTTCCGTATGCATCGCATCCAGGACGATGTTACGGCGCTCTAAAGTGTGTTCCGGATTGCGGCGCGGATCATATTCCGACGGTCCGCGCACCAGGGCGACTAAGGTAGCAACTTGATGCAAATTCAGGGTTTTTAACGATTGCCCAAAATAAAATTCGCTGGCCAAACCAAAGCCATGCACAGCGCTGGCGCCGTCTTGGCCCAGGAATATTTCGTTCAAATAAGCTTCCAGAATTTCGTCCTTGCTGTAGCGATATTCCAGAATAAACGACATCAAGGCTTCTTTCAGCTTGCGGCGTAGCGTGCGTTTGGGATTCAGGAAAAAGTTTTTCACCAACTGCTGGGTGATGGTGCTGCCGCCTTGCACCATGCCGCCGGCTTTCACGTTGGACCACATGGCGCGGACGATGCCTTTGGGCGAGATGCCGAAATGGTTGTAAAAGTCCTTGTCTTCGGTGGACAGCAGGCCTTGCACCAGGGTTGGCGGCGCTTCGTCCAGTTTGATCAGAATTCGGTCTTCCTTGCGGGTGGGATAAAAGCTGCCGATTTGCACCGGGTCCATGCGGACGATGGCCAAACTCTCGCCGGTGGCGGCGTCGGTAATACCGGCGATGCCGCCGCTCGTGAAACTCACGCTGATATTGCGGCTTTCCTGAGGCGTATTGCCGAAATTAAAGGCGCGGGTGCGGATGTTGATCTGGCCACCCTTAATGGAATAGGAGCCTTCGCCGGCCAGTTGGTTGTCCTGGCGGTAATGCAATTCCAGCAATAAGTCTTCCAGATTTTTGCTGGAAATTTCGTAACCGGCGTAAAGCTCGACGGGGCTGGCATAGACGCGGGCCGGAATCGACCAGCGCTTGCCCTCGAATTGCTGGCGTACCGTGTAATCTAGGTAGCTAACATACACCGCCAATACGAAAGCCCCGATCAGCACTAGCGAAACCAGCGCGCGTTTCAGCCACGATGCTTGGGGTTGCGATTTTCTGCGTCTAACGGTCGATTTGCTGCTTCTGGGTCGTCTAGGCATTAAGTCGGTATCTGATCTCGCCGACGGCAGTTAGCGGCGGCTGTGTGAATGGGGCGAAGATGGCACCTGCTGGTTCGGCGCAGTTCATTTAGCTTACTATTATCTAATAAAATGCCCACTTCCGCACAGATTGCTGGCGTTATTGAGGAGAATAGGCGAGTGTTGATACTGAAACTGTTTCCAAAATGCTTGGCCCAGCTACCGTCGACACTGATGCGTTTTGGTTTGGTGCTGGTGCTTGCGCTGGCAATCATGCCGAGTGTCGGAGCGGTTGAAAACCGGATCGATATCGAAGCTTTTGTACGTAACGGTTGTCCGCATTGCCAACAAGCCGAACAATTTTTGGCGGTGCTGCAAGGCGAGCAACCCGGTTTACGGATAGTTATTCGCAATATCTCTGCTGAGCCAACCGCCTTGGAGCGATTGCAGCAGATTACCGAATCCCGGCAAGCCGGGCCAATCAGGTTGCCGACATTTCTGGTGCATGGCGAATACATCGTCGGTTATTCCGAAGAAGCCGGTAGTAGCGGTTTGATTAGGAATGCCTTGCGTGCCGGTGCGCTGCCGAGTGAAGTGTCCGGCGCAGAAGCCGGTAGCTGTGAAGTGCAAGTCAGCGAGTCCTGCGATGTGCCGGTTAGCCAGCCACCCGCACCCGCAACGGAGGTGTTTGCCGTGAATTGGTTTGGCAGGCGCATCGGTCTTGATGAGGTTGGTTTGCCGGCTTTTACACTAGCCATGGGCTTGCTGGATGGCTTCAATCCCTGTTCGATGTGGGTGTTGATTTTGATGATTTCGATGCTGGCACCTATGAATAATCGGCCCCGGATGTTGGCGGTGGCCGGCACGTTTGTTGTCGTCGAAGGGATGGCTTACTTCGTGTTTATGGCCGCCTGGTTGAATCTGTTTTTACTGATAGGCTTATCGCGAGCTTCGGAATTGGCTATCGCCGGCATTGCCGTGTTGGCCGGCGCGATCAACCTGAAAGATTTTTGGGCGTTTGGCAGGGGTATCTCGCTGTCGATTCCGGTTGCCGCCAAACCCGGTATCTACAACCGGATTCGGCGCATCCTGCAAGCCGAGAATTTGGCGGGCGCCATGTTGGGGGCCGTGGTACTGGCTTTGCTGGTCCAGATCGTCGAATTGTTGTGTACCTCCGGATTCCCGGCCCTTTACACACGCATACTCACCTTGCGGGAATTAAGCGGCTGGGACTATTACGGTTATTTAATGTTGTACAATCTGGCCTATATGCTGGATGACGTCGTTGTGCTGGGTGTGGGAGTCGTGACCCTGAGTCAGCATCGTTTGCAGGAAAAAGAAGGTCGTTGGCTGAAATTGCTTAGCGGCTTGGCGATGGTAAGTTTAGGGTTGTATTTAATATTGCGCGGTTTAGGCGAGTAGATGGCCGGTTGGCGTGGGGCGCTGATTAACAGCACTTTTCTTTATCACTACACGTGCGATAGAACCGAAACGAGATAGGAGAATTCGTGATTGATAACAAGCGCAGGCACCCGCGCCTAAAGCACCGTGCCAAAATCAGGATGACGGTGCCGGCATCGGCTGAAGCGGTCGTGGTGGATATGCGGGACTTTTCCGAGACTGGATTGTTTTTACTGTGTGCCAACGAATTAATCCCGCCGATTGGCGCGCTAGTGGAAGTGCAAACCACCGAATTCGACGATGCGCCGATACAAACTGCGATTGTGGTGCGGGTAGAGCCGGACGTGGGGTTTGGTCTGGAGTTTGCGCCGCGTTGATCAGGCGGTCAGGTCGAGGAGCTCGCCGTTACGGCTGGGTTGCTTTTGCGAATTCAACAATTCTCCGCGAGCTTTATTAGCCATCGCCGCTGCCTTGGCGGCGATGCTTTGATCCGGGCCTGAGGGACTGGCCGGCGCTAATGCCGCGCGGCGGATAGTCTCGGCTTTGCGCAGAGTCGCTTCCGGGTCGCCGGCAACCTCTGAGACATCAATATTCACTTCACCGCCGGTGGCGTAACGTTGGCCATCCGGCCCCGTCACAAAAGTAAAACGCGCACCACTGACAGCGATACCGCCGGCGGCACTTAAATGAGCTTGCTCGTGCGCCCGAACTTCCTGGTCGCGGGCTTTAAGCTCGGCAATTTGGCTTAGCTGTTCCGGACTGTATTGGCCGGATTGGGCGTTTGCGCTTTTCGCAGTTTGGGCGATAGGTTCGACAGGCGCCTGTTCGCCGCTCGCGGCTAGATTGCGACCGGTCAGCCGATATAGCGAAGTTTGATGGGAAGAGGCGGTGACCAGCATGTTGGGCCTCGAACGGATTGTGTTAACTGGCTCTAAGAATACACCTTGACTTCATGCTGGTTCAAGTCATCAAAGCATATTTAGCCTGAGTTTTCACGGTAGGGGCGATTATCGCAGTCTGGCTGATTAAATCCCTTTTACTCGCGATTCCAGCAACTACCAATCCCGTTTGTTAATCGCACTCGGCTCCGGCTTGCGCTGGGAAAGACGCTTCTAAATTGTCGGAAGTTCCGGTTCAATGTGCAAACTGTCCAATTTCTGCAAAGCCCATTGTGCATGCTCGCGCACCATCTCCGATTCATCACTCAATCTGCCGGCCAATGCCGTCTTAGCCGCATCAGTGGCTTTGCCATTACCCAGCGCCACAGCGATATTGCGCAGCCAACGCTGATGACCGATGCGGCGAATCGCCGAGCCTTCGGTTTTTTGCAGAAACTCCGTTTCGGTCCAATTGAACAATTCAAGCAAAGTCGCCTGGTCCAAGCGATGGCGGGGTTTAAAATCGCTTTCCGCGCTAAGTTTGGCGAAACGGTTCCACGGGCACACCAATTGGCAATCATCGCAACCGTAAATCCGATTGCCCAGCAAGGGGCGCAATGCCACTGGAATGCTGCCGTGCAATTCGATAGTTAAATACGAGACGCAACGGCGGGCATCAACCTGATAGGGGCCGACGATGGCTTGGGTCGGGCAAATATCCAAACAAGCCCGGCATTGTCCGCAGTGGTTGCTGACGGGCTGATCGCTGGGTAAGGCCAAGTCGGTATAAATTTCCCCGAGAAAAAACCAGGAACCGGACCGGCGATTGATCAGGTTGCTGTGCTTGCCTATCCAGCCCAAGCCGGCTTTCTCGGCGATGGCTTTTTCCAAAACCGGCGCGCTGTCGACAAACGCCCGATAACCGAACGGGCCAATCTCCTCGGCGATTTTGTCCGCGAGCTTTTGCAAACGATTGCGTAACAGTTTGTGGTAATCACGTCCTAAGGCATACCGCGATACGAAGGCGGCGGCCGGGTCGTCTAATAATTGCTTGCTGATTGCCGATGGTTCCGGCAAATAATCCATCCGTGCCGAGATAATGCTGCGTGTGCCCTCCTGCAATAACGCCGGTCGGCTGCGTTTTAAACCGTGTGCGGCCATGTATTGCATCTCGCCGTTAAAGCCCTTGTCCAACCAGTCGTGCAGATGCCGTTCGGCGGCAGTTAAATCCGTGTCGCTGATACCTATCTGCTGAAAGCCCAATTCTTCGCCCCAATGCTTGATGCGTTGGACAAGTGCGTTAAGATCTTCGGCTTGGGTTAAAGGCGTGTGCAATTTACGGAACCTTGGGAAATAGTAGGGGAGATCGTCGTGGCCTAGTAAGGAATGGCTCGCGAATAGCTGGATAAGCTAACCGTATCAAACATGAAGATCAACCGTTAAGCTGTTCAAGTCACTGGTAAGAAATCCCTGCCAGTCACGAAGGATTACGTAGAAAAGCTAAGCGGGGCGTTTTATGATCGACGGCAAAAAAGCGCGACATCCTTATCAAGCAAAACTTGGACGACCGATTATGACAATTCCGCTGTATCCGGCGCATACCAGTGCCACATGGACAATAGTGAAGCATAAACTATTGCTGTGCCTGGCTATGTGGTTGCCGCATCACCCAGTGCTTGCTGATAACAAACTGCCTATCGGCGAGTTTAGGCAGAATCGTCTAGACGGTTGGGAACATAAAAGCTTCAAAGGCGAAACCCAATACCGATTGCAAGCAATCGACGGCGTGACAGCACTGGTAGCCGATAGCCGAGCAACCGGTTCCGGTCTGTTTAAGGAACAACGCATCGATCTAACCCAAACGCCATTCCTGAACTGGTCGTGGCGCATCGGCAATCGTTTATCCGGCTTGAACGAACAAAGCAAGGCTGGCGATGATTACGCGGCGAGGGTTTATGTGGTGGTCAAAGGCGGGCTGGCGTTTTGGCAAACCAAGGCTGTTAATTATGTCTGGGCCGGGAACAGCAAACGGGATAGCGTCTGGCCGAATGCTTTTGCCGGCGATCATGCGATGATGATGGCTTTACGCGATCAGGAAGCACCGTTGAATGTCTGGGAACACGAAAAACGCAATATTAGGGCCGACTTCAAGCAACTATTCGGTGAAGACATCATCGCTATCGATGCCGTCGCCATCATGACCGATACCGACAACAGCGGCGGCCAAGTTTTTGCTGTGTATGGCGATATCTGGTTTTCCAAGGATTAAGCATGCACGACACCAAACCTCTGCTGGCCAACAGCGACTTTCCGGCCATTTTTCGCAAGCCGTTGGAGATTTTGCAAATCAATCTGGGCTATCGGTGCAACTTGAGTTGTGTGCATTGCCATGTCAACGCCGGCCCCAAACGCACTGAAATGATGAGTCGGGAGACTATCGATGAAATATTGGCGCTGGCCGACACCGCCAACATTCACACGCTGGATCTGACCGGGGGCGCGCCGGAAATGCATCCGGATTTTCGCTATTTGGTGCGAGCCGCGCGGAATCGTGGCATCGAGGTGATCGACCGTTGCAATCTGACCATTTTGGAAGAACCTGAATACGCCGATCTCGCGGAATTTCTGGCCGCGCAGCAGGTGAACATCGTCGCTTCCCTGCCGTGTTATCTGGAAGAAAATGTCGACAAACAACGCGGCAAGGGCGTGTTCAAGGATAGCCTGGCGGCCTTGCAGCGTTTGAATCGGTTGGGTTATGGCCGGCCGGACAGCGGACTGGAATTGAATCTGGTGTTCAACCCGCAAGACGCGGTGTTGCCGCCCGATCAACATAATCTGGAACGGGCTTATAAGCAGCACTTGCAGCAACATTACGGCATCGTCTTCAACCGCCTGTTTGCTATCGCCAATATGCCGATTCAGCGTTTCGGCAGCACCTTGGTCAGTCACGGCTGTTTCGAATCCTATCTGGCATTACTGAAAGACAGTTTTCGCGCCGACAACCTTGAAAACCTGATGTGCCTGAATACCCTCAGTATCGACTGGCAAGGCTATGTCTACGATTGCGATTTCAATCAGATGCTTAATTTGCCCTTGGGCGCTGCAGCCAACCCCCAAACCCATATCAGCGAGTTGCGACTGGACCAACTGCAAGGCGCCCCCATCGCCACCGCCGCCCATTGTTACGGTTGCACAGCCGGCCAAGGCAGCAGTTGCGGCGGGGCTTTAGGGTAAATCAAAGGGCATGCCCCCTCGCATGAAACCGTCAAGAATCATCTTACTACTGATAATGGCGGGATTGATCGGGCTGTTTTTCAGCTTTGATCTCGAGCAGTACCTGAGTCTGGAAAACCTAAAATTACAGCAAGCAGAGATAGCTGACTATCGCCAAAGCAATCCGCTAATGGCGCTTGCTCTGTATGCCGCGTTGTATATCGCGGTCACTGCATTGTCGCTGCCAGGGGCGATGATATTGACGCTGGCCGGCGGTGCGGTGTTCGGTTTGCTCTGGGGGACGCTGATCGTCTCGTTTGCTTCCAGCATTGGTGCAACGCTGGCGTTTTTGGCTGCACGGTTTTTGTTCCGAGACTGGGTCAAATCCCGCCTCGGCAGTCGTTTGCAAACCATCGACGACGGCGTGAGACGCGACGGTGCTGTTTATTTGTTTACCTTGCGCCTGGTGCCGTTGTTCCCGTTCTTCATGATCAATCTGGCGATGGGTTTGACGCCCATCAAGACCAGGACTTTTTACTGGGTTAGCCAGTTAGGCATGCTGGCCGGCACACTGGTTTATGTTAATGCCGGCACCCAGTTGGCGAAAATCGACTCCCTATCCGCTATTCTCTCACCTGCTTTGTTGGTTTCGTTTGCCTTGCTCGGTGTATTTCCACTAGCGGCGAAGAAAATGCTCGAAGTCATTCAACAGCATAAAGTCTACGCGCGCTGGACCAAACCAGCCCGTTTCGACAACAACCTGATCGTCATCGGCGCGGGTGCCGGCGGCTTGGTGTCGGCTTATATCGCCGCAGCCGTCAAAGCTAAAGTCACGCTGATCGAAAAGCATAAAATGGGCGGCGACTGCCTGAACACCGGTTGCGTGCCGTCGAAGGCGTTGATCCGTTCGGCCAAGCTGTTGTCGCACATCAAACGCGCGCCCGAGTTCGGCATTGCCAAAGCCGAAGCCGAGTTTGATTTTGCGGAGGTGATGCAGCGAGTACAACAGGTGATCAAAACCGTAGCGCCGCACGATTCCATAGCGCGTTATGGCGAGTTGGGCGTGGATGTGATGCAAGGTAGCGCCAAAATCGTTTCGCCCTGGGCGGTGGAAGTCACCACAGCCGACGGCGTTAAAACCCTCACCAGCCGCGCCATTGTTATCGCCGCCGGTGCTAGCCCCCTAGTGCCGCCGATACCAGGACTGGAAAACATCGATTATCTGACCTCGGATAACGTCTGGGACTTGCGTGAATTACCCAAACGCCTGTTGGTGTTGGGCGGCGGTCCAATAGGCTGCGAACTGACGCAAACCTTCGCTCGCTTGGGTAGTCAGGTTACGCAGGTGGAAATGGCCCCGCGCATCATGGTACGGGAAGATCCAGTGGTATCGGACATAGTCCAGGCTCGTTTCCAGGCGGAGGGCGTGGAGGTCAAAGTTCAGCATACAGCCAAGGAATTTATCGTCGAAAACGGCGAACACATTCTGCTGGCCGAACATGTCGGCCAGATGGTCAGGATTGCCTTTGATAAGGTGCTGGTGGCGCTTGGCCGCTCGGCCAATGTGCAGGGTTACGGCGTGGAAGAAATGGGCATCGCCCTGTCGCCGCGCCGTACCTTGGACGCCAATCCATTTCAGCAAACCAATTATCCCAACATCTATGCGGTCGGCGACGTGGCCGGACCGTATCAGTTTACCCACACCGCGGCGCATCAAGCCTGGTATGCGACGGTGAATGCGCTGTTTGGCCCCTTCAAAAAGTTTCGCACCGATTACGCCGTCATCCCTTGGTCGACCTTTACCGATCCGGAAGTGGCCCGCGTGGGTTTGAACGAGCAGGAGTCGCAAGCACAGAACATCGCGTATGAAGTCTCTACCTATGGCATTGATGACCTGGATAGAGCAATAGCCGACGGCGAGGCACACGGCTTCGTCAAAGTACTGACCGTGCCCGGTAAGGACAAAATCCTCGGCGTCACCCTCGTTGGCGAACATGCCGGCGACTTACTGGCTGAATTTGTGTTGGCGATGAAATACGGTATCGGCTTGAATAAAATTCTGGGCACTATTCATATCTATCCCACCCTGGCGGAAGCCAATAAGCATGTGGCGGGCGTCTGGAAGCGCAATCATGCCCCGCAAGGTCTGCTGAAATGGCTGGGCCGTTATCACGCTTGGCGGCGCAAGGTTTAAGCCATGCCAGCGATCTATCCCGACAGTGTGCTTATGATTTTTTGCAAAGCGCCGATTCCCGGCCAAGTCAAAACCCGGCTGCAACCGGCCTTAAGCGCGGAACAGGCGGCCGCAGCGCACCGGCAATTAACTTACATGACCCTGGAACGCGCCTTCCAGCAGCCCTTGTGTGCGGTTGAATTGCATTGCGCGCCAGACGCCGGCCATAGCTTTTTTCAGGATTGTGCGCGGCGTTATCCGTTGACGCTTAAAGGGCAATACGGCGCCGACTTGGGTGAACGCATGCACCACGCCTTGACTGATGCCTTAGGCCGTTACCGCCATGCCTTGCTGATGGGGTGCGATTGCCCCAGTCTGTCGAGTGACGATCTGCTTCGCGCATTAGCGGTGTTACGCGAAGGCCACGATGCGGTTATCGCACCAGCCGACGATGGCGGGTATGTGCTGATCGGCTTAAACAAAACGCAATCCGGACTGTTCAGCGACATGAGTTGGGGCCATGATCAGGTCATGGCCACCACGCGCAGTCGGGCAAATGAAATGGGTTTGAACCTTTACGAACTGGACAGCCAATGGGATGTGGACACTTACTCCGACTGGCTGCGTTATTCGGCTATGTAAACATTATGGGCAGAACCTAGCTTGATTCGCGTTATTGCCGGGAGGGGGGGCAGGCATAGGCTGGAAAGCGAGAGCCCATGATTGAAGAGAACAGTTCACTGGCGATCGGCTCGTCGTCAATGTTGTGTAGCAAACCCGACAATTGAATAGCTGTCGAGCTGTTTCTGGCTGATTCTTAAGGATTTTTTATTGGCATAACGCTTGCTTTTGGATTTATAGCCTCTGCCGGTCACGTTTTGGCTCTTCTGTAGTCGGGAGATTGAAATTTGATCGGCGATGAACTTCCATTCAACTGTTAACTTCCGGGACAGAATATGCCAGCCACTTTTCAACTTAAAACCAATGACGACAATCAATATTCCTTTTCGTTTGTGAACAGTAAGGGCGAGCTGATTCTGATCAGCGGCGATTACGACAACAAAGAAGAAGCTCTGCAGGGCATTAAAGAAGTGCGAACCGGCTCCTTAATGAGCAACCAGATTGCCGCCAGCAAGGTTCCTGAAGGCGATACTTTTTTTGTGATTAAAGATGCGGCCGGCGCCATCATTGTAAAAAGCGTTTTATTCAACTCGAACATGGTATTCGACAATGCGCTACACACGGTTAAAGACAATGCCTGCGTTGCCGAAATCGTCGATCTGACACTGTAAACTTGGGCTGAAAGCGCTGCTTTAATTTTTACATAGCGAAAATAGGTAAAGACAATATGGGTGTCGAGCTAAAAATTGTTCGAGAGTTGGCCACGGTATGCGTGACTGCAAGCGAACTGGTGGCGATTGAAAATCTGCTTAAAGGCGAACTGACCAAGCCGGCATTCATCGAGCAATTCGACAAAATGGCAAATTCCATCAAGGAATGTTACGGCATAAGCATCGAGAGTCTAGAGACTTGGCTGGCGATGACCACCGAAACCGAGTTTTGCGAACAATTCGATGCCGCCTATGCCCACCACAAAGCCACTTACCTGAGTATTACCAACCGGCCACGGGTGGCATCGGAGCGGGCTTACCTAGATTACATGCTGCTCCGGGAATTTAAGGAGACCCAAACTGCTTATCCGCTGCTAAAACTGACCTTCGCACGCCTGGATGAGTTTATCGATAAATGGATTACCAACGATGCCTGGCTGGCGATGTCCATCGAGAATTTGGTAAAAATGCTGTATCGGTTTCTGACCGAGGTATCCGAGCTTAAGCAAAAAGACCCAACCGATGCATTCACTATTTATCAAACGCTGATGGCCGCACTACGCCCGTATTGCGCCTTGCTTGAAAATAACTGGATAGTCCTGGAAGAACCCGTTGGGCAGACTGAAACGGCATAAAGCCATTTCAGAAACGCCGTTATGGGGTAGGGGACGGCATATTTAAGGGGCGCGTTGTTATTGGGCAAACAGCTTGCGTATCGTCCGCAGATTAATGCCCATCGCCACGGTCTCGGCCACCAATGCCGGCCAGGCCTGCCAGATGTAATCGTTGCTTATCCATGCAAGACTGGAAGCCAACAGCGCAACGCGCATGTGACGATTGTTCAGGTAAAACAGAGCCAGTGTGGTGTTGATCACCGCAAAGGCCGGCAATAAAGAGACCGGGCCTTGCCAAGAGCATGCCGTAAGCCCGCTAAACAAAGCCACGAAACCCGCCGCCGCCCAGTGCTTGTGCACACCTTTTTCCAAACGGCTGGACAGCAGGGTGCGCAGGGCGGTGCTGGCCATGGTCAAGCCGGCGGTCCAGGCATCCAGCAACAGGTATTGCGCGGCCCACAGCACGGCCCCGGCTGCGGACCAACGCCGAAACGCTAAGCCATCCGGCAAACAATAAGCCCGCCATTCCACCAGAATACCAATCCCGCCAATCAGGTAGGCGAGGTGCAGCAGATTCAAAGCCAATTGCAAGCGTTAAGCCTTACCGCTGAGCTTTGTAAGCGGGGAAATTCGATTAATGCGTTGCCGTTGCCCCGGCATATTTGAACGGCAGGTACTCGGCTTTCCAGAGATTGGCTTTAACGTAAGCTTCCAGATCGATACCCACTAAATCCTGCCGGGTCGCGGAGCCGTCTTCCAGCGCTTTAGCCAATACCCGATTAGCCACAAATAAACTGACTTGCTTCAGATCGCCCACCGGCGGGAAAATCAGATCGGCAGCCGAGCATTTCTCCACAATGTAATCTGCCAAGGCGTAGGCAGACTCCAAGACCATTGCGTCGCTAATTCGGCTGCACTCGCCCAACACCGCGGCAAAGCCCAAGCCCGGAAAAATAAAGGCATTATTGCCCTGACCAATCGGATAACGCCGGCCTTGATACTCGACGTCGGCGAATGGGCTGCCGGTTGCGACCATAGCCGAGCCTTGCGTCCACGCCAAGATGTCTTCCGGCGTGGCTTCGCAATTGGCGGTGGGGTTGGATAAAGGGAAAATAATGGGCTGGGCGTGGTTTGCCGCCATGGTTTTAATCACAGTCTCGGTGAACAAACCCGCTACACCGGTTAGTCCGAGCAATACCGTTGGCTTGGCGTGAGTGACCACCTCCAGTAGGTTGGGCACCCTATCATCGGGAATATCCCAGTCGTGGTAACTTTCCTGAGTATGCGATAGCGGTAATTTGTAGGCCTCGGTCGTAGCTTCCTTGACCACCAGGCCATGCGCATCCACCACGAAAATCCGCTGCAGAATTTGCTCCATGGTTAAACCTTCGCGCAGCATGCCTTTTTTAATGGTACTGGCTACGCCGAATCCGCCGGCACCGGCGCCCACCACCACCACGGTTTGTTCTGCGAGGGTTTCGCCTTTTTTATGGCAAGCCGAGAGCAGACCTGCCAAGGCCATCGCCCCGGTACCCTGGATGTCGTCGTTAAAACAGGGCAGCAGATCTTTGTATTTGGCCAACAAATCGAAGGCGATGTTTTTCGCAAAATCTTCCCATTGGATAATGGCTTTGGGCCAGACTGTTTGTACCGCGTTAACAAATTTATCGACCAATTCGAAATAAGGCTGGTCGTGCAAGCGCTTGCTATGCGCGCCCAAATAGAACGGATCGTCCAACAATTCACTGCGGTTGGTGCCCACATCCAGATTGACCGGCAAGGTTTGAAACGGGCACATGCCGCCGCCGACGGTATACAGCCCCAGTTTGCCGATGCAAATCGCCAAACCGCCCATACCTTGGTCGCCGATACCCAAAATCGACGAAGAATCGGTCACCACAATCATGCGAATATCGTGTAACGGGTAGTTTTGTAAAATCGTTTCGGCCCGATCGATATTGGCTGCGGAAAAAGTCAAACCGCGCGTGCTGGTGAAGTTGGAACTGAATTGTTGCACCGCCAAGCCTATGGTTGGGGTGTAGACAACGGGCACCATTTCCTCAAGATGCCGTTCTAACAGCGCGTAAAACAACACCTCGTTGCGGTCCTGCAGAGCTCTGAGAAATTGATACTTGGAAATATCGTTCGCTTGTTTTTGATAATTGACATACAAGCGGTCGAGTTGCTGCGCCATATCCGTGACTTGCGGCGGCAGCATGCCATCCAAGCCCAGTTCGATACGTTCCTGCACACTAAACGCGGTGCCTTTATTGGTGGCCGGTAGCCTGAGTAAGGTCACGCCCCGAATCGAAACCTCTACATATTTATTACCGTCGGCATCTAGCCGGTAGTCGAAATAATCGCTTAGCGTTGTCATTAAGTTTCCTTGAAAATATTTAATCGAAATCCAGGGGCAAACCAGGAGCTCGAATAGCACAAACGATGGCGCGTGTTCCCTTTATAACAGCCTAATCGGCGATGCGGTAGCCGAAAACACGCTGAATCGGCACTTTTTTTGTCGCTTATAGTTGCCGTGTTTCAAGGCGGTGCAATTACTGAGTGTTTACCGCAAAAATGCCCCAGATTGGCGCTTGTGAGATGATGTTCAGCAGGCTTTGCAAAGACACTTAACAAGACTTTCCCTCGTGAATCAAAAAACTCTGTTTGGTCATCCCATCGGCTTATTCGTGCTGTTTTTCACTGAAATGTGGGAGCGCTTTTCCTATTACGGCATGCGCGCTTTGCTGGTGTTGTATATGACCCAGCATTTAATTCAAGCCGCGCAAACCGATACCTTGGTATTCGGATTTGCGATGCTACGGACTGGTTTGGAAGCCTTTTTCGGGCCTTTATCCACGCAAGCCCTGGCCTCGCAGATTTACGGTTTATATACCGGCTTGGTGTACTTCACCCCGCTGTTCGGCGGCATTTTGGCCGACCGAGTGTTGGGGCCGCGCAAATGCGTGATAGTCGGCTGCGTGTTGATGGCTATCGGCCATTTTTTGATGGTTGCCGAAGCGTTTTTCTTGTTGGCGCTGTTGTTTTTGATTTTAGGTAACGGCTGTTTCAAGCCCAACATTTCGACACAGGTGGGCAATTTATATCCCCCCGGCGATCCGCGCCGCGACGGCGCGTTTACGATTTTTTATATGGGCATCAACCTGGGCGCGTTTTTCTCGCCGTTGATCTGCGGCACCTTGGGGCAACGCTACGGCTGGCATTACGGCTTCGGCGCCGCCGGCGTCGGGATGTTGCTGGGTTTGCTGGTCTATCTGTTTGGGCAGAAATATCTGGGTGCGGATCAATTTGTTAAACCTGCGGCTGAGGTGATAAAGCCCGAACCGCTGACTACTAAAGAATGGCAGGCACTAGGCGGCTTAACGGCTTTAGCAGTGCTGAATATTTTGTTCTGGGCAGTTTACGAGCAACAAGGCAACACGCTGCAACTGTTCGCCGAGCACAACACCGATTGGCATATCTTCGGCTGGGAAATGCCCTCCACCTGGTTTCAATCCCTGAATCCGGCCTTTATATTCTTGTTGGTACCGTTGCTCGACCGTGTTTCTCGCTACCGCGCCGGCCAGGGCCGGCAAAGTTCGAGTGTCGGCAAAATGGCATTCGGCTCGATATTGTTGGGTGCGTCGTTTTTGGTACTGATTTTCGCGGTCAGCGGTGTGCAATCCACCGACAGAATCAGCTTTCTATGGCTGGCATTGTGTACCTTGATTTACACGCTCGGCGAACTTTATCTGTCGCCGGTTGGCTTGTCGCTGGTCAGTAAAGTCTCGCCGCCGCGCTTGGTAGGCGTGCTAATGGGCATGTGGTTTCTGTCGACGTTTTTTGGCAATTATTTGTCTGGTTACATCGGCAGTTTTTACGAGCAAATGCCCAGACAGGATTTCTTTCTGTTATTGGCAGCGATGGGCGGCGCTACCGGCTTAGCTATATGGGCGTTCAAACCGCTATTAAAGAGGGCGGTCGGGTCGGATTAGCCATCATGTATCAGTGTAGACCGACCACTTGCGATTGACAGGTTTGGGGACTGGCTGCGTTTAGCCGCTACCTGGCAATTTTTTGATTCTTCTCAGGATTCTTTATCCAATCGGTTTTGCAGTTGTCGGTATGGCGATGCGCGGCTTTATTGCGGCAACGCGAGCACATCATCATATGAATGCCAATCGCTAGTCGTTCGCTCAAACATAGCTGGTTGGTCAAACCTGTTGCGGTCGGGCTGGTAAAGCGGGCTCATCCTGATGGCAGATAGGATTGGTCTTATCTATGACGGCTTGACCACAGCCATACCATCCTTGCCGGCAGGTGTTAGCGCAGGCTTAAAGTCTTTGGAAGCAGGGAATTGAATTCGAACTTCCGCTCAAATTGGATACGATGTGTCGCAAGTTGCTGATGTGGCGAATCAAGTCAGTAGACTGGCACCAATGACCTCTAATGCAGCTGTGCAAGCATCGCGTTATCACGGTGTGGTTGGAAACATGCACGGTGGCAATATCTTGAGTTATGTAGCGACCAATGCGTCTACGGGGGAGGCAAATCGTGTTTTGGGAGGTGCGGATATATCCATGGTCTGGTACAAATGGTTTATGGGCAGACCTTACCACAGCCAGTCAATGGGCGAAGCATGAAAGACAATATGGCGCAGGTTCTGGTATCCCTTTGATTTATGAATGCGGACAGGGTTTCACCAATGCTTGGAAATTAGACGTCGGCTTAGGAGTTGGCATAGCCGCAAACAAATTGATGAAGTAGCTTTTTATGAACGATAAGGCCAAGACCAAGACAGTAAAAAAGGGGCTTTATTGGATAATCGTTGGCCGAGAGACCCGCTATGCACCGTGGTTTCTCGGCCGCAAAAAAAGCTACAGACTCTTACCGCCAACGAGGGAACAATTTATTGAGTTAGCTAAGGTTCGCAATGATTTGGAATTGGGGCCAAGCGAAACTGGTTCCAAACAGGAAAAGGATACTCTGGTCGTTGATCCTACGTGTAAAGCCAAAGGTAAGCTCATTTTGAACAGCGGTGCATGTTGGATCAAAAATCCCGATTCTGCGACATTAAGTTGGATGATTGAGTTAGCTCACGAACTTAATGGCAGGGTGGTTGATTATGCTGGTAGAGCTTATACCTCTCCTACCGAATATTATCTTCATCCAGAAGATAAAGAAGTGCTAGAAAATAGGGGATTAAAGCTTCCTAAATAAACGCGATAAGGTGCGCCTATAGGCATCTCGTTATACACAAGCCCGCGTAGGTCCGAATAGCGAAGCGTATTCGGACGCATGTGATTAAAATGCCGCCTGACCAGCACCACCGCCGGCGGCAAAACCCTGGCCTACCAATACGACCCGGCCGGCAACCGCACCCGCACCACCTGGCCGGAAGCGACCGCGTTCTACATCACGGCCAGCTACGACGCCCTCAACCGGCCGACCGCGCTGCTGGAGAATGGCACCGTCAGCCTGGCCAGCTATGCCTACGACGACCTGTCTCGGCGTAGGTTTTAACCAATCGCGGCCACTAATCTTCATACCGCGATGTTCTAAATCACAAAGATCACTTTCGGCTTTTGGGGATTAGGTTCAACCGCGAATACCCTTTTTAAGCGTCGTCCCATGGCTTTTCCTCGTGTCCAGCGACATCACGGCGGCCGTGCATGATGGCAAGAATCAACACGCGATTCGATTCCAAACGGCACATGACGCGCTAGCTCTGCACAATAATTTCTCGTATCGATTTATCGTCAGCTTCTGGAATCAACCTACCGCTTTCTGGAAAATCCTTCAGTCGTCGCGTGGCAAGCACGATTTTTTGGCCGAAGCGACGGGCATAAAAGGACGAATCGCGACTAATATAACGGACTAAATCGTCAAGATCGTCTCGAGCCAGATCAGACCATTCAACTCGCATCATGTAGATAGCGTTTTTCTATATCTTCCTGTGATGTGACTTTACCTTCCGCTGCTGCGTGTAACGATTGCTCAAGCTTCTGCCGCACATAGATGGCATACATGGCATCGTCAAAGGTAGCCTGTTCGGTCAGGTGGTCGGCAATATCGTGGACAATTTGTTTAACAGTTTGCATAGTGAGTTGTCCTCATGAGTCTGATCGGATCTCGGTGTTCTGCTCGTAAGCTGGCATTTAGACATTCTACCGGATGCCTTCGGTGTTGAGAAACTGGTCTCCTTGGTTCGACAGACCGATATAGCCAACTTGACTCAAGTCAACGGCCCGCGCACCGACGTCACCGACACCGTAGCCACCGCTTACGAGAACCAACGGCGGCCGACGCAGCTGACCAATGCCCTAGGTAAACTGACCAAGCAAGCCTACGACGCCGACGGCCGCCTGATCCGCAGCGCCGCGCAGATCGGTACCCAATGGCTGGTATCCTGCAGCAGCTACACCCCGAGCGGCAAACTGCTGAAAGCCTGGGGCCCTGGCACCACCACGGCCGACACCACCTGTCCGGCCGCCGCCGCACCGGTGACCGTCGCCGACTACGTCTACGACAACCTGGATCGTCTGAATACCCTGACCGAAAACCTGCCGGCGGCCGACGGCGGCAACCGCGTCACTCAGACCGTCTACAACAGCGACGACAGTGTCCAGATCGTCAAAAAAGCCGTGGGCAGCGGTATCGCGCAGAACTACGCGACCTACACCTACAGCAACAACGGCCTGCCGCTCACCGTTAAGGATGCCAAAAACCAGCTGACCACCTACCAATACGACGGTCACGACCGGAAACTGAAAACCCTGTATCCGGACAAAGTCACCGCCTGCGCCTCCTCGGCGACCGACTTCGAACAAGTGGCCTACGACAACCTGAACCGTCTGCTGAGCCGGATCTATCCGACCGCCGCCAACAAAACCGGCTACGTCTACGACAACGCCGGCCGCCTGACCAGCACCACCGCCGGCGGCAAAACCCTGGCCTACCAATACGACCCGGCCGGCAACCTCATGCCTGACGGCATAATTCCATCTCAGCAGCAGGCGCTGTCAGCCTTAGCTGATTCGCTGCCGGGTCCGGGCGAGCAGTCGAATAAGCCGAAATGGCGGGTTTTGTCGCCCAATATTTGGAAATGTTCGCCATAGCGGCTACCTGCCAGCATGTCGGCGGTGTTTCCGCAGACTCTTAACGGCCGGCCGGTTTCGAAATGATGATGATCGTCCAAATCAAAGCTGTGCGGGTGCTGCTCAATAGTGCCCAAATACGTTGCGACCTGGCCGAAGTCCTCGCAACGGTCTTCCAGGGGCATTTTAAAGGCGCGCACCGTCACCGAATCGAACTTGACCATGCCGATTTTGGCGAACACGTCCGGGTCGTCGATGCTGATGGCGTTTTGTTTGACCTTGCGGACATCGGGGCAGTCTAGGTCGTGCAATATGCGTCGGAAGTCTTCCCAATACAAAGCACCGCCCAGACATTCGCCTAATAGCACCGGGTCTTGGCGCAGTTCGAACGGGATGCGGCGATCGGCAAAAACATCGGAAAAATACAGCTCGCCGCCGGGCTTCAACACCCGGAATATTTCCGCCAGCACGCTGGGTTTTTCCGGCGACAGGTTGATCACGCAATTGGAGACCACCACGTCGACACTGTTGTCGGCGATACCTACGGTGTGCAGGTTTTCGATGTGACCGTGCAAAAACTCAACATTGGCAAATCCAAAGCGCTCGGCATGCCAGTTGCGATGACGCACGGCCACTTCTAGTTGCTCGGGAGTCATGTCTACGCCGATTACCCGTCCTGACGCGCCGACCAGCTTCGACAACAGATAGCAATCGCGGCCGGTGCCGCAGCCCAAATCCAGCACGGTTTTACCCGTTAATGCGGGGGGTAAGGGAGAGCCGCAGCCGTAAAACCGTTCCAACACTTCGGGATGCAGGTTGGTCAGCAAGGCTTTTAAATAGCTTGGCATGGCGTCGATGCTGCAACAGGCGCTGGTTTTCAGATCGTTGCTGGATTGCAAGACCTGACCATAATAATGGCGGACCGATTCGCTGATTTCGATACTGGTAGTCATGGAAAGCCTCGTGTTTTTATTATTGAAGATAAGTGCTAAGGGCGTTTTAAATGGCTGCGGCACAGATAGCCGCGCAGGGTAAGGCCCGTAGCCAGGATAAGGCAATCGATGCAATCACTCCAGTATTGGCCTAGCCGCTGCCAAGTCGATACCGAATTGGTTTGTGTGTCCGGAAAGCTGTGACGGGGGGTCAGAATCACCGGCATTCCGGCATAAGCTCTGAAGGCAATTCTGAACGGTAATGTACGTATCAACTCGTCCGGGAAATTGGCGGTACTGCTGCTGAATAGAATACGGGAGAGCATCGGAAATTTCCTTAATCGGATCGGTCACACGCTCTAAGTTGTAAGGGTTGGCTTAAACCTTACAACAATATTCCACAATAGATAAATCGCTGCTTGGTTCTGATGATAAACGCAATGCCATTAAGTTCCGCTTGGGCATTGTTCATGCCGTATAAGCCCCATCGATCCTCTTTTTAAAAGGGGAAGGACTTAAATTTGATGTTATTGATGATGACGCCTCTGTGAACGGAAAGACTGATTGTTTCAGGCACTGCTTGACAAATAATCATAGAATCTCAGCCCCAACGGCATACCCACGATAAATAGGCTCGGGTTAATAAATAGTTAAAGCCCAAGCCATGAATAGACGGCCGAGCTGAGATAATAGTAGTAAAGTCTGGCGCTACTGGATAGTGCCGGTACAGCTCAATTTCTGAGCACACAGTAACGGAGCGGAGAGCGAGGTTTTCATTGCACCCGTTCAGAATGACCGGGATTGCGTGATTTTTATCCCGTTTGCCCGGACTGTGCTTGGTGTAATGCCACGAAGTCGGACATTGCCAGGCTACCAATAACGTTGGCATCGTTGTCCAGTATGTCGTAAAGCACCCCCGTGCTGCGGATGCTGAACAACAGGATGACGTCAATGTCGCCGCCTCCTTCCCGGTGCGGAACCTCGCTGGCTGGGCTGACGGTGTAGCTGCCGACTGGTCTGATCTCCTTCAAGGTGCCGTCGGCGTGGTAGATTCTATGTTCGCCTTGAATGACGAAAATGTGGTTTGGCGCTTTGTGTCGGTGCAGCACTATTTGTTTGCCGGCGGCAAATTTGAACAAGACGTCGACAATGTTGGCGTCGGTGTCGATGTTTAGAATGAAATAGCGTAAATGCTCGAAGCCCTCCAGGGTTTGCCAATCGATACGGCGGTCGTCGAAAAGATATGTGTTCATGGTGTGTTCTCTGCTTGATAGTGGCTGGGTATGCAGGCTGATGTTTGGGCTCTGAATATCGCGGACAGTTGCAGTGTAGGTGAGGCGGTGGCCTGGGTAAGCTGATATTTGCCCGAAAAGGGCGGGCAAATTGCCCGCTCTTACGTGGTGGTCGAACCGCGTGGCCGACATCAAAGGCAGGCAGTTGGCCAATGATGCAGGCCTGGCACGGTAGGCAATAACTGCACAGGGTTTGGTTTTGTTGTAGGATTCAAGTATGAACCGGCCAGCCGTTTATGGCGGGCTCCTGAAACAATCGCGTCCAAAAGCGTGGCGCCACTCAACTCTATCGCAAATTATGAAACAGCCGGATATGAGCATCGATGCTCGCAAGCAGGAATTGGCCCACTATTTGGAAAAACAACCCTATATGACGGAGTTGGATGGCATAACTTTGAAGATTGCGAAAAATGTGTTTCCGTCCGACTTTGGGTTGACCAGCTCATTTTTTGGGAATTTCATTCTGCAACAACCGTCCGCCGAAATGGCTTTGGATATGGGCTGCGGCAGCGGCTATTTCGCGTTTTTGTTAAAAAAAATAGGCTGCGCCAGCGTCATGGGTGTCGATTTTAATCGGGACGCAGTAGATTGCACCTTGGAAAACACGCGCTTTAATCCTGAATTGGCGCCTATCGATTTTCTGCACAGCGATTTATTTGCCGATGTGCCGCACACGCTGTTTGATCTGATCGTTTTTAATTTTAATTATTACCCGTCCGACGGCACCTTCGGGCTGAACGAAGACGGTGGGCGCGATATATTGAGACGGTTTTTCCATCAAGTGAAAGACTATATTACCGAGCACACGCGGATTTATATTCCCTACTCGGATTTTGTCGGCGAGGAGCACGACCCGAAAAACATCGGCCCGGATTTCGGTTTTTCGGTTACCGTGGAAGAAAGCACCGTTAATCATGCCGGCGCGCACCATATTTATAAGGTTATGAAAGCGTAATAGCTGACGCGCTTGGGACTTGGGATGAGATGAACTCTAGTCTGGCGACTTTTAATTCTGTGGGTTGCCGCCGCGCCGTCTGGCTGCTTGTTTAGCGGCCTTTTGCTCGCGGATGGCGGCCAGTTCCAGCATTTCCGCTTCTATCATCTCGGGGGTTTCCAGGGTGATTTGACCCAAGGTGCCGGCGCGCAATTCGTTCATTAATAGCTTGGCGGCTTTGTCCAATTCGACGATGCCGCCGCTACGCAAACAGCCGCGCTTTGCGCCGATGGCTTCTAGCAGTGCAAGTGGTTCTTCGGGCAAAGGTGTCAAACGATAGCGCTGGCTTAACTGTTCCGGGTAGGCTGTACGCAGATACTCCAAGGCATATAGTGCTATGTCGTCGTGTTGGAAAGCCGTATCCTTGATGGCGCCGCTTACTGCCAGTCGGTAGCCGCTGTGGCGGTTTTCCACATTGGGCCAGAGTACGCCAGGGGTGTCGGATAGTACGATGTTATTGGCCAAATTGATGCGTTGCTGCTGTTTGGTAACGGCAGGTTCGTTGCCGGTCTTGGCGATGGTACGGCCGGCAAGCACATTAATAATGGTGGATTTGCCGACGTTAGGTATGCCCATGATCATGGTGCGGATGACCTTGTTGGCGGCGGTTTTCTCCGGCAGCATCTTGGCGCACAAGTCGATAATTTGTTTGATCTTGTCCGGTTGTTGGGTGGTGACGGCCAGGGTTTTGACCGCCTGTTCCCGTTCTAGATAAGCTTGCCAGGTTTTAGTCATTTCCGGATCGGCTAAATCGGTTTTGCTGAGGACGCGGATGGTGGGTTTGTCGCCGCGCAGACTCGCCAGCATCGGGTTTTGGCTACTGTAAGGAATGCGGGCGTCGAGTATTTCGATCAGCAAATCGATGTCGGGCAAGGCGTGCTTGATCTCCTTGCTGGCCTTGTGCATGTGGCCGGGATACCATTGAATTTGCATGGGTTGTGCTGCGGTAAGTGGAAAAATAGAATTGTACCTTTTATCGGGCCGGCGCTATTGATTACTGGTTTGTCTTTAGGGCTTATAGGTGCAGGATGGTAAGCGCCCTTTAACAGGGGGAGAGCCCCGACATGTTTAAAAAGCCGGATTTCTGTACGCCGCAACGCGCCGCGGCGGTAGACGTACAGGACTGCTTGTTGCTACAATCCAGTCTATTTTTGGTGCTTTTGGCACATCTCGACGCAAGTCTTTCACACTCATCCCGGAGAAAACTCTATGGCAATTAAAGTTGCAATTAACGGTTATGGTCGTATCGGTCGCAATGTCATGCGCGCTTTGTACGAATCAGGTCGCACCAACGAGATCCAAGTGGTCGCTATCAACGATTTGGGCGATTCCAAAACCAACGCACACTTGACCAAATACGACACCGTACATGGTAAATTTCCGTTTGATGTGTCTGTAGACGGTGATTACATCGTAATCAATGGCGATAAAATCCGCGTATTTGCTGAAAGAGATCCCGCTAAACTGCCTTGGGCTGAGTTGGGTATTGATGTGGTTCACGAGTGCACCGGCTTCTTCACCAGCAAAGCCAAAGCGTCTGCGCATATCACTGCCGGTGCTAAAAAAGTCATTATCTCCGCACCTGGCGGCAACGATGTCGATGCCACGATTGTTTACGGTGTTAACCACCAAACCTTGAAAGCGTCCGACACCGTTATCTCCAATGCTTCTTGCACCACGAACTGCTTGGCACCTTTGGTTAAACCTTTGATGGACAGCATTGGTGTCGATCACGGTTTGATGACAACCATCCACTCGTACACCAACGACCAAGTATTGACCGACGTGTATCACAGCGACTTGCACCGTGCGCGTTCTGCCACGCAATCCATGATCCCCACCAAAACCGGTGCTGCTGCCGCAGTAGGTTTGGTATTGCCGGAAATGAAAGGCAAACTGGACGGTTTTGCAATGCGCGTTCCAACCATCAACGTCTCTGTCGTGGATTTGTGCTTCCAAGCCTCACGCAACACCACCAAAGAAGAAATCGACAGCGTGCTGCGCGAAGCGGCTGCCGGCCCATTAAAAGGCATTTTGGCCATCAACGACGAGCCTTTGGTATCCATGGACTTTAACCACAACCCACATTCTTCTATCTACGAAGCGGGCCTGACCAAAGTCACCGGCGGCAATTTCGTGAAAGTCCTGTCCTGGTATGACAACGAGTGGGGTTTCTCAAACCGTATGCTCGATACCACGGTTGCTTTGTTTAACGCCAAATAAAGGGTTTACATGCTGTTACGAAGAACGAAAATCCTGGCTACGCTGGGACCTGCTACGGACAAGCCTGGTGTACTTGAAGAGTTGTTCGAGGCTGGAATCGATGTTGTCAGGCTTAATTTCTCGCACGGTTCGGCGCAGGATCATATCGACCGCGCCAACCGGGTTCGCGAGCTGAGTAAAAAAACCGGGCGTCGCGTCGGTATTCTGGCCGATTTGCAAGGTCCGAAAATCCGTATCGAGCGGTTTAAAGAGAACAAAGTTTGGTTGGAAGAAGGTCAAGCTTTTGCTTTGGACATTAATCTAGGCAAACTGGATGGCGACAACACCCAAGTCGGCATCAGCTACGAGCCGTTGGCGCGTGAAGTGAAACCGGGTACACGGTTGTTGCTGGACGACGGGCGGGTTGTATTGGACGTGGTCAATGTTGAAAACAACACCCGCGTCAATACCACGGTAGTAGTTGGCGGCGATTTGTCCAACAACAAAGGCATCAATTTGTTGGGTGGCGGTTTGTCCGCGGCAGCTTTGACTGACAAAGACAAGGAAGACATCAAAACCATTGCGGTGATTCAAGCCGATTACGTGGCGATTTCCTTCCCGCGTACGGCAGCCGATATGAACGAAGCCCGTGAGCTGTTGCAAGCAGCCGGTTCTTACGCCGGCTTGGTTGCCAAGGTGGAACGTGCGGAAGCGATGGAATCATCGACGAAATCATCTTGGCCTCCGACGCGATTATGGTCGCGCGTGGCGACTTGGGTGTGGAAATCGGCGACGCCAATCTGCCGGCCGCGCAAAAACTGCTGATTAGCCGTTCGCGTGAACTGAATCGGGCCGTGATTACTGCGACGCAGATGATGGAATCGATGATCGAGAATCCGATCCCGACCCGTGCGGAAGTATTTGACGTGGCGAACGCGATTGTCGATGGTACCGATGCGATCATGTTGTCCGCCGAAACCGCCTCAGGCAAGCATCCGGTGAAAACCGTGCAAGCCATGGTTCGCATTTGTTTGGAAACTGAAAAGCAACCGAGCGTGACTAAATCCATGCACAGGATGACCGACAAGTTCGAACGGATGGACGAAGCGATTGCGATGTCTGCGATGTATATGGCCAACCATACCAAAATTGCCGGTATAGCGTCTTTGACCGAGTCGGGTTCTACTCCGCTTTGGATGTCGCGGATCAGCTCGGATATTCCTATCTTTGCCTTCAGCAGTCAGGAGCGCACTTTGGGGCGTGTGACTCTTTACAAAGGTGTGTTTCCGATTCCGTTTGCTAAGGAGAAAATGGAGTCGGCTAGCGTGACCGACAGCCTGATCAAGGCTTTGAAAGTCCGTGGTGTCGTAAAAGCGGGCGATGCACTGATCCGCACCAAAGGCGACTTGACCGGCGCCAGCGGCGGCACTAACTCCCTGAAAGTTATCACCGTCACCGACTAATTTTTTAGTCGGCTTGCCTTGTTTCGCGGCGTTCGGTTTATCCGGACGCCGCGTCTTCAACCTATTCTAAGCAGCATCCAGTTTGGCATAAGCCAGCATCAGCCATTTGATGCCCGCGTTGCGGAAGTTGATTTGCACCCGTTCCTGTTCGCCTTCGCCTTCCATTTGCAGGACCACGCCTTCGCCGAATTTCTCGTGCCTGACAGGCTGGCCCAGTTTGTAAGTACCCTTGCTGCCCAAACCTTTGGACTGCGGTGCGCTATTGGTAGCCGGCCTGCTGACATTGGCGCGTAACCTGATTTCCTGAATCGATTCCGGCGGCAGTTCGCGCAAAAACCGCGAGGCGCGCGGATAACTATCCTTGCCGTAAAGCCGCCGCGACTCGGCGTGCGTCAGATATAGCTGTTGCATTGCCCGAGTTATGCCGACATAGCACAACCGGCGCTCTTCCTGTAATCGCCCGGGATCGTCCAGCGCTTGTTGCGAAGGGAATAGGCCTTCTTCCAGGCCCACCAGAAACACCAGTTTGAATTCCAAGCCTTTAGCCGAATGCAGTGTCATCAGTTGCACACAATCCTCATCGACTTCGCCTTGCATTTCGCCGGCTTCCAATGCGGCGTGCGCTAAGAACATGTCCAACTCGCCCAGGTTTTCGGCGTTTTCGCTGTCGTAATCGAATAAGCGGGCGGCGTTGACTAACTCCTCCAGGTTTTCCACTCTGGCTTCGCCTTTATCTTGTTTTTCTTTTTTATACAGCTCGATCAAGCCGCTGGTCTCTACGACTTGTTTGACCGTTTCATGCAGACTCAAATCTTTAGTCGTTTCGCCGAGCGCGATAATCAGGTTTAAAAAACCACGCAGGGCATTGCTGGCGCGGGCAGGTAGTTGATTGCTTTCCAACATCGCCAACGCAGCTTGCCACATCGATAGTTGCTGTTCGCGGGCCAAAATGCGCATATCGTCCAGGGTTTTGGCCCCAATGCCGCGTGTTGGCGTATTCACTACCCGTTCAAACGAAGGGTCATCGTGCGGATTGGTCGACAGGCGTAGATAGGCGAGGGCGTTCTTGATTTCCATGCGCTCGAAGAAGCGCAGCCCGCCATATACTCGGTAAGGTGTGGCGGTGGTCATCAAGCGTTCTTCAAACTGCCGTGATTGAGCGTTCGAGCGATACAGAATTGCGGTCTCGCTGCGTAAGCCGCCGTCTTTCACCCATTGCCGGATTTTCTCGACCACAAAATAGGCTTCGTCTTGCTCGTTAAATGCTGAATACAAGGAAATGGCCTGGCCTTCGCCGGCAGCTGTCCACAATTCCTTGCCCATCCGATTGTCGTTATTGGCGATCAGGGTGTTGGCGGCTTTCAGAATGTGGCCGGTGGAGCGGTAGTTTTGCTCGAGACGGACGATGCCGTGCTCCGGATAGTGCTTTTGGAAATTGAAAATATTCTCGATTTTAGCGCCGCGCCAGCCGTAGATCGATTGATCGTCGTCGCCGACCACGAACAGATTGTTGTTGCCTTCGGTAAGCAGACGCAGCCAGGCATATTGAATGGTGTTGGTGTCCTGAAATTCGTCGACATGCACTTGTTGGAAGCGCTGCCGGTAAAACGCCAGTAAGTCGTCGTTATCGCGCAGCAGTTCGTGGGCTCTCAGTAAAAGCTCAGCAAAATCCACCAACCCTGAGCGTTGGCACACGTCTTCATATGCCAGGTAAACTTCCTTCATCTGCCGGTTATAAAAGTCGCCGCTGTCCTGCATATGTTTCGCGCGGATGCCTTCGTCTTTTTGCGCATTGATAAACCACTGAGCCTGCTTGGGCGGCCATTTGCTGTCGTCCAGATTCAGGTTTTTCATCAGCCGTTTGATGATGCGCAGTTGATCATCGCTGTCCATCACCTGAAACGTTTCCGGCAGATTGGCTTGTTTGGCGTGTTGCCTCAATAAGCGGTGGGCCAGGCCGTGGAAAGTGCCTATCCACATGGCGCGGGCTGGGGTTTCGAGCAACTCTTCGATACGGTTGCGCATTTCGTTGGCGGCTTTGTTGGTAAAGGTCACCGCCAAGATGTTATAGGGCGAAATTCCGTTTACTTGAATATGCCAGGCGATGCGATGGACCAATACCCGGGTTTTGCCGCTACCGGCCCCGGCCAATACCAGCATGGCTTGCATGGGAGCGGAAACGGCCAGGCGCTGGTCGTCGTTTAAGGAGGTGATGATAGAAGAGACGTCCATTTTTTATAGCTTGCAGATTTTGAGGAGCTGTGTATATTTGCTTGCCTTTAAGGGAAAGCCGTGCGTCGGGACTAATAACTACAACACAGAGAGGATTGGAAATGAGCTTCGATTATAAACGTTTGATCAAATTTGAGCACAACATCGGCGAGAAAGATAAGAAAGTTCGCATGGTTTCTGGCGTGGTGTTGCTCAGCGTATCGCTGTTTACCGCCAGCATCCTGATGTTGTTGGTTGGCTTGGTCTTGGTTGCGACCAGTTATTCCGGCTGGTGCCCGGTATATTCCGGTATGGACAAAAATACCTTGGGTGCCGATGCAGGGTCTACCGGTCAATAACTGCTAGTGGCTAGCTCCGAATCTGCGCCTTTGGCGCGGATTCGGATTCAAAAAAACCTTATTAATCTTGTTTGTTGTACTCGCCTTCGATAATGGTTTGCGAGTCTCGTGCCTGTTTAAACACAGAGCCCACCTGAGTTTGCAGCAAATGATGCTCGATAATGTACTGAGCAATCTTTCTGCGCAAGGTTGGAATCAGACAAGCGAAACCCAACAGGTCGGTGAAAAATCCCGGCGTCAATAACAACGCTCCGCCTACCAGCAATATCGGGCCTTCGATCATTTCATAGGCCGGAATTTCCCCTTGTGCCAACCCGGACTGGAAGCGCTGCCAGGTGGCGAAGCCTTGCCGACGCAGCAGCCAAGCGCCCAATACAGCGGTAAACACCACCAATAGAATAGTGGGAAAGGCGCCGATCAAGCCGCCGACTTGCAGCAGCACGTATATTTCCACAAACGGCACGATCAAAAAAGCGATAAACAGAATTTGCATAGTTTTCATGGTGAGTCCGGTTGCGGTAAAAAGCCGCTAATACTAAGAGCATCTTGGTGCAAATTCCAGGATAATATCGATATGTATCAATTGATTCTTTGTTCCTGCCCGGACCTAGAGCTTGCCGACAAACTGGCCGGCACTCTGATAACCCAAAAATTAGCAGCCTGCTTGAATATCCTGCCAGGAGTGCGCTCGGTCTATGAATGGCAGGGCCAAATCGAAACCGCCCAGGAACATTTACTGCTAATCAAAAGTCATCAAGACCGCTATGCGGCCATTGAAGCGACGCTGAAAAGCCTACACCCTTACCAACTCCCGGAAATTATTGCGGTCGCGATAGAAAGCGGCTCGCTGGATTATTTGAAATGGATAGACTCATGCCTTGGCATCGACTGATTTTATTATGTTTATTCGCTGTTTTTTGGCGCACTGCGGCGGCGCTGGAAAGTCAGGATTTTTTGCCCCCGGAGCAGGCGTTCAAATTAACTGCCACGGCCGAAACCGCCGATAAAGTTGAATTGCACTGGCAGATAGTCGAAGGCTATCACCTGTATCGGGATAAGACCAAGTTCCAGTCGCAAACTGAAGCGATTCAGTTGGGTCAGGCACGTATGCCGGAAGGCGTTACCGAGCATGACCCGAGTCTGGGTGACGTGGTGGTGTATCGCAATACCTTGGATGTCGTGTTGCCGCTGATTAATCAAGGTCGTGAAACCCAATTAAAGCTGCTGGTTAAATACCAAGGTTGTGCGGATGCCGGAGTTTGTTATCCGCCGCAAAAAGTACTGCTGGATGTGGCGCTCCCTGCAGCTCCGCAAGCTGCAAACAGTGGGGCGCTTAACCAGTTTGTCAAAGGTCTAAAGGGCTTGTCGCCCGGCTTGTTTTCCGAGGAGTTATTGCCGGCGGAACAAGCCTTTCAGTCTTTCGCCACTTTGAAAGATCCGCATACTGTGCAAGCAACTTGGCAAATTGCCGAGGGTTATTACCTCTATAAGGATAAGTTGTCGGTCAAAGCGGAGGGCTCTATCCAGACGCGGTTGTCGCCTTTGCAACTTCCGGAAGGGGCTGCTTACCACGACGCTGAGTTTGGTCAGGTGCAAATCTACCGAAACCAGATCAGCGTCGATATACCGCTGTTACGAGATAGCAAGGCCGCCGAAACCATTGAGTTGCTGGCAAAGTTTCAGGGTTGCGCCGACCGCGGTGTGTGCTATCCGCCCATGCAATCCAAGGTGAGCCTTGACTTGCCGCCTACTGATGTATTGCCGCGAGCCAAGCCGGCCGGGGGCGAGTTATCGGAGCAGGACAAAATCGTCAATGCTTTGCGGCATGATAGTTTGGCGCTGACTTTACTCAGTTTTTTCGGGTTTGGCTTGTTGCTGGCCTTTACCCCATGTGTGTTTCCGATGATTCCGATTCTGTCCGGCATCATCGTCGGCCATGGTGACCAAATCGGTACGCGCAAGGCCTTCTTGCTGTCCTTGAGTTATGTATTGGCTTCGGCGTTGATGTATACACTGTTCGGTATCTTGGCGGCTTTGTTCGGCAGCAATCTGCAAGCGACCTTTCAAGAGCCTTGGGTAATCGCCGTGTTTTCAGGATTATTCGTGCTGTTATCGCTGTCGATGTTTGGTTTTTACCATTTGGAGCTGCCTAAATCGCTGCAATCCGCCTTGCATCACTCCAGCGATAAGCATCGCGATGGTTCTTATCTTGGCGCCGGTATCATGGGGGCGCTGTCGTCGCTGATCGTCGGACCTTGTGTGGCAGCCCCGCTGGCAGCGGCATTGATTTACATCGGTCAAACCGGTGATGTGGTGTTGGGCGGTTTGGCGTTGTTCATGATGGGCCTTGGTATGGGTGCACCGTTATTACTGTTGGGCGCATCAGCTGGCAAATTGCTGCCCAAGGCGGGTGATTGGCTGAATGCCACCAAAGCCGTATTCGGCGTGGCGATGCTGGCCGTGGCGGTGTGGATGTTATCGCGGATTCTGCCGGCTGCGGTGACGATGTTTTTGTGGGCTTTGTTATTGGTTATTCCGGCCATATTTCTCGGGGCAATCGATTCTTTGCCGGAAGCGGCTTCCGGTTGGCGTAAACTCTGGAAAGGTTTGGGCATTATCATGCTCGTATTTGGCGTTCTGCAGTTGATCGGCTTGAGCGCCGGAAACGATAATCCCCTACAGCCCCTGCAAGGCATGGGTTTCAATGCGCAAGCGCAGGAACCGGTTCAGGGGCTTAGTTTTCAGCGGGTGGCATCGGTGGTGGAATTGGAGCAACGCATCCAGCAAGCAACGGCCAGCGGCAAGCTGGTGATGCTGGATTTCTATGCCGATTGGTGTATTTCCTGTAAAGAGATGGAGGCTTACACCTTCACCGATCCGCAGGTTAAGCGACAATTGGCTGATTTTGTGCTGCTCCAGGCCGACGTGACCGATAACAACGAGTCAGATAAAGCCTTGTTAAAGCGCTTCGAGCTAGTTGGGCCGCCGGGCATCATATTTTTCGGTGCCGATGGCCGTGAACAGGCTGCGCAGCGCGTGATCGGCTACCAGGATGCCGCTACTTTTTTAAGAACCTTGCAACAACTATGAATAAAAAAATCGTACTGATAGTCACCGCTATTGCCTTTGTTGCACTGGCGGCCGGTCTGTTTGTCAGACAATATTTCGCAGCCCCCGAAGCCGGTAAACCGACTCCGCAAATCAATTTCAGCTTGCCTGACCTGGCGGATACGCCGCAATCGGTCACGCAATGGCAAGGCAAAATATTGATTATCAACTTCTGGGCAACCTGGTGTCCGCCCTGTTTGAAGGAAATTCCCGAGTTCATCAAGCTTCAGGATGAGTATAAAGATCAAGGCGTGCAGTTTGTCGGCATTGCCATCGAAGACAAGCAACCGGTAGAAGACTACCTTAAACGTATCAAAATCAATTATCCGGTGTTGATTGGCGGCGAAGGTGCAACGATGTTGGCTCAACAGCTGGGCAATGTGATCAACACCGTGCCATTCACGGTGATCATTAATCAACAAGGGCAAATTGTGCATCATCAATTAGGCGAATTGACCCGAGACAAAGTGCTGGAAGTGATTGCGCCGTTGTTGACGGCAAAATGACTGAAAAATCGCTAAAACGCAGGCTAATGAAGTGAAAAACGGTTTATCTGGACAAAAACCTACAAATTAGGCAGAATTCATTCTTATTTAGCTAATTTTTGTTCGACACCGGCAATGGCAAACCTCACGGTTCTCAATGGACCCAATTTAAATCTGTTAGGCGTCCGGGAACCTGGGCTTTACGGTAGCAAAACATTGCAAAGCATTCAGCAGGGAATGGAGCGGTTGGCCCAAACATTGGGGCATCAATTAAATTTCCTGCAAAGCAACGCCGAGCATGAAATTGTTGAACAAATTCATCAGGCTTATCGGCAGGGCGTCGATTTTATCATTATCAATCCCGCCGCATTTACCCATACCAGCGTGGCTATTCGCGATGCCTTGCTGGCAACCAAGATTGCATTCATAGAAGTACATTTATCGAACGTGCATGCCCGTGAGCCTTTCAGGAAGCATTCGTATTTTTCGGATATCGCCGTCGGCGTTATCTGCGGATTGGGGGCGAACGGTTACGAATTGGCTTTGCAAGCCGCTCATCAGATATTACTAGAGAGAACTCAGAACAATGGATATTAGAAAAATAAAAAAACTGATTGATCTTATCGAGGAATCCGATATTGCTGAAATAGAGATTCGCGAAGGCGAAGAATCAGTGAAAATCAGCCGTTATTCGGCGGCTGCGCCGGTGCAATATGCTGCCCCGGTGGCTTCGGCACCGGTAGCGGTTGCTGCGGCCTCCGCCGCGGTCGCGCCAGTGGAAGAGAAAGTCAGTGGTCATGTTGTGAAGTCGCCGATGGTCGGGACATTTTATCGCTCTGCATCGCCTGGTTCAGCGGCATTTGTCGAGGTAGGTCAGTCGGTTAGCAATGGTCAAACCTTGTGCATCATCGAAGCGATGAAGATTTTGAATCAGATCGAGGCGGATAATAGCGGCAAAATCAAGCAAATTCTGGTTGAAAACGGCCATCCGGTCGAATATGGCCAACCTTTGTTCATCATTGAATAACGGACAAAGGGGCTGGACTAATGTTTGAGAAAATTGTTATCGCCAATCGCGGCGAGATTGCTTTGCGCATTTTGCGGGCCTGTCGCGAATTGGGTATTAAAACCGTGGCTGTGTATTCCGAAGCAGATCGTGACTTAAAACACGTCAGACTGGCCGATGAAGCAGTCTGTATCGGTCCCGCGGCATCCGCCGCCAGCTATTTGAATATCCCGGCGATTATCAGCGCCGCCGAGGTGACGGATGCGGAAGCTATCCATCCCGGTTACGGTTTCTTATCCGAAAATGCCGATTTTTCTGAGAAAGTGAGTCAAAGCGGCTTTGTATTTATCGGTCCAAGGCCTGATACCATTCGGATGATGGGTGACAAGATCGCCGCAAAAAAAGCCATGCAGGCTGCGGGTATCCCTTGCGTGCCGGGTAACGGTGATCCTTTGGGGGACGACGAGGAAACCAATCTGAAAATGGCTCGGGAAATTGGTTATCCTGTGATCATTAAGGCTGCTGGCGGCGGTGGCGGTCGCGGTATGCGCACCGTGCATACCGAAAGCGCACTGCTAAATGCCATTGCGATGACCAAGGCCGAGGCCGGCACCGCGTTCGGCAATAGCACCGTCTATATGGAAAAGTTTCTGGAAGATCCGCGGCATATCGAGTTTCAGGTGTTGGCAGACTCGCACGGCAATGCGATACATCTGGGTGAGCGCGATTGTTCCATGCAGCGCCGTCATCAAAAAGTGGTGGAAGAAGCGCCTGCGCCGGGTATTACCGAAGAGCAACGCAAACAGATGGGCGAGCGTTGCGCGCTGGCTTGCCGGGAAATCGGTTATCTGGGCGCGGGGACTTTCGAATTTCTGTACGAGAAAGGCCAGTTTTACTTCATAGAAATGAATACGCGGGTGCAGGTCGAGCATCCGGTCACCGAGATGATTACCGGTTTCGATATTGTGAAGGAACAGCTACGCATCGCTGCGGGCGAGCCGTTATCGATCACGCAAGAACAGGTGAAGTTTACCGGTCATGCCATCGAATGCCGTTTGAATGCCGAAGATCCGAAAACCTTTATGCCCAGCCCCGGCGTGATCGATCAATTCCATATGCCGGGTGGCCCGGGTATCCGTTGCGAGACGCATATCTATAATGGCTATAAAGTTCCGCCGTATTACGATTCCATGATCGGCAAGCTGATTGCTCACGGCGACGATAGGGCCAGTGCGATTGCCCGGATGAAGACCGCACTGAGTGAAATGGTAATAGACGGCATCAAAACCAATATCCCCTTGCAACAGAGCATTATGGCTGACGCGGCGTTCGCTCTGGGTGGGCAAAATATCCATTACCTCGAAAAGAAATTGGGTATCCATTAATTCGGTATGGGCGAGGAGATGACGAAAATGGTGTCTCCTTTCCCTGCTAAACGCTTTATATAACTATGGCCTGGCATCAGCTTTCCGTTATCACCGACGAAACCACCGCTCCGGACATATCGGAGTTTTTCAGCGAATTGGGCGCGGTCTCGGTGACTTACAGCGATGCCGATGATGAGCCGGTTTACGAACCGGCCATTGATCAAACCAAAATCTGGACTCGTACTCGGGTCACGGCTTTGTTCGAGCTCGATACCGATCCGGATATTGTTCGCAACTTGTTGTTCAATCAGTTTATCGGTCAGCCTTTGCAGGAATGGGTAGCTGAGGTTTTGCAAGATCAAGCCTGGGAGCGGGCGTGGATGGAGCATTTCCAGGCGATGAAGTTTGCCAATCGTTTGTGGATTTGCCCCAGTGGCCAGGAACAGCACGAGCCGGGTACGGTTTGCATGACTTTGGATCCCGGCTTGGCATTCGGCACCGGAACCCATCCGACGACTGCATTGTGTTTGGAGTGGTTGGCCGGTAACGATATTAAGGATAAAGTGTTAATCGACTACGGCTGTGGATCGGGGATTCTTGCCGTCGCAGCGTTGTTACTCGGTGCCAAGCAGGCGCATGCGGTAGATATTGATCCGCAGGCGTTGACCGCCAGTCAGTACAACGCCGAAAAAAATCAGGTTCAGCAACGGATCGATTATTATCTGCCCGAACAGTTTTCCGGGTTTGCAGCTGATTTGGCACTTGCCAATATTCTCGCTAAACCGCTGATTGAGCTGGCTCCAACGATTGGCGCATTGGTCAGGCAGGGCGGGCATTTGGTTTTGTCAGGCATCTTGAACGAACAAGCCGAGTCTGTAGCGGCAGCTTATCGAGAGCAGGGGTTTGTTGTGGAGCCACCGGTCAGTCAGGAAGACTGGTGTCGATTGGATGCCTATAAACCCGACTGAATAGATGTTTAGCCGGTGCCCGTATTGCGCTGAGCAGCACGAAGTTACCGTCGAGCATTTGCGGCAATCGCGTGGCTTGTTGGATTGTTCGGTTTGCGGTAAATCTTTCGATGCGTTGCGATTCCTTAGTGAAGATAAAGATTCGCGACTGAACGACGACTTGCCGTATCCAGACCACCAAACTTTAGACCAGGGGCCGCAGACTCGGCGGGTTTGGTTTGTTGCCACCAGCTTAGTGGCATTGTTATTGGTGGCACAAATACTGTATTTCGAAGGTTATCGTTTAACTATGCAGCCTCAGCTCAGAGCACATTTAGATAAAGTTTGTGCGACATTATCTTGTCGGTTACCGCCATATAAAAATCTTGAGGAATTGAGCGTTTCGCATAGCGATTTGCGAGTTCGAAGCGATAGCAGTTATTTGTTTAGCGCTGTACTTAGCAATCAGGCGCTTTTTGCGCAAGCTGCGCCGGACTTGAAGCTGAGTGTGTTGAATTTTAATGGACAGGCCATTGCAGAACGGGTGTTTAGTTCTGCGGAGTACCTTCTAAAACCCACAACACTCGCCCCAGAGCAAACGGTCGAAATTCGGTTGTTTGTTGTGGCGCCTGCTGCGCCAATTGGCGGTTATACCTTTACCTTACTTTAGGGCAATATGAGCTACCCGGAACTGTTTCTTAAAAAAAACGAAGACAAACGTCTGCGGCAAGGGCATTTGTGGGTATTCAGCAACGAGGTCGATACCCAGCGCAGCCCTTTGGAGCAGTTTGCGGCAGGCGACGTAGTCCTTGTTCACGATTCTGGCGGTAAAGCTTTGGGGATAGCGTATCTGAATCCTCATGCACTCATTTGCGCGCGCTTGTTGACGCGCAAAACCAATATCAAAATCAATGAAAGTTTTTTTAAAGCGCGCTTGGCCCAAGCTTTAGGGTTGCGTGAGCGTTTGTTCGATAAGCCCTATTATCGCTTGGTGTTCGCCGAAAGCGATGGTCTACCCGGCTTGGTAATTGATCGCTTTGGGGTTGTGCTTTCCGTGCAAATTACCACTGCCGGAATGGAGCGGTATAAGGATGTGCTGGTCAAGATCCTACTTGAGCTGCTGGCGCCAACGGCTATTTTGCTGAAAAACGATAATAGTCAGCGCCAGTTGGAAAGTCTCTCTTTGGAGCCTGAGCTGGTTTACGGCGAGTTGCCTGAGCAATTGCTGATTGAAGAAAACAACGTGCGTTTTCTCGTTAATGTGGCAGAGGGTCAAAAAACCGGTTGGTTTTACGATCATCGCAACAGTAGGGCGCAGTTTGCTCAAGCTTGCCATGGTTTAAGGGTGCTTGATTTATTCAGCTATGCCGGTGCTTGGGGTATACCTGCCGCAGTGGCGGGCGCTGCGGAAGTGTGTTGTGTGGATAGCTCCGAGAGTGCGTTGGCTTTAGCTTCCACTAGTGCTGAATTGAATCAGGTGCAGGGCAAAATGCAATTCGTGCGCAATGACGTGTTCGAGTTTTTGAAGCAAGCCCGTGAACAGCAACAGCATTACGACGCGATTATCCTGGATCCGCCCGCGCTGATTAAACGTAAAAAAGATTTCAAAGCAGGGTACGAAGCCTATCGGCGCTTGAATCATTTGGCGCTACAGGTTTTGTCGAATAATGGTATTTTGGTCTCGGCATCATGCTCGCATCATTTGAGTAGAGATAATTTGCATGAAATATTGCGTTCTTCGGCGCGGCACATTGACCGGCACTTGGTGTTTTTCGGTGCCGGTACTCAAGGCCCGGATCATCCGATTCATCCGGCCTTGCCTGAGACCGATTATTTGAAAACCTTTTTTTGTGCAGTATCGAGCCGGCTATAGTCAATTATGGTGGATTCCAAGCCCCAATGCGGTCTGTGCGGTCAGCGGGTGTTGATTCCCGGATTTGAGCTCAACACTTTGCTGGGCGAAAAAAAATTCTGTTGCGAAGGTTGTCGCAGCATTTTTCAACTGCTCCATAGCGAGCAAATAATAATAACGACTCCAGAGGAGAAATAAACATGAAAGCCTGCGAATCTTGTGCAGACCGCGTCAATATCGGTTGCCATCATAAACAAATGCCGGTTATATCCAGAGCTATCGGTTTGCTGTTTATCTATTTGCCGATTTTGACCTTGCCGTTTGTGATTACCAGCGCTTATTTGACTTATTTCAGCCTGAAATTGGTCGGTGCGGAAAATGTTAAAAAATGGAGTGATTTTCTGCCGGCCAGGGCGAGCCATCGGTATGATTTAAAAAATCAGATTACGATGGACGGGTCATTCAAATTCAGCATGGCGCAATCGAAATTATTCTGGATTTTGAATTGCACCTGGTATTGTCCGGTGAGTGTGGGCTTATTCGAATGGCATGCTTACATGGTGAAAGTGGTGGAAAACTGGTGGTGTCCATTTACCCATGATCGTAAAAACAGCTATACCGACGGTGCTATCGATCAATCTTTTTGGCATATTTATCCTGAAGAAAAAGCTAAATTGCATGAAGACGACAAAACAAACCCGATTTTTACTGCCGATCCCGAAGCCTAAAAGTGTTATTTGTCTGTCATGATGTGTCACTCGGCTTTAATAAAGCTCGGGGATAATGGTTAGATTTACCGGTTAGGGCTATTGCGATTGATCGGGTTAGTAAGTAGGACAAAATTTCCATACCGCATAACAAACAGTGCCGGTATGGGGGAAATTTAAACATCAATTCTTATTTTCGACACGGAATGAATACAGAGAATACGAAACCGGCCATTGTCTGGTCATTATGGGGTGCGGCTTTATTGCTGCTGTGCGTGGTGTTCAGAGATAGCCTTATCGAAATGGCGACGACATGGACGAATGTCGAGGAATACAGTCACGGGTTTTTTATACCTATCATCACTATTTACCTGCTTTGGGTGCGGCGCGGCGAGCTAGTCTTGGTTCAAGGATTTAAAGCGTCGCTGCCCGGTATCATCATTATCTGCTTAGGGTTGATTCTTTTTATTCTGGGCGGGTTGGCAACCATAAAAACCATGGAGCAGTATGCTTTTCTGGTGGTGTTGACGGGGATGTTTGGCAGTGCTTTCGGGCTGCGCGGGTTGCGGGTTGGGGCTGTCCCTCTGTTGTTTTTAGTCTTCATGGTGCCGTTTCCATCTTTCATACTGAATAACCTGTCGTCAAAGCTGCAATTGATTTCTTCCTGGTTGGGCGTGGAATTTATACGAGCTTGCGACATCATGGTTTACCTGGAAGGGAATGTTATCGATCTAGGCAGCTATAAGTTGCAAGTGGTTGATGCCTGTAGCGGATTGCGTTATTTGTTTCCTTTGGCCAGTCTGGCTTTCCTATGCGCTTATCTGTTTAAAGGTCCATTCTGGCAGAAGTTGCTGATTTTTCTGTCGTCGATGCCCCTGACCATTTTTATGAACAGCTTTCGGATTGGTGTCATCGGGGTCCTGGTCGATAACTGGGGCACTGAGATGGCTGAAGGCTTTTTGCATGATTTTGAAGGCTGGGCGGTATTTTTGCTTTGCATGTTTCTGTTATTTATCGAGATGTGGGTTTTTAGCCGAATCAGCGGTAGGAAACTGGCAATGGGCGAACTGGTGCAGATTCCGGAAGAATGGAGCCACACGGCGCGTCGAGATATTGTCGCAATATTGAACAAATCGGTTTTCGCGGTGTTGCTATTGCTTTGTATAGGTGCAGGCGCTTCAGAGGTCTTTAAGGGGCGGGAAGACATTATTCCAGCGCGAAAAGCGTTTTTAACATTTCCGACGACGTTGGGAAGTTGGCAGGGACGTAATGACTATTTAACGCAATTTTATCTAAACGAGTTGAAATTGACGGATTATGTTATTGTCAATTTTGCTCAGCCTGAAACTCGGAACAGCGTTAATTTTTACAGCGCGTACTACCAATCGCAACGCAAGGGCGCCGTAGTACATTCGCCCCGCAGTTGTATTCCTGGGGATGGTTGGCAGATCAGCAGTTTCGAGCAACGCGAGTTCACAGATTTGCAACTGGACGGGCAGGCATTGCAGGTAAATCGGGCCATTATCCAAAAAGGCGAAAGCAGACAATTAGTGTATTTTTGGTTCCAGCAGCGCGGCCGGATGATAACTAACGAATATATGGTCAAATGGTATTTATTTTATGATGCCATCACTATGAATCGCACCGATGGGGCCTTGATTCGCTTGGTGACTCCTGTGGATAAGGTGGAAGATATTGCCGTTGCCGACAAACGCCTGCATCTATTTTTAAAAGATTTATTGCCTGAGTTACCCGCCTATTTGCCGGGTAAGATCATTGAGCCTGTTTATTCGGCTTTACCGGGTTAATCAATTAAGACGTCGGCTTCATTGCCTGACGAATTTATGCGGTTTTACGTCGATTTGACTCAAAAGAAAAGGAGCTGTAAATGAGTAGAAAAAAAGCATTGATCACTGGCATAACCGGGCAAGACGGATCCTATCTTGCCGAATTTCTGTTGGAAAAAGGCTATGAAGTGCATGGCATCAAACGGCGTTCGTCATTATTTAATACCGAACGCGTTGATCATATCTATCAAGACCCGCATATTAAGGATCCCCAATTCTTTCTTCATTACGGTGATTTGACGGATAGTTCGAACCTCACCCGTATCCTTAGCGAAATTCGTCCGGATGAAGTCTACAACTTGGGCGCGATGAGCCATGTTGCTGTATCGTTTGAGTCTCCTGAATATACGGCCGATGTAGACGGTATGGGGACATTAAGGCTTTTGGAAGCCATTCGTTTCCTCGGTATGGAGAAAACTACGCGTTTTTACCAGGCATCCACTTCTGAGTTGTATGGTCTGGTCCAAGAAATTCCGCAGAGAGAAACCACGCCGTTTTATCCCCGTTCGCCTTATGCGGTAGCCAAGCTCTACGCCTATTGGATCACCGTTAATTATCGTGAAGCTTATGGCATGTATGCCTGCAACGGTATTCTGTTCAACCACGAATCGCCGCGCCGAGGCGAAACTTTTGTGACGCGCAAAATCACTCGAGGCCTCAGTAATATCGCAATTGGTCTGGATAAATGTCTATATATGGGCAATATGGATTCTCTTCGAGACTGGGGGCATGCGAAGGACTACGTGCGGATGCAATGGATGATGTTGCAGCAAGATCAGCCTGAAGATTTTGTGATTGCTACAGGTGTGCAGTATTCGGTGAGACAATTTATCGAAATGTCGGCTAAAGAATTGGGTGTGACTATTCGTTGGGAAGGTGCGGGCGTTGAAGAAAAAGGTTATGTCGATGCTATTAACGGTGACAAAGCGCCTGGTATGGCGGTTGGACAAAACATCGTCGCTATCGATCCGCGCTATTTTAGACCTGCCGAAGTGGAAACGCTGTTGGGCGATCCGACTAATGCCAAGAACAAATTGGGTTGGGTGCCGCAAATTACTTTGCAAGAAATGGTATCCGAAATGGTGGCCTATGATCTTGAGCAAGCGCAAAAACATGCTCTGCTGAAAGAACAAGGTTATAACGTGGCGGTTAGCCGGGAGTAACAGCATGGTAGATAAGAAAGATAAGATTTATCTGGCGGGCCACAGAGGTATGGTAGGCTCGGCGATTTATCGGCAATTGACTGAGGCGGGTTATCAAAACATTGTAGTGCGTACGCATGCTGAATTGGATTTGACCGATCAAACGGCTGTGCAGGACTTTATGCAACAAGAGCGTCCGAATCAGGTGATTCTCGCGGCGGCCAAGGTTGGCGGCATTCATGCCAATAATGAATATCCGGCGGAATTTATCTATCAAAATCTGATGATGGAAGCCAATGTGGTTCATCAGGCTTGGCGGATTGGATGCAAACAACTGCTGTTCTTGGGCAGTTCTTGTATCTATCCGAAATTCGCTGAGCAGCCGATGCGAGAAAGCGCGCTGTTGACAGGCGTTTTAGAGTCGACCAATGAGCCGTATGCAATTTCCAAGATTGCCGGAATTAAGTTGTGTGAGTCATATAACCGGCAGTACGGCGTAGATTATCGGTCTGTGATGCCGACCAATTTGTATGGCGAAAATGATAATTTTCACTTGCAAAATAGCCATGTTATCCCGGCATTAATTAGAAAGTTTCATGATGCCAAGGTTAGTAATTCTCCGACTGTCAGTGTGTGGGGAACTGGTAAGGCTATGCGCGAGTTTTTGCACGTCGAGGATATGGCTGCTGCTTGTCTGCATGTGATGGCCTTGGACAAAGAGCAATATCAATCTTGCACTGAACCCATGCTGTCGCATTTAAATGTTGGGACTGGTGAAGATGTAACGGTGTGTGAATTGGCTGAAATCATCCAAGACGTCGTTGGTTTTCAAGGGCAAATTAACTGGGATAGTACCAAGCCGGATGGTACTCCGCGAAAACTGATGGATGTCTCAAAGCTTAAGTCTTTGGGGTGGCAACCAAAGATACCGCTTAAAACAGGTCTGGAGCTTACCTATCGTTGGTTTTTAGAGCATCAAGGCCAGTTTAAAGCAGAATAGTTTTGCCCAAATCCCGGCGCGCCTGCGAGGCATGTTTATCAAGTAGGGAAAAGAAAGTTTGCGCGAATAGAAATAA
>NZ_PIZT01000001.1:0-167163 GCF_002834115.1 Methylomonas sp. Kb3 | reverse complement strand
ATCCATCATCGCCGAGTAAAAGATGATGAAATTTGTTGCTTTTGAACAGAGTATCTACATTTGAATGTCGTGTTAAGGTTGATGCCACCAAGTGCATCTAAATTCCGGGATGGTTTTGTCCCGTATGCCGCGCCGAGCACCGGAGTTTTTATCGAGAATTGCCCGAAGGGGTGCGGCATGGATGCCGCACGTCGGCGGAGGGGCTGGGAAGCCCCTTCTGCCGACCCTCGATAAAAACTTCGGCGCGCAGGATCAAAGCGGCATCCGGGTGTCTTTTCTTTTGGGTACTTTTCTTTGGACAAGCAAAGAAAAGTACCTCGGCTGTCGGGCCGAGACCCGACACCCAAAAAATCCGTCGCGATAGCGACACAAATTTCAGGTCTTAATTAGGTTAAACAAATGGCAGTAGGACAAATCGACTTCCCCACCATGCATGCCGTTCCCGGCATCAAACTCGGCACCTGCAATGCCGGCATCAAACAAACCGTCCGCGACGATATTTTAGTAATAGAAATGGCGGAAGGCGGCAGTTGCGCGGCGGTGTTTACCCAAAATGCCTTTTGCGCGGCGCCGGTACATATCGCCAAAGCGCACTTATCGCAAAATCCGCGCTGGTTGCTGGTCAATTCCGGCAACGCCAATGCCGGCACCGGTAAACAAGGTCTGCAAGATGCGTTTGCCTGCTGCGCCAATCTGGCCGGCGAAGTCGAGGCCTTGGCACAACAGGTTTTGCCCTTCTCCACTGGCGTCATCGGCGAACCGCTGCCGGTGGAAAAGCTCACGGCAGCGTTGCCGAGCGCCGTCGCGAATTTGGCCGAAGCGCATTGGGACAAAGCCGCGCGCGCCATCATGACCACCGACACCTTCCCCAAGGGCGCTTCGATCATCATCAATATCGCCGGCCATCCGGTGACGATCACCGGCATTTCCAAGGGTGCCGGCATGATTCAACCCAATATGGCTACCATGCTGGGTTTTGTCGCCACCGATGCCCGTATCGAGCAATCCCTGTTGCAACAATGTTTGTCTGCGGCAGCGGAAAAATCCTTTAATCGTATTACCGTAGACGGCGATACCTCGACTAACGATGCTTGCGTACTATTGGCCAGCGGCAGTAGCGCAGCCCCGGAAATTTTGGCCGACAGCGCGGAGTATGCGACCTTCGCCGAAGCCGTGATGACGGTTTGCAAACGCCTGGCTGAACTGATTATTCGCGACGGAGAAGGTGCGACCAAGCTGATGCGCATCGTCGTCGAGCAAGCCCGCGATAGCGCGGAGGCGGTGCAAGTCGCCAAAACCATCGCCCATTCGCCCTTGGTGAAAACCGCCTTTTTCGCCAGCGACCCTAACTGGGGGCGGATTCTGGCCGCGGTTGGTCGGGCCGGGGTCGAAAACATGGACTTGGATAAAATCGAAATTTATCTGGGCACGGTGTGTATCGTCGAAAATGGAGGCCGAGCCCGCTCTTACACGGAACAAGACGGCCAGCGCGTGATGAATCAGGAGGAAATCGTCGTCACCGTCAGACTGGGACGCGGCGTGATTAGCGAGGAAGTGCTGACTTGCGATTTTTCCTACGATTACGTAAAAATCAACGCTGAATACCGTACCTAAGCGCGGAAAAAACATGTCCATCCCTAACCAGCGCCTGCATGTCGCGGTCGGTGTAATCCGCGACGGCGACGGCAGGATTTTGATTACCCAACGCGCCAAACACGCGCATCAAGGCGGCTTGTGGGAATTTCCGGGCGGTAAACTGGAAGCCGATGAACCGGTACAGCAAGCACTAGCCCGTGAGCTGGCGGAAGAAGTTGGTATTCAGGTAGAAACCGCAACACCGCTGATCAAAATCAACCACGATTATGGCGACAGGCATGTGTTGCTGGATGTTTGGAATGTCAGCGCCTTTGCCGGCCAAGCCAGAGGCTGCGAAGGTCAGGCGATGCGCTGGATTGATGCCGAGCAACTAAAGGAGTTTACCTTTCCGGCCGCCAACATCCCCATCATCGCCGCCGCGCAACTTCCGCATTATTACGCCATCCTGGAAGGCCGCAGCGCGACGGAAGCGCTAGACAATTGCCAACGGATTTTGGCAAACGGTGTCAAGCTGCTGCAATTTCGCGTCAAGTCTTTACCTATTGCCGATTTGCAAACTGTCTTCGAGCAGGTTTCTCAGCTTTGCCGGCAGCAACAGGTTAGCTTGCTGGTCAACGCCGATTTGCCTGTCGATACCACCAATGCGCGAGGCCTGCACCTGAGCAGCCGCGCCTTGCTGGCCTGTCATGAACGGCCAAACGGCTATCGCTGGGTAGCGGCATCGTGTCATAACCTTGATGAACTGAAACACGCGGAAGCGCTGGGCCTGGACTTTGCGGTTTTAGCGCCGATCCAAGCGACCGCATCCCATCCAGACGCCACGCCGCTAGGCTGGCAGGCTTTGAGCGAACTGCTCGAGTACATCAATTTACCGGTGTTTGCTTTGGGCGGTTTGGGTAGGCACGACCTGAACCGAGCCCTTGCCGCCGGCGCTCAGGGCATAGCCGGCATCAGCACCTTTTTAGCGACAGATTAGCCGGATAAAACCCGGCTTAGTAGGATTCGAAATCCGAATATTCGCCGTCTTCGTCAAGCAGTGGCGGACCGGGGATTTTATGGGCTTCGGTAGCCCAATCGCCCAAATCGATCATTTTGCAGCGCTCCGAACAGAACGGCTTGAATAGTTCGGCGGCTATCCAGGCGACCGGCTTGCGACAAGTGGGGCATGCCACCATAGTCGGGGTATTCGTGGTCATCAGAACATGCAGCGGGTCAAAGAAAATTCAATATCGTCCAACGTCTGGCTGGGCCGGTTTTCGTCCACCGATGGATTCATAAACCGGATGCTGAACCGATGCTTGCCGCCGCTGATTTCGGCAAAACACGGGGTGTCAGCCGCTAAGCCAACTCGAAGCAATTGCACCGGATGGTTTTTATTGTCCAGCGCCAATTGGAAAAATCCGGCCTTGGCAAGTTCCTGGGTGGGCACGCTGCTTTGCCGAATAAAACCCAGGATCAAATCGATCGCTACCCGAATGTCCACGAACGGTTGAGTCCAGCGTTCCAGATCTTTTTGTTGCTCGGCCTCATGCTGCTCCAGCCAGTAATGAAAGGCCGGCAAATCGAAGGAACAGCTGCCACCGGGGATGGAGTTGCGCTGCGAGATACTTTGAAACAAATCGCTTTCCATCACGCTGATGCCAATTTTGCCGTTCGCGCTATACAAATTACGGCTGGCTTGATTCAGCTCGAGCAGTATTTCCTGCAATTTCTCATCATCGACGCCATGGCTATGCGCCAGTTGATTCAGTACTTTGGTGTGCCTATCCAGCTCTTTGATCAACTCGGATTTCAAGTCGCTGCGGCTGAAGATCATCAAGATGTCGAGTAAAACCGAAATAGCGGCGCGTTTATCGAAAACCGAAGCGCCCAACATGAAGTGACTGAGCTGTTGAAAGAGTTGCTCCAAGCGCATAAACACCCGAATTCGTTCATTGAGAGGGAATTCGTAGATAGTTTGTGTATTCAAGCCGATTGTGTCCTGACGGTGGCTAATAAAGTGTAGGAATTGTGCAGTCTTTTAACCTGTTCTGCAAGTTGCTCCGGGCCCGCGATATTCTCGATGACATCGTCCGCTTTGCTTAAACGTTCTGGCCGCGACATCTGACTGTCGATGATGGCTTGCACTTGCTGGCGAGTGAGTTTATCGCGCGCGGTAACCCGTGCTATTTGCAAATCCACCGGGCAATCGATCAATAAAACCCGATCCACGACATAAGGATTTTTCGACTCGAGCAGCAGCGGCACGGCAATAATGCAATAGTCGGCCGTTAACTCGCGGACATCCTCCGCGATCTTCCCGTACACCAAGGGATGCATGATGCCATCCAATTCACGCTTTTTGTCCGCATCAGTGAATACCGCATCGCGCAGTCTGGCGCGATTCAAGCTACCGTCCTGGTTAAGCATCTGTTGCCCAAAAGATTTAGCGATCAGCGACAGAACAGGCTGCCCCGGCTCGACCAACTGTCGGGCAATCAGATCTGCATCGACAATAGGAACGCCAAATTCGGCAAACAACCGGCAAACCGTGGATTTACCGCTGCCTATGCCGCCCGTCAGACCAATCTTCAGCATCGCCTACAAACCGGCAGTATGCAGATATAAGGCATTCAGCTCCGGTCCGAACAACATTGCCAACCAGCCGGCCATGGCCAGATAAGGCCCGAAGGGTATCGGTTTGCCGGCATCGCGCTTGCCGAATACGATCATCGCGATACCGATGACCGCACCCACCAAAGATGACAGAAGAATGATCAGCGGCAGATATTGCCAGCCCAGCCAGGCCCCGAATAGTGCCAGCAGTTTGAAATCGCCGTAGCCCATCCCTTCCTTGCCGGTCAGCAATTTAAAAAGTTGATAAACGCTCCACAGGCTCAAATAGCCTGCCACCGCGCCGATGATCGCGTCGTGGCTATTCGTGTATATATCAAACAGGCTTAACAACAGGCCCAGCCACAGCATCGGCAGCGTGATCGAATCCGGTAATAATTGCTGATCGATGTCGATAAAACTCAATGCGATCAAACACCAAGTCAGAGGTAATGCAAACGCTAAAGCCCAACCGTAACCGAAATGCCAAGCCACCACGGCCGAACATAAACCGGTAAACGCTTCGATAAGCGGGTAACGGATGGCGATTTTCACCCCACAATGTGCGCATTTGCCGCCCAACAACAGGTAACTGATGACCGGAATGTTTTGATAGGCTTTGATTTCGGTTTTGCACGACGGGCAATGCGAGGCCGGCAACATCAGGTTGAACACTTCGCTTGCTTCATCCTGCGGGAGCTGCAAATATTCTCGGCATTCGCGCCGCCAACCCGTCTGCATCATGACCGGCAAACGGTAGATAACCACGTTTAGGAAGCTGCCGACCAGAAGGCCCAGCACGCAAACGACGCTGATCAGAAACAGCGGATAGTGTTGTAGAGTGGCAAAAACCATGGGGAAGAGAGAATATCCGTAATTCGGCCCCGGCACTCGGCGCAACGATAAAGAGTACCGGGGAGTAGCAAAACTAAATAGCCGCGCCCAGCTTGAAGATAGGCAGATACATCGCGACGATCAAACCGCCGACCAAAATGCCCAGGATCACCATGATGATAGGCTCCATCAAACTGCTCAAGTTATCGACCAGGTTATCCACTTCTTCTTCGTAAAAGTCGGCTACTTTGTCCAGCATCGCATCAATGGAACCAGACTCCTCGCCGATTGCCACCATTTGCACCACCATATTCGGAAACATGCCGGTGGTCTCCAAAGCAAACTTCAATTGCTGGCCGGTGGAAACGTCGTCGCGCACAGCCATCACCGCTTCGTAAAATAAAATATTGCCGCAAGCCCCGGCCACCGAAACCAGTGCTTCAACCAAGGGTACGCCAGCCGCAGACATGGTGGACAGTGTTCTGGCAAAACGAGCGATGGCCGATTTTTCCAGAATCATCCCGACAACCGGGATTTTCAGCAAAGTTTTATCGAGAAAATGGTTAAACGCCTTCGAGCGCTTTTTAAAATAATTGAACACGTAAGCGGTAATGGCGATCACGCCAATCACCGCCCACCACCATTCCTGCACCCACGCCGACAATTCAATTACAAATTGGGTAAATGCCGGTAGGTCGGCACCAAAGCCTTTAAACAAATCCTCAAACACCGGCACCACGAAAATCAGCAAAATCGCGGTGACGATAAACGCTACGACCAGCACAGCAACCGGGTAGGTTAACGCTTTTTTGACCTTCTTCTTGATCGATTCGGTTTTTTCTTTGTAGGTGGCAATTTTGTCCAGCAGTGTTTCCAGTACACCAGCATGTTCGCCGGCCTCGACCAGATTACAGAACAGGGCATCGAAATACAGTGGCTTACGGTTCAAGGCCTGCGCCAAGGTGTCGCCGCCCTCCACGTCGGCCTTTATCGATAACAGCATTTCCGACATGCTTGCGTTGTCGTGCCCCTTGCCGATAATGTCGAATGACTGCACCAACGGCACCCCGGCCTCCAGCATAGTCGCCAACTGCCTGGCGAACACCGCGATGTCGCCGGGCGTGATTTTCTGCACTCTGGCACCGAACAAGGGCTTGGACTTGGCTTTGATACCGATGACCCGAATGCCCATCCGCCTTAATTCGGTGCGCGCAATGACCTCGCTCTTGGCGCTGATGGTGCCTTTGGTTTTCTTGTTTTGCCTATCGAAACCGTCCCAATTGAACTCGATTTGTTCGTCTTGCTTTGCCATGATTATTCCTTGGTGACCCGGTCAATTTCTTGCAGCGAGGTGACGCCTTGCTTAATTTTTAACAGCCCCGACATTCTTAAATCGTTGATTCCTTCACTTTTCGACAATTCCGCCATTTGCATGGAATTACCGCCGTTCAAAATCAGCGCACGCATTTTTTCGGTGATAGGCATTACCTGGTAGATCCCTACCCTGCCCTTGTAACCGTTATTGCAATGTTCGCAACCCACCGGACCGTAGACTTTAAACGTACCGATTTCCTCCTGCTTAAACCCGGCCGACAGCAAGGTGCTTTCCGGATAATCAACTTCTTGCTTACAATGCTCGCATAAGCGCCGCGCCAGCCGTTGCGCCATGATCAAAATCACCGCCGAAACAATATTGAACGGTTCTATGCCCATTTGCACCAAACGGTTGATGGTTTGCGGCGCATCATTGGTATGCAAGGTAGACAACACCATGTGACCGGTTTGCGCCGCCTTGACCGCGATACTGGCGGTTTCCAGGTCGCGAATCTCGCCAACCATGATGATGTCCGGGTCTTGCCGCAAAAACGCCCGTAGCGCTTCGGCAAAGGTCAGGCCGGCCTTGGGATTGACATTGACTTGGTTGATGCCTTCCACGGTGATCTCTACGGGATCTTCGGCGGTGGAAATATTGGTTTCGATGCTGTTCAGAATATTCAGCCCGGTATACAGCGACACGGTTTTACCGCTACCGGTCGGCCCGGTAACCAGCACCATACCGTAAGGCTTGTGGATCGCCTCCAGAAAATTTTTCTGCTGCTCGGGTTCGAAGCCGAGTTTCTCGATACCAATTTGCGCACTGGTCGGATCGAGAATCCGCATTACCACTTTTTCACCGAACAACGTCGGGCAGGTGTTTACCCGAAAATCGATGGCCCGGTTCTTGGAAATCTGCATTTTGATCCGGCCGTCCTGCGGCACCCGCCGTTCGGCAATGTCCATTTTCGACATGACTTTCAGCCGAGAAATAATCCGGTTGGCAATGCCCACCGGCGGACTAGCCACCTCCGATAAAATACCGTCGGCCCGAAAACGGATACGAAACTTTTTCTCGAAAGGCTCCAGGTGTATATCCGAAACGCCGCGTTTGATCGAGTCCAGCAGGATTTTGTTCACAAAACGGACGATAGGCGCGTCATCAATATCCGAGCCTATTGCTTCGTCGGCCGGTTTGCTGTCGTCGCCTGCGGAAATATCGATATTGTCCAGATCGTCGTCCAACAGATCCTTCATCGACGTATCGGCAGCCTCCAGCGCCGTGTCTATCATGCGGATCAGCTTGTCTTCTTCAACCAGAATATTTTCGGTATTGTGCCGGGTATGAAACTTGATCTCGTCCAGCGCCTGAAAATTGGTCGGATCGGCGGTGGCGACAAACAAGCGGTTGCCGCGCTTGAATAAAGGTAAGGCATGATGCTGGCGAATCAATTTCTCGCTGACTAGTTTGATCGGCAAGAATGAAGGGTCTATGGCATCCAGATCGAAAAACGGCACACCAAACTCCGCCGAAGCCAGCGTAGCCACGGTTTTGCTGTCCGCATACTTATGTTCCACCAAATAGCTGATAAACGCTTGTTTACGCTTCTGCGCCTCCTGCAAACAGGTCGCCGCCGATTCCTCGGTCAACAAACCTTTCTGAATCAGGCATTTGACCAAGCCGCTGAAATGGATGTTAGAGGGTGCTGTCGCCATGAAAAAAAGTCTGGATTGGTTTTACTGCAACTAAGTGCTGCAACTATAGATGAAGTAAGGATTTTATCCAAACTCATCAAGCCATGCCCAAGACTTTAACATGGTTATATTGGCATGCCGCCAAGCGCTGTTTTTAAGCTAGCGATCATTTGGAACGGCCGGCGGTGCCAAGAACAGCACCGCCGACGAATAGGACAAGAATCAGATTTCGTGATAAATCGCAGCACCTTCTTCCAGGAACTGCTTGGATTTTTCTTCCATACCAATTTTCAAGGCCTCGGCTTCTTCCAGACCTTTTTGCTCGGCGTAATTGCGCACGTCCTGGGTGATTTTCATCGAGCAGAAATGCGGACCACACATCGAGCAAAAATGCGCGACTTTTGCGGAATCTTTCGGCAAAGTTTCATCATGGAAAGAGCGGGCTTTTTCGGGATCGAGCGCCAAGTTGAACTGGTCTTCCCAGCGGAATTCGAAGCGCGCCTTGGACATGGCGTTATCGCGGATCTGCGCGCCGGGGTGGCCTTTGGCCAAGTCGGCGGCGTGGGCGGCGATCTTGTAAGTGACGATGCCTTCGCGCACATCCTGCTTGTTCGGCAGACCCAAGTGTTCTTTTTGGGTCACGTAGCATAGCATTGCGCAGCCATACCAACCGATGTTGGCGGCGCCGATCGCCGAGGTGATGTGGTCGTAGCCGGGGGCGATGTCGGTGGTCAGTGGGCCCAGGGTGTAGAACGGCGCTTCGTAACAATCTTCCAATTGCTTGTCCATGTTAACCTTGATCATTTGCAACGGCACATGTCCGGGGCCTTCGATCATGGTTTGTACGTCATGTTTCCAGGCGATTTGCGTGAGTTCTCCCAGGGTTTCCAGTTCGCCGAATTGCGCTTCGTCGTTGGCGTCGTAAATCGAGCCCGGACGAAGACCGTCACCCAATGAGAACGACACGTCGTAAGCCTTCATGATTTCGCAGATTTCCTCAAAGTTGGTGTAAAGGAAACTTTCGGTATGGTGAGCTAGACACCATTTGGCCATGATGGAGCCGCCACGCGAAACAATGCCGGTGAGACGCTTGGCGGTTAAAGGCACGTGATGTAGGCGTACCCCGGCATGGATGGTGAAGTAATCCACGCCCTGCTCAGCTTGTTCAATCAGCGTGTCGCGGAAGATTTCCCAAGTCAGTTCCTCGGCTTTACCATCGACTTTTTCCAGGGCTTGGTAAATCGGCACCGTGCCGATAGGCACCGGCGAATTGCGCAAGATCCATTCGCGGGTTTCGTGAATGTTCTTGCCGGTCGATAAGTCCATGATGGTGTCAGCACCCCAACGGATGCCCCACAGCATTTTCTCGACCTCTTCTTCGATAGAAGACGTCACGGCAGAGTTACCTAGGTTACCGTTAATCTTGACCAGGAAGTTGCGGCCGATAATCATCGGCTCTAATTCGGGATGGTTGATGTTGGCCGGGATAATCGCACGGCCTCTGGCAACTTCGGAACGGACAAATTCTGGCGTGATAAACGACTGAATGTTCGCGCCGTAGGAAAAACCGGGATGCTGACCTTGGTAACGGTCGCGCATTGCTTCGAGATTTTGGTTTTCGCGGATAGCGATGTATTCCATTTCCGGGGTAATGATGCCTTTGCGGGCGTAATGCATCTGGCTGACATTGTGACCGGACTGGGCGCGGCGCGGGTTTCGGGTCAATTCGAAACGCAGGTGCGCGGTTTTCGGGTCGTGTAAACGCTCGTGACCATACTTTGAGGTCGGACCTTTCAATAATTCTGTGTCACCGCGCTCCGCAATCCAGTTACCACGAATCGAACCCAAGCCTTTATGTAAATTCACATCCACATTCGGATCAGTGTAAACCCCGGAGGTGTCGTAAACATAAATCGGTGGGTTTTTTTCCGCACCGAAGTGGGCCGGCGTATCCGACATGCTGATCTTACGCATCGGCACTTGAATATCCGCACGACTGCCCTGGATATAAATTTTCTCGGAAGCGGGGTAGGAATCGATTCTTACACTACTACCGGTGTCGGTAGTAATCTCATTGCGGACAGCGCTCATGCTTATCTCCAAAATCTCAATAAATCGCAAGCGCAGGGAAGATAGGGCTTTCCTACGCCGGTGTTAACCGGTTCAGGTTCGAAGGGTTTTTCTCAGCTTTCCGGGCTTGCATACAGCGGAAAGCACCCCTAGCCTTTCAGGTGACTTGCTAAGTTAAATGATAATCGAGCCAATTGCAAGCGCAGCGCCAAGCTCCCAAGGCGCAAAAAGCTTATAAAACAATGGGTTTTAAAGCTCATCAATCCCTCCCGGCGCTCTTGCTATCATAAGCATTCACAGCCAAACCAGAGCATATGCCGCCGCAGCAATCAACGCACTAAAAAACAGGAGAAAACATGGCATCCCAAAAAAAGCAAAGCAAACGCCTGCTCAACGACATAGAGGACTCAGTAAATCAGTTAGTATTTTTGACCAGCGATTTAAGCTTGCTTGCAGACACAAACAAACTGGCGCTAAACCTAAAAACAAACATCGAGACATTAAACCGCCAATTAGCCGGCTTAAAAAAGGCAGAATTTAACGCCACCCTGGCAGAATCGGAGATACTGGAGATATTGGACGAGCTAATCGATAGCGATCCGATCAGCACACTGGAACAACGACTGTTTGCAGCTCATGCTGATCAAGAATCGGGCGAAGTAGGCGAGTTTTTCCAACAGTTGCTCGATAAAATCGAAAAACTGTATTCGCCGCTACTATCGTCCATCCAGCAACTAACTGCGATGCCGGATAAGCTGTAAACGCTCAGTGACTGCGCTGCACCGAGAAGCGCGCCAACTCTTCAAGAGCCTGTTTGTAATCGGAATCAGGCAGGCATTGTAGTGCGGCAATCGCCTTCGCAGCGGCCCTGTCCGCACATTGCTCTGTGTATTCTATGGCGTTGGTGGCCTTAACTACTTCATAGACATCGTTAAACGCCTCGCGCGAACCTTGCCGGATCGCATCGACCACAATTTTAGCCTGCTGCTCGTTCCCGTGCTGGATGGCATAGATCAACGGCAAGGTAGGCTTACCTTCAGCCAGGTCGTCACCCAAGTTTTTACCCAGTTCTTCGCTATTGGCTTTGTAATCCAATGCATCATCTATCAACTGAAACGCCACACCCAATTGCTGACCATAAACCGCCAACGCTTCTTCCGTAGCCGAGTCTGTCGCTGAAACGACTGCCGCCAAGCGCGTGGCGGTACTGAACAAAATGGCAGTTTTGCGAGCAATAACTTCCAAATACCGGGCTTCGCTGGTCTCCGGATTGTTGCAATTTAACAATTGCAACACCTCACCCTCGGCAATCGCGGTGGTGGTTTTGGACATAATGGCCATCACCCGCATGTTATCGGTGCGGACCATCATTTCGAAGGCACTGGAGTACAAATAATCACCTACCAGCACGCTAGCCGCGTTGCCCCACACCGCATTCGCCGACTCCTTGCCGCGCCGCAGAGCCGATTCGTCGACCACATCGTCGTGCAACAACGTCGCGGTATGGATGAATTCGATCACTGCTGCCAAAATCAGATGATGGTCATCAACCTTGCCCAAGGCTTTTGCCGCCAACAGCAAAAGCATCGGTCGTAATCTTTTTCCGCCATTACCGATTATGTAATGCCCAATTTGATTAATCAGCACAACATCGGAACTCAGTTCCTCTAAAATCAACCGGTCGACGGCTTGAGTTTCCGCACTGGTTAAATTTTTGATGGAATCGAAGTCTATAGTGACTGACGCTGGCGTTGAAACTTTAGCTATCATGTGATGTTGTGAACTTGTCGCTCGTTAGCGTATAACGTGAATAACCGGTCATGCTATGAAGAATACTGATTAGTGTCAATAGTACTCCCCGCATAGACCTGTTAGACAGCAGGCTTCCCCTGGAATTTTAGTTTGACTGTGACTTAAATAAAAAATATAATCCTCTGTTCACTATTAACAGATTATGCTTGATGGAGCTTACGCTGATGTATGCGGTAATTCAAACAGGTGGTAAACAGTATCGGGTCGCAGAGGGTACTACCTTAAAAATAGAAAAACTTGAGTTGGGCGCAGGCGACAGCGTAGAGTTCGACAAAGTACTGATGGTCCAATCCGGCGACTCCGTAAAAGTAGGTCAGCCATTTGTCGAAGGCGGCAAAGTGACTGCAACCGTGGTTTCCCAGGGCAGACACAAAAAAGTCAGAATCATTAAATTCAGAAGACGTAAGCACCACATGAAACAAATGGGGCATCGTCAATACTACACAGAAATCCAGATTACTGGCATTTCTGCTTAATATAACGAGGATAAGAAATGGCTCATAAGAAGGCAGGTGGTAGTACTCGTAACGGCCGCGACTCTCAGGCTCAGCGCCTCGGTGTCAAACGTTTCGGTGGTCAAGTGGTTAAAGCCGGCAACATTCTGGTCCGTCAACGCGGCACCCAGTTTCACCCTGGCACCAATGTCGGTATCGGCAAAGACCACACCTTGTTTGCAACAGTCGATGGCAAAGTGGTTTTTGAAGAAAAAGGTCCTAAAAACCGCAAATACGTCAGCATTGCAGCAGCGTAAATTTCTTGGCTGTGCTGATTGGCACAACTGAAAAGAAAAGCCTCGTTTTCAGCGGGGCTTTTTTGTTTATACCGGTAGATTATGAGATTTGTTGACGAAGCGGAAATCCGCGTAGAAGCAGGCGACGGCGGCAATGGCAAAGCCTCATTTCGCCGTGAAAAGTATATTCCCTTGGGCGGCCCGGACGGCGGCGACGGCGGCGACGGCGGCAGCGTTTATCTGGTAGCTACCGAGAACGTTAACACTTTGGTGGATTTTCGCTATCACTCGGTACATCGAGCCCAACGCGGACAGAACGGCGGCAGCCGCGATTGCACCGGCAAGAAAGGCGACGACTGCTTCGTCCCGGTCCCACCCGGCACCATTGTTTACGAAGCCGAAACCGGCGAAAAAATCGGCGATCTAACCAAACCCGGTCAGCAACTATTAGTCGCCAAAGGCGGATTCCACGGCCTCGGCAACACCCGCTTCAAAAGCAGCGTCAATCGCGCGCCCCAACAAACCAGCAAAGGCTCTGCAGGCGAGCACCGGATGTTGCGCCTGGAATTAATGGTCATCGCCGATGTTGGCTTGCTAGGCATGCCCAATGCCGGCAAATCCAGCCTGATTCGCACGGTCTCTTCCGCACGCCCCAAAGTCGCGGACTACCCATTCACAACCTTACACCCCAACCTGGGCGTCGTGCGTGTCGATGATTTACGCAGCTTCGTCATCGCCGATATCCCCGGCGTCATCGAAGGCGCTGCAGAAGGTGCAGGCCTTGGCTTGCAGTTTTTAAAACATCTATCCAGAACCGGCTTGTTGTTACACATCGTCGACATCGCCCCCTACGAAAGCGACGAAACGCCAGTGAGCGCTGCGCGCAAAATCATCCACGAAGTGGAAAAATGGAGCGATGACCTGTCCAGCAAGCCACGCTGGCTGGTATTGAATAAGATCGACAATGTGCCTGACGACGAAGTCGAGCAACATTGCCAAGCCATCGTCGAAGAACTTGATTGGACCGGTCCGGTATTCCTGATTTCCGCCTTAAAAAATCAAGGCACGCAGGCACTGATGTACGCCATCATGGACTTTCTCGACCAACAAAAGGCCGAGCAGGATCAGCAAGCACAGGAGCCGCGCCATGAGCCGTTCTGAGTTTTCGCAAGCCCAGCGCATTGTCGTCAAAATCGGCAGCTCACTGCTAACCGACGGCGGGCGCGGCCTCAATAAACAGGCCATCGCCGGCTGGGTCGCGCAAATGGCCGCCCTCAAACGCCAAGGCGTCGACGTGGTATTGGTATCGTCCGGCTCCGTTGCGGAAGGCATGTCCCGCTTAAAGCTAAAAACCCGCCCGAAAACTCTGCATGAATTGCAAGCCGCCGCATCAGTAGGGCAAATGGGCTTGGTCAGACGCTTTGAAGATGAATTTCAAATACACGGTCTGCTGGCCGCTCAAGTATTGCTGACCCATGACGACCTTTCAGACCGCCAGCGTTACCTGAATGCCCGCAGCACTTTACTCACGCTGCTGGATTTCGGTGTCGTGCCGGTCATCAATGAGAACGATGCCGTCGCTACCGAAGAAATCCGCTTCGGCGACAACGATACCTTGGGCGCGCTGGTTGCCAATTTGGTAGAAGCCGATTTGCTGATCATTCTTACCGACCAAACCGGCTTATTCGACGCCAACCCTAGCCTGAACCCAAACGCTCGGCTGATTTCCAGCATTAGCGTCAACGAAAACCTGCTTGACGAAGTTGCCGGCGGCAGCATCAGCGGCCTGGGACGTGGCGGCATGTACACCAAAGTCCGGGCCGCCAGACTGGCCGCGCGCTCTGGAGCAGCGACAGTGATCGTATCCGGCAAAATTGACAACGTCATCCACGCGGTATTCGACGGCAATGATTTAGGTACTTATTTAATACCCAACATTGCACCACTGGTGGCGCGCAAACAATGGCTGGCAGGGCAATTGCAACTGAAAGGCCGTGTGGTATTGGACGATGGCGCGGTAAAAATCCTGAAAGATGCCGGCAAAAGCCTGCTGGCAGTCGGCGTAAAGGCCGTACACGGTTCGTTTAAACGTGGCGACCTGGTGTCTTGCCTGGATTTACAAGGCAACGAAATCGCCCGCGGCTTAATCAATTACGGCGCGGACGACACCAATAAAATCGCCGGCAAACCCAGCAGCGAATTCGAAACCTTGCTGGGCTACGCCGACGAAGACGAACTTATCCATCGAGATAATTTAGTGTTGGTCTGAAACCAGGCGACTTAGCTGCTCGCCAAGTCGCCTGCCATCAAGCTCAAGTATTCTGGATAACAATATTCGGAAACCGGCCGCTGTAATCCCGCGCGCGCATCGCCAACTTGGCGGCCATTTTCCGGGCAATCGCTTTGTAGATTTGCGCCGGCCGGCCATCCGGATCGGCCACCACTGTAGGCCTGCCGCTATCGGCGTACTCGCGAATCCGTATATCCAACGGCAAAGACCCCAGCAAATCCAGCTTATTCTTGACCGCCATCGCCACGCCACCACCTTGGCCGAAAATCGCTTCTTCATGCCCGCAATTACTGCAAATATGCACACTCATATTCTCCACTAGCCCCAATATCGGCACGTTGACCTTTTCGAACATCCCCAAGCCGCGTTGTGCATCGATTAGCGCAATATCCTGTGGCGTGGTCACGATCACCGCGCCGCTGACCGGAATCTGTTGCGCCAGCGTTAGCTGAATATCGCCGGTACCGGGCGGCAGATCGATAATCAGATAATCCACATCCTGCCATTGCGTTTGATTCAACAATTGTTGCAATGCCCCGGTAACCATCGGGCCACGCCAGATCATAGGCTGGTCCGGGTCAATCAAATAGCCTATGGAAATGGTCTGCACACCGAACGAGATTTTCGGCAACATGCTTTTGCCGTCCGGGCTATCGGGCTTACCGGACAAGCCCAGCATGGTCGGAATGCTGGGGCCGTAAATATCGGCATCCAGAATACCGACATTGGCGCCTTCCGCCGCCAAGGCCAGAGCAAGATTCACGGAAGTGGTGGACTTGCCCACCCCGCCCTTGCCGGAGGCCACCGCGATGATGTTTTTCACATTCGGCAAGGTTTTCAGCGCCTTTTGCACCGAGTGCGAAACGATATTGAAACTGACCGACACATCCAGTTTGCCAACGTCCGGCAAAGTTTGCAGACGCTGTGTTACCGCCCCCTTCAGTTCTTCAAGATAACTTTTAGCGGGGTAACCCAACTCGATAACGACGCTGACATCATTGCCATCCACACTGATTTTCTTAACGGATTTTGCCGACACCAAATCGGTTTCCACATTCGGATCGATAAAGTGTTTAAGTAAATTTTCGACAGCCGTTTTGTCAATGCTCGCCATGCGGAACTCCGAAGTAAGGGGAAATAATAACCAAGCAAAATAGTGTGAATATGATAACACCTTAAAAGGACGCCATTAAATCCGCCCCATTATTAAAAAATAGTTTTCTCTTGCAGAATAATGCTTTATCGTAACGACTTAACAATTAGCCTTAATAGTTAATTCTTAATTAAGACTTAATGCCGCCTTCATCTGATTTTAATTTGGATCGCTTACCTTCAACCATCCGCTCCGTCACTATCTGCGCCTATCATAAACATGTCAGCAGTCATTCAAAACCGTACTGTTTTACCGATACCGCTAGTCTTCGTTGTGGCAGTCGTCAGCGCCTTGCTTAGCGGTTGCCAAAGCATACCGTTGTTTTCCGACAACCAACCGGAACACATAGTCTGGAACTCCAAACCGGACAGTATTGCCAGTCATGAGTTTAACCTGAGCAGCGGCCAAGGCATGGTCGGTACGCTAGCCAGTATCAACAGCCGCGAAAACGATACGCTGTCCGACATCGGCCGCCATTACGGCTTGGGTTACAACGACATTACCATCGCCAATGCCCATCTCGATCCATGGACCTTGCCCGCCGAGCAAACAGTGTTGCTGCCATTGCGTTTCGTACTCCCAGACGCTCCGCGCAAAGGCATCGTGTTGAATCTGGCGAATATGCGCATGTTCTATTACCCCAAAAATCAAGCCAATACCGTACTGACTTATCCAGTCGGCATTGGCCGCCAAGGCTGGAACACGCCGTTAGGACAAACCCAAATTGTCGCAAAAAAGGCCAATCCGGACTGGACGGTGCCGGAATCGATTCACCGCGAACATCAGGCATTAGGGGACCCTCTACCAAAAGTGATACGTTCCGGCCCGGACAACCCTTTGGGCAGCTACGCCATGCCCTTGGGTTTCAGCGGCTATTTGATCCACGGCACCAACAAGCCTTACGGGATTGGTTTACAAGTCAGTCACGGCTGCGTGCAGCTATATCCTGAAGATATAGAAGTCCTATTCAACAAAGTAGAAGTCGGCACCCCGGTTCGTATCGTCCACCAGCCCTACATGGCAACCTGGCAAGATGACATGCTTTATCTGGAAGCCCATCGACCCCTAGACAAATGGGAAAAACAACAAAAACAGCTGCAAAAAGACATTCGGAAAAAATTGCAACAACTAGCATCCGAAAAGCAAGCAACGGTTGATTGGAGTAAAGTTGAGCGCATCTTGCAACGTGCCGACGGCGTCCCCACTCCAGTACTACCCGGCAGTGCGGATCTACCCGAATTAACAGCGGATGCGGTGCAACTTGCCCATCCTGAGCAATTCTACGGCCAACCGGTCATCAACGAATTGAGCGACAGCGACTGGTCCATTCTGGCCGCCAGCTTCGAAAATGAGACCGACGCCCAAAAGCTGGCAGCCATGCTCAATCACCAAGGACCGCCGATTCCTGCCCGAAAAATTGCCAAAGATGGTGGCTTTCAAGTGGTTGCCGGACCGTTTAAGAACAAGAAAGAAGCCAAAACCGTAGCGCAACGCATCAAGCAGAATTTCGACATGGACGTTAAAGCCATCGATCCGAAACAGGCTGCAAGAAACTAAGTGCGGCCAGGACTTATTGCCGGCCCAGCAAGGACTGCCGCAACAAGGCCGACGCCTGCTCGGCCGGCACGGGTTTGCTGAAAAAATACCCTTGTCCGTAATTGCACTGCTGTCCACCCAAAAAATCCAACTGACTCTGATCTTCGACGCCTTCGGCCACCAGTTCCAGCTTCAACTGGCCCGCCATGGCCGAAATAGCCGACACAATCGCTCTATCGTTGGCGTCGGTGCAAATATCCTTCACGAACGATTTATCGATTTTTAAGGTATCGAGCGGAAAACGTTTCAAATAACTGAGCGAAGAATAACCGGTACCGAAATCATCCACCGAAATCCGCACTCCCAGCTGCTTGATCTGATTCAGCGTGTCCAGCGTCGTATCCAGCTTATGCATCAAGATGCTTTCGGTAATCTCTAACTCCAACAACTCCGGCGAAAGCTCGGTTTCTTTCAGCACATCCAACACTACATCCAGCAGCTGACGCTGATCTTGGAAACGGTGAAACTGCCGTCCGGACAAATTGACCGCAATTCGAATCGGCATACCGGCCAACTGCCAGGCCCGTGCCTGTTTGCATGCAGTTCGCAATACCCAAGCCCCAATTGGCACGATCAGCCCGGTTTCTTCAGCCAAGCCGATGAATTGATCCGGCATGACGATACCCATGGCGTGATTGTGCCAACGAATCAAGGCCTCCATACCGATGATGCAACCGTTATCGATTTTCACCTGCGGCTGATAGTGCAATACAAGTTCGCCCAACTCCAAGGCCTGACGCAAATGATGCTCGAGCTTCAGATAATGCTGAGCGGCGCTGTTCATTTCCGGGGTAAAAAACTGATAATTATTTTTGCCCAATTTTTTGGCGTGATACAAAGCAGAGTCGGCCTGCGCCAGCAATTCGTCGAACGAAAGCGAATTATCCGGATAAATACTGATACCAATACTGGCCCTTGAATAGATTTGATGCTGTTGAACCTGTAAAGGCTCGTTCAAGGCATGTAATATCTTGATGGCCACTTTGGCGGCATCCAGACTATCTGCAATATTGGGCAGCATAATAATAAACTCATCCCCGCCCATCCTGGAGGGCGTATCGCCTTCCCTCAAACAACCGGAAATTCGCTTGGCAACAGCTCTGAGTAATTCATCACCCACGGCATGCCCAAAGGTATCGTTGATCGCCTTGAAATTATCCAGATCGAGAAATAGAAACGCGATAATGCCTTGCCTGCGCTGCGCTTGCGTAATGAACTGCAACGCTCTATCGGTTAACAAAGTCCGGTTCGGCAACTCGGTAAGCGCATCGAAATGGGCAATATAATCCAGGCGTTGCCGTGCGCGTTTCACTTCCTCAATTTCACGGGCATTATCGATTACTAGCGACAACGAATGCGCAAAACTCAACGCCAACTCTTCATCGTTCTTGGTAAACAGCTCACCACTGTATTTATCGCTGAGATAGATACGCCCATACACCCGGCCTTGATGAGAAATAGGCACCGCCAATAAGGATGTCATCTGCGGATGATGCGGTGGAAAGCCGGCGCTGCGCGAGTCCTTGCCCATATCCGCAAGCCTCAAGGAGACGTTTTCCTCAATGACTACCCCCAACAAGCCCCTCCCCTCAGGTAAATGACCTATTTGCTGAGCTTGCTCGTCGCTGATACCGGCATAAATAAACTCCGTCAACGCGCCGCCGTTGTCAACTATCCCAATAGCACCATAACGAGCATCCAACAAATTACAAAGCGCATCAATGCCGGCCTGCAATAACTCGGTTTCGATTGATGTATGGGCCAACACCCCCAGCAAGCTGCGCGCAGCGTCGTTCAATGCGGCCAGACGCCCAACCCAAACCACCGTTTGCTCGTGGTTGGTTTCCGCCGCAATTTTAAGGCGCATAGTCTCTTTCAGCAGCAGTCGCTCACGGTTCAGCAGAACTTCCAAAATACTTTGCCGGGTAACCACGCCGACGAATTGACCTTTGTTGAGCACAGCCAAGGCTCCCAGCTGATTTTCATCCATCAGACATAGCGCTTTGCGGACGCCAAGCTTGGGAGCGACACTAAGCATAGGCCGATGCTCGACCAAATCTGCAAAAATCCAATTGGGATGTTTTGATATATCGTGATCGGTGGCCAAACCGCAAAACTCTTCCACCGGTGCTTCCCGAAAAACGGCAAAAACGATATTGCGCTCAACGCTGCAAGGCCGCTCCTCCTCCATAACCCGACGAACGTGCGGCCATAAACAATCGCCAACCGCCAGTTGTTTCATAACTTGGTATTTAGCTGAACGGAAATATCCATCTCCGCATGCAATATTTCATCGGCACTCATCAAGGGCTTTATCTGAGTCAACACGAAATCGATTAACGCAGCCTTGCTGATACGTTTTAGCAAGCTCTGTCTTACCAAAAGATCACTGATCACATCGTCATCAAACTCAATATGCTCAAACGGCGCTTTTACCAATAGTTCGATTGCCCGGCGCATGGCGATGCAGCCAATCGGAGACTCCTTGCCTAACACCAACATATCTTTTAACGGCGGAATAGCGTATTCGCCCAAGTTGGCAGAAATATGAATTTGATTTTGGCTGGCTTTGTACATGGTCTAATGGCCGAATTATCTGACAAATTGAAAGGTTAATTTAGCAGATTTTCAGTTTTGAGAATTATTTCAGTAGCAGCCGACGCTAGCTCAGAGACTTCACTTGCCGCTCGACCACGTGCTATGGAAATGAAGAAAGGAAGGACTTAAAAGTTACCGCTAAAATCATGCGCTTTAGCGACTATTCATCCGCAGCGACTAAAGAAAGCACTCGGAAAGAGGGAATTTGCATTGCGTTTGCCGGCTTGCCTAATTAGACGACAGCTGTCAACTAAGCACGCCGGTAAACGCTATCCGGACAATCGATTAAAGGAGGTTGCCCGGTCACAAAACAGGCGGCAGTGACCGCCAAAAACAATTATCTCGGTTCAAACCAAACCGCTCAAAACCTCTATCAAACCGACTCTTAAACTCCCTGGATTCGTCATTCCCGAGAAGGTCGCAACCGTTAAAGAATTCTCAGCGAATCCGGGATAGCCGCTGGGCTCCCGCCTTGGCGGGAGCGACGATATGTAAGAATTGGATTAATCGTTTCGTAAAGTCTTGGCCGGCAAGTTGTCGAACCGAATAGGTTCAACGGGTATCAGTTGCCACCTTTGAAGGTAATTTCCAGCGCGTGCAAGGCATTAGCGCAATTAGCGCTGCCTTGAATAGCCGGATCATCGTGACAAGCTTGGTTTTGGGTACGCGCCTCTTTAATGTTGGCCACATACCAAGCGACGGTTTTGACATCCTCGCCAGCCGCTTCATTAGCATTAGTAACATTCAACGCCGTGGTCAAACCCAGCGCGGCAACGGCAGCGGCTATTATCATCATGTGTGCTTTTTTCATAAAAACTCCTTGGCTTCTCGATTATCGGGGGGAACGATTAACGCCCATGCAAACCCGCATGAGCTGGCGATAATCTAGCAAAGAATCCTAACGTTTAAAATGTGGCCGATTGCCGCGCGACAATATGTCTCTACAGTGCGGCATATCACACAATTTTGCACAAAAAGCCCTAAATGCGGCTGACAAAAAGCGTTAATAACAAATGGCCGCAAAACACAGCGGGACAGCCCAGGCAGGTTTGTTGGAGAAAAGACGGCGCAATAAGCCAAAGCCATTGCGCCAGGGATTTATTTGATTTTGACCAGTTCCTTACCATTGCTGGAGAAACTGCAGATACCGGCTGCGAAATAAGTACATTCGTCCGATTGCTCCAGCTTGGCACCGTTAGGCGTCAGATGAATTTTCACGGAGCAAGAGCGCGCTTCGCCCTCAATGTGCTTTTTCAAGACCAATTCGTTTTCACCAACACTTTTAGCCTCATCGGATACCGTTGCGGAACAGGCGTGCTTGCCGGCCTCATCGGGATTGGGTTCGAAATCCACATCCACCGTGGCGTTAATGTCTTTACCCAAGGTCGTAATCTTCAAATGCTGTACATGATTGCCGTCGCGCAACAGATAATGGTCAGTAGCCGCCGCCGCAGTACCGGAAGCCAGCATCGCGATGGCCAGAAACAACGTTTTTCTCATGATGTTACCTCTTCTTATAAGTTTAAGTGATTCAAAAAGGGCTAAGGCCGATCCGACTTTAAGTATGCCATGCCGGACGGTATAGCTCTTAAGCTGGAGGCTTGGTTGGGATTGTACCTTACTGATCCCTATTACCAAACATCCCTAGCCCCCGCATCAGAGTAACGCGCCGGCAATCGGCAAACCGCTGCCCAAACCATGAAAGCCCTGGCGATTTATGCCATAATCCGCCCTCATTTTCCCAGGCTGTTTTAACCCCATGTCTAACCGAAAAATCCTTGTTACCAGCGCCTTACCGTATGCCAACGGCCCTATCCACTTGGGCCACCTTGTCGAATACATTCAAACCGACATCTGGGTGCGGTTCCAGAAACAACGCGGGCACAATTGCTACTACGTCTGCGCCGACGACACCCACGGCACGCCGATCATGCTTAGAGCCGACAAGGAAGGCATTACCCCGGAACAACTGATCGCCGACGTGGAAAAACAACATCGCGCCGATTTCCAGGAATTTGGTGTTGCTTTCGATCAGTACCACAGCACCCATTCGCCGGAAAATAAAGAATACTCCGCGCTGATCTACAAACGTCTGCGCGCCGGCGGCCATATCAGCCAACGCAGCATCACCCAGGCTTACGATCCGGTGAAAAATATGTTCCTACCGGACCGTTTCATCAAGGGCGAATGCCCGAAATGCGGCGCGGCCGACCAATACGGCGACAGCTGCGAAGCCTGCGGCGCCACCTATTCGCCCACAGAACTGAAAAACGCCGTCTCCGCCATTTCCGGCGAGCGCCCCATCGAAAAAGATTCCGAGCATTACTTTTTCGAACTGGGCCATTTCGCCGAGATGCTGCGCGATTGGACCACCGCAGGCCACTTGCAACCGGAAGTCAGCAACAAGATGGCGGAATGGCTGGAGAACGGCCTGCAGCAATGGGACATTTCCCGCGATGCGCCGTATTTCGGCTTCGAAATTCCGGACGCGCCAGGCAAGTATTTCTACGTTTGGCTGGATGCACCGATCGGTTACATGGCCAGCTTCAAGCACTTCTGCGACCGCCAAGGCCTGGACTTCGACCAGTTTTGGCAAAAAGACAGCACCACCGAGCTGTACCATTTCATCGGCAAGGACATCATTTACTTCCACGCCCTGTTCTGGCCGGCCATGCTGCACGGCGCAGACTTTAGAACACCCAGCGCGATCTTCGCCCACGGCTTTTTAACCGTCAACGGCGAGAAAATGTCCAAATCGCGCGGCACCTTCATCAAGGCCCGCACCTACCTGGACCATCTGAACCCGGAATATCTGCGCTATTACTTCGCCGCAAAACTCAGCGCCGGCGTCGATGACATCGACTTGAACTTCGACGATTTCAGCCAGCGTGTCAATTCCGACTTGGTCGGCAAAGTGGTTAATATCGCCAGCCGTTGCAGCGGCTTCATCGCCAAGCGTTTCGACGGCCTGCTTTCGGCGGAATGCGCCGAACCGGCACTATTCCAACAGTTTGTCGACGCTAACAGCACGATTGCCGATTTATACGAAAGCCGCGAGTTCGGCAAAGCGATGCGGGAAATCATGGCGCTGGCCGACAAGGCCAACCAATATATCGACGAGAAAAAACCCTGGCTAATCGCCAAGGAAGAAGGCAAAGACGCCGAGTTACATGCCGTGTGCAGCATGGGCGTGAATCTGTTTCGGATGCTGGTAGCTTATCTGCGCCCGGTGATTCCGACGCTGGCAAACAACGCCGAAAGCTTTTTGAACATCCCGGCGCAAAGCTGGCCGAGCGATGCTCAACCGCTGCTCGACCATAAAATCAACAGCTTCGTACCGTTGATGACCCGCGTAGAGCCGGACAAAATCGCCGCGATTGTGGAAGCCTCCAAAGAAAATCTGGAAAAGACGCCACCGGTTGTAGCCAAGCCAGGCAAACAAGCTGCCGCAGTGGAAAACAATCCCGAGCAAGTAGCAAAAGCGATAGCCGAGCCGATTGCTGAAGCGATAGAGATCGAAGACTTTGCCAAAATTGATTTGCGCATCGGTCGCATCGTCAAAGCCGAATCGGTGGAAGGCGCCGAAAAGCTGCTGCAACTGACGGTGGATTTGGGGACCGAAACCCGCAATATCTTCGCCGGCATTAAATCGGCCTACGCCCCGGAAGAACTGGAAGGCAAATTGACTGTGGTAGTGGCCAATCTAAAGCCGCGCAAAATGCGCTTCGGCACCTCCGAAGGCATGGTGTTGGCGGCTGGACCCGGCGGCAAAAACATCTGGGTGCTGTCGCCGGACCAAGGCGCGCAACCGGGCATGCGGGTTAAATAAAGCAAGAGGCCGCAAGACAGCTTATTGGTCATGAGCGAGCAACACGAGGCATCTCTAGCCGTACAGATCGACGCGCTGCTACCGCAAACCCAGTGCCGCAAATGCGGTTACCAGGGATGCCGGCCGTATGCGCAAGCTATCGCAAACGGTGAAGCCGACATAAACCAGTGTCCGCCGGGCGGTGACCAGGGTGTCCGTCTACTGGCGGATTTCCTGAACGTCCCCGCCAAACCGTTGAATCCGGCGTTCGGTATGACGCAGCCTTTGCAAGTGGCCGTAATCGACGAGGCAAATTGCATAGGCTGCACCAAATGCCTGCCGCCTTGCCCCACCGACGCCATTCTCGGTGCATCTAAGCAGATGCATACCGTCATCGCCACCTTATGCACCGGTTGCGAATTATGCATCGCCCCCTGCCCGGTCAACTGCATCAGCATGATCCCGGCAAACGCCCAATGGACCGCCGCTAATGCGGACCAATCCAGACAGCGCCACCAAGCCAAAAACCGGCGGCAAGCCAAAGCGGAAGCGGAAAAGTCCGAACGGCTGAATCGGCAAAAACAGCTGCTGGCGAAACTTAATAAAGGAACAACCGCTGTTTAAGCCAGGATTGGCAATGACTTTAACGGCATTTAATCTTATAATGACGCGCTTACCCGATTCGGCCCAGTGGCCGATACGTATCCTGAAAAGAAATCCTCTTAGGTTTTCAGGATTAAGGTAAAAAGCCTAAACCGCTTGAATGCAAATCACATAGCGCCCGTAGCTCAGCTGGATAGAGCGCAGCCCTCCGGAGGCTGAGGCCAGAGGTTCGAATCCTCTCGGGCGCGCCATTTGACATGTTTCCCACCCTATCTTGACTCTGCGTGCGATGGTGCTGAGAGGCCTCTAGTAGCAAATAGTCTTTTGCCATGCCCGGCAAATCCGCTTCCGAAACCCTGATCAAATGGGCATTTAATATTAGGGGCTGTTGCCGTTTTACATGGGTAACCAAATAAAAGCGCAGGCCAAAGCGACAACGCCTTCAAAATTGCGTTTCAATTTGTCATATCGCGTCGCGATGGCTCTGAAATGTTTCAATCGCGCAAAGACATTTTCAACGAGGTGGCGATATTGGTAGAGGCACCAATCCATTCCGTCATTCCCGACGATTGAATTTTGTTTTCTAGGAATGATAGGGACACTCCCTTTCTCTCGAATTTGAATCCGTAGAGGTTCACTGTCATAGCCTTTGTCAGCGACCGTGTAGTCAGCCAAAGGCAGTTTAGCCACTAATTCCGGCGCTTCTTTGCAGTCATGGACTTCACCACCGGTGATCGAGAAATGAATAGGCAGCCCACAGGCATCAACGGCCATATGGATTTTCGTGGTGTTACCCGCAACGGATTTCCCAATCGCGGCATCCTGTTCATGAGCCGCACCACTACTATGCTGATGCGCTTTCACGATACTGCCGTCAATAAAGGTCCATTCCAAATCCGGTGCCACAACCAGGCCTCGAAAGATGCCCATCAGTTTTTCTTGCAGTGACCACGCATTAAACCGTTTGTAGACTGCATTCCACTTACCAAACGTGGCAGGCAGGTCTCGCCAGGGGCAGCCGACTCGCATGCGATAAAAAATCCCTTCTACCGTTTGCCTGAGCGAAGGCTTGTCATAAATCCCCAGGCTTAACAGGATGGCTTTGAATTTATTCCAGTATGCATCCGTAAACATTTGTCGCGGCATAGCTCACTTGTCTTCTGATTGAAAAATCAATCAATGAGGCAGAGCCGTTCGATTTCAAGGCTATCGTTTCAAAATGGCAACAACCCCTAGCCTGCCCCTTAACGTCTCTGGAGTCGCCATACCCGCGAAAGCAGAAATCCAAAAAGCTGCTGGGCTATGGTCATAGCTGGAAAATCGATACTTAAAGACTAATAAACAGGCTAATCCGGATTGAAGTCACTCAAGGCGTTTTCAAGTTCCTCCAACAGGGTCTTTAACACTTCGGCTTCTTGAAGCAAATGGCTATTTTCTTGGCGGACGGCTGGCCCCGGAACGGTTTCCGCCTTAATGCTTGATTTATCCGCTGCCGATTTAGCCGGCATATCGGTTAACAATGCTTCAAGCCCGCGGCCCAGGCCGCGTTTGGGTGGAATATTATTCATATCAATTTAATGACAACAACAAATCCGCAGCACTTGCGGCCGCTTAAGGCCATCATCTCCAGCGCATAGACCCTGGTAACTTCGGCGAAGTGTTGCTGCAACATCAAATAAACTCCTCTTCTAATCACGGGGAACCGAGCCAATACAAACTGGGGCAACGAATACCGGAGAACCTCCATTTCGCCGGCGAACAAGGCATTTTAGCAATTTCCCTGCCGGCAAGCCGATCAGAAATAGCGGTTTTAACAGAATACGCCCCGCATTCCATGCCTCGACACTTGCACCAAAGCCACGAGTCGATATGAGGAAGGTCAACAACAAGTCATTCATCCCCGCGGGCGCGGGGAACACCAGGCCAAGCTGGTGGTCTCTGCCGATGCGGACGGTTCATCCCCGCGGGTGCGGGGAACACGCCCCGGGCGTTATATCCAGGGCTTTTGCCAGCGGTTCATCCCCGCGGGTGCGGGGAACACTAAGTGCCATCCGTCATCAGCAAAATTTTTGCCGGTTCATCCCCGCGGGTGCGGGGAACACCGCAAACACAATATCCACCTTCTCATCACCGCCGGTTCATCCCCGCGGGTGCGGGGAACACCCCGTTTAGGCCGCTTTTCCGTGCCAGAATCCCGGTTCATCCCCGCGGGTGCGGGGAACACTGCCGGTTCTTATCAAGTCAAGGCGGCGTGTGCGGTTCATCCCCGCGGGTGCGGGGAACACACCTGATTATTCGGCGCGCGCGTGTTGTGATTCGGTTCATCCCCGCGGGTGCGGGGAACACTAATTACGCTACATTTTGCGGGTCAAACAGTACGGTTCATCCCCGCGGGTGCGGGGAACACGTCATGGCTGCTCTCGCCGGTGTATTTATTGTCGGTTCATCCCCGCGGGTGCGGGGAACACTTGAGACCAGATAGGCAACCATATGTCTATTTCGGTTCATCCCCGCGGGTGCGGGGAACACTAGCGGAATTAATTGCCGAATCACACGGCCTTCGGTTCATCCCCGCGGGTGCGGGGAACACCGAATCTAGTTTGAGCGCGTAACTTTTGTTTTCGGTTCATCCCCGCGGGTGCGGGGAACACTTAACACCAGACCCATTGCAAGACGGACACAACGGTTCATCCCCGCGGGTGCGGGGAACACAAACGCCAGCAGAAACACCGGGCGCGTGGAGTGCGGTTCATCCCCGCGGGTGCGGGGAACACCGACATGCCAACCCCGGCTGCCAATGCCAAATCGGTTCATCCCCGCGGGTGCGGGGAACACGAATTTGTCTAGCGCGGCAATTTCCCAATAATCGGTTCATCCCCGCGGGTGCGGGGAACACCCCTTGCGAGTAGGGTAGGTGCAGCATGGACGCGGTTCATCCCCGCGGGTGCGGGGAACACGGTCACGCGGCCGAATTCGCCGTCGAACAGGTCGGTTCATCCCCGCGGGTGCGGGGAACACACTAATCGTAACTTATTGTTACGCATATAAAAATAACCTGGCTAAATTTCCACCAAATTTTTCGGTATTTTCCAAGTTGTTAAAAAGCTGGCGACTACCCTTACAGCGCCCTATACCCCAACAGGAATTTAGTGCACCTTCACCCCGGCCCTCTCCCGGAGGGCGAGCGAGACAAATCGGCCTCTTCCGGCGGAAAAAACGACACCAGTTTCAAGCCGTCCAACTCTACCGGTAGCCGTCTATTCTTTCCTAAAGTCATAAAATCAAAACCGGATTCGGTATTGGTGGACCAGGCCATCACGGCGTTGCCCTCCTCCAAGCCCTGCTCGACTTGCGACCAGATCATCTCCCGCACCTTGGCCGACAAGTCGCCGACGTAAACCCCGGCGCGGATTTCGATCAGCCACACCGCCAAGCGTCCGCGCAGCCTGGGCGGCACGTTTTCAACTACGATGACCAACATCGCCGATGCCCTCCGCATTGGGAATGGCCGGGGCAATGTTTTCCTCGGCGGGTTTAGGCACTTCCAGTTCGCCGGCCGCCAGCACGTCTTCGATGGTGGGGATGATCTTGCGCAGGATTTTGGATTGGCGAAACACATCGCGGCACATCAGCCGCACTTCGCGTTCCGGGTTGGAGTAGTTTTTGGCGGCGATTTTGAAGGCGTGCGGGACGATGTCGTCGAATTTGAACAGGTCGGCGATGTCGTAAACGAAAGACAACGGCTTGCCGGTATGGATAAAGCCGATGGCCGGCGCGTAACCGGCGGCCAGCACGGCCGCTTCGCAAATGCCGTATAGGCAGGCGGTGGCGGCACTGAGACAGCGGTTGGCGGTATCGCTGTTGTCCCACGCCGTATAATCGTAATTGCGGCCCTTCCAGTCCACGCCGGCCTGCTTGGCCAGCAACTGGTACAACTTCCTGACTCTGGCGCCTTCGATGCCGCGCAGTTGTTCGACGCTACGGCGCTCGGGCGGTTTTTCGCCGAAACGGATTTCGTACATTTTGCGCACCACCTTCAAACGAGCGTCGTCGTCCAGCGCCAGTTTGGCCTGGTAAAGCAAGCGGTCGGAACGCGCGCCGCCGGGTTGGCCGGCTGCGTATAACCTGACACCGGCTTCGCCAACCCAGACCAGCAAAGTCCCTGCTCGGGCCGCCAGGGCGGCGGCGTGATGGGAGACGCGGGTGCCGGGTTCCAGCATGATGCAGGCAATGGAGCCGACCGGAATGTGGGTGCGGATGCCGGTTTCGTCGATGACGACGAAGGCGCCGTCCTTGACATCTATCTGGCCTTTTTCGATAAAGACCAGCGAGACACGTTCTTTCATGGCAATGGGTTTTAGGGGTGGGAGCATGGGTAAAATCATCCTTAATTTTGGGGATCGTTCGGCTAGAGAGCGCCTATCAATCGCTGGGTTAACAGCGTTTGCATATCCCGGCGCCCATCCAGAATGGCATGGACGACCACTTGTTCAGGCATGCGTTGATAGACGATGCGATAGGGTTTTACGATGAGTTGTCGATATTGGCGAATGCCCAAACCCAGTAACCCTTTAGGTACGGTTCCACGCTCGTTCAAATCCGCGAGGCTATTGACGGCTGTTTCGAGGGCGTCGATGATTTTTGCCGCCACCTTATCACTGACTTCCACTAAGAAATAATCATTGATAGCCAGCAAATCGGCCAAGGCCGGTTCGGTCAGCCTTACCGGAACACTCATGCCAAGCCGCGCCGCTTACGTAAACGACTAAACGCCTCTGCGCTGGACACCGTTTTGCCTTCCGCTAGCGCTTGCTGACTTTGCGCCAACATTTTCAGCAAGGCCAGGGTTTCCTGAGTTTGCTCGTAATCGGCAACCGACTGAACTACCATCGCCGCCTCGCCGTTTTGGGTGATGACCATAGGCTGGTGATCGGTTTTTAATTTTTCGATCACCTCAGCGGCGTTGGCTTTTAAGTAACTGATGGGTTTTATGTTTTCGGATAGTTTCATTTGGTTTTGCTCGCAATGAAATAAATTCAGACTGAATTAAGTCCGAATTATAACCGCCGCACCATCAGCAAACCACAACCAAATGCCTTGGCCCGGCCCAGGCCGGTGAACAGGGTTTGGCGAAATTTTTCGGCGTCGGTGATTTGCAGTTCGCCGGTGAAATCGACCGAGCTAAAGCCGGATTTTTCGCCTTTTTTGACAGCCTTTTGCTGCAAGCCGTGCCATGCGTAAGTGCTGTTTTGCAACTTGGGTAAACCGTCATCGCCGCTCAGTAACGTAAATCCGCAACGCTCGCCTTGCTTGATCATCCAACTAGTCAGTGCCTGATCGACGCAGGCTTTGATCGCCCATTCCAACTTATCAGCCAAGCCGGAAATTTGCCCCAAACGCTCGGCGTAGTAACGATCCCCAGCCAATAATTCGGATAATTCAGCCTCCAACGCCGCCCCGCCCTTTTCCAGTAACAGCCTTTTGTAAATACCTTTATCGGTTTTGGCGGGCAAAGAAACATCCAGGCCATGCGATTTGATCAACGACGCCCAAAACTGCAATTGCGCATCCATCGCCACATCATGCTTTTTGCCTTGCCGACTGACCACTGGGTTGACCCGGCAATCGAATTGCAGGCATAGGCCGTTCGCCAATCGTGGGTCGTATTCTTTACTCTCGACCTTGAACAACGATCCTTCAAGCTCAATAGGCTTATTTTGCGAAACGACGTAATACAAGGGCTCGCCGCGTACCGCCGGCGACGGACCAATCTGTTCGCGGGCAATTTCTTCGCGATAGAGAAAAGTCCGTTTGTCCTGTTCCGGGAACAAATCCCATAACAATTGATGACAACCGTAAACGTTGCCTTCCAATTCCCTCGCCAACTGCGACGATTTGTAAATATCCGGCCGTATCCTGACCCTGGAAAAATACATCACTCGCCTCCCTGATAAAAATAATGTTCCTGACGCGGCGCGAATTGCCACCGTTTGCGCGATAAGGGTTGATCGTGGCGAACGCGGGTTTGCCGGAGCTGCAAATCGATGTCTTTGGCAAAGTCATCAGGCTCGCCTTCCCAGTAATAATGGCGCTCACCACCGGCATTCAGCCAATAAGCATCTTGCTTATCGGGTTGGCCCAGTGCGCCATCTGCCTCCTTGTGCGGCAATAACGGTTTATGCAGATAGGCTTTGAACGCCGACAACAGATCGGCTTGCTCGGTCAGCAATTGCGGATGCAACGGCGCGGCCAGCGGACAAGATTTGCGCCCCAAATACAAATGGAACACCGGCTTGCGCAGTTTTTCCTCGATTTGTATCAGACTGAACGGCGCATCCGGTAAAGCGCGCAAAGCCACGACGGCCAGGGCATCGCTACGGTATTCGCGGCTGGACAATATCGTGCCCAAGCGCTCCTTGCCCAACACCAATTCGTCGCGGCGGGTACGGTAAACAAACTTGCCGGCCGAGTCCGGCACTTGCGCAGTATGGTAATCGCGCAGCAATTGGCCGGTGCTGAACACTTCGACGGCCACTTGGTAACCATTCTGCAAGCCGGCTTGTTGCGCTTCGTCGCTTCGCTCTATACCCAGCGCCGCGCCGACCAATCCCAATATCGCCGACTTGCTCGGATAATTGGCGCTATGCCGGCTTTCGCCAACGGCGATTTCACCCCAACTCGCCATCGGCCCGTATAAACGGAATAACAATAGGTCCATTGCCGGCTCCTATTGGCCGACGAAGTCGAGTAATCCGGCCAGTGAAACTGGCGCTATTTGTGACTCTACAGATTGCTCTTGCTGGCGTTTTTTCAATTTTTCAATCACGTCTTTTTGCTGCTCTTGAGTCAAAGCCGACAACAATCGACGATCTTCGGCACATTCGCCATAAACACTATCAAAGGTAAAGCACTGGTCGAGCAAAGCGGCAACGGCTTTAACACTATAATCTTCGTGCGAACGATCAACTGGCTTTAGATACGCTACCGACAAGGAACGCGGCTGCTGATCGCCCTTTTCCGCCAACACGAACGACGCATAAGCCCTGGACGCGAAGCTGTTTTGCTTGCCTTCCGGCGCAACTTTGACGGCGGCTTCGGTCAAGGCGCGAATGGCTTTATTCGCAAGCTCGGCGTTGCCATCCAGGTTTTTGATCAGCAACTCGCGGTTGATGCAGATGTAGGCGTAAAACAAACCGGCTGCGAAGCGGGTTTCGCCGATGTGGGCGGCACCCATGTCGTCCTGGCCGTTGTTTAGATCGTCGACGGCGGTGAAATAATCGTCTTCGATCACCACCGGATGCACGCTGATGGCGTGCGCCACTTGGCAAGCAGCTTCGATGTTGAAGGCCGGGCTGGATGCCAGCATACGGCCGAACAAGGCAATGTCCACCGCCTGTTCCTTGACTCGCAGCAAATTCAATTCGTCTTTTTCCGGCGCTCGCTGTTCGGCAATCAATTTTGCGGTCAGCACATCCAATGCCGACCGTTCCGCAGGACTGACATGCACCAATTGTTCGATTTCCATTTCCGCCAGCGGGTCGCTTTTGTCGGTTTTTTTCAACGCGCCGAATACCTTGGCAATGTCCTTGGTCCATTCCTTGGCGTCTTTTTCTTTAACCCCGCCTGCCAACAGCTTGTTATAAATCTCCAGGCCAAGCAATTTGGTCCGGGTGCCCAAATGGCCGGCAACCGCCGCCTGGAACATGTCCGAGGTCCGCCAGGTTCTTTTCAGGCATTGCGACGACACCCGCAAGCGGTCGTAACCTCCCATCTTCGCGGTTTTCGGGCTGCCTTGATCGTCGCGGTTCAGGTTGGCGGGCGGGTAAGCGGTCAGCAAATGCAGTTGAATGAAACGGCTCATGTGTCTCTCCTTGAAATTAATTTTTGGGTAAGGCGGTGAAATAGTCGGTGGCCCAACGCACAGCAAGGCGGTCTTTGGGATAGCGGCCCAGCGGCTGATTAAACTCCTTATGCCAATGAATGATGTCGTTGGTGAGCGACACAACATTGGCGGTTTTGCCAAGCAAACGAATCGCGCGCAGCATGCGCCGATAAAAGTCTTCGACGGTTGGGCTTTTTTGCAGTTGCTGAAAGCGCAACTCGCTCATTGGCGGCTTGGCTTTATCTTTGGCCGTACCCAACTGAGCGGCAAAACGGGCAGTGGCATCGTTGGTTTCGACATGCGCCAGCAAACCAACAATAGATGCGGCGACCAACAAGCGCTGCTCGGGCGACACCTTTTGCGGAAAATCGTCCGGCATTTGCCGTAAGAAATGGAAAAAGGCGTCGGTCAACAAAATGTCTTCCGGCGCTTCGGCGCGGCGTAAACGGGCGCGGGCGCCACGATTACCACCCCGGTCGCCGTCGTCGCCGTTCAACCAGCGATGCCAGGCCAGCAAAGCCGGTAATTCCTCAGAAGTTAAAAAATAGTTCTCGCTCATTTAGGCAGCCTCCTCCGTTTTGGCATGGGTTTTCAATTGCTTGACGATTTTGTTGCCGTGAAAACGGCCTAACATGGATTTCCGGGCGTTGATAATCCGTTTTAAATCGAGGTCTTCCGGGGTAGTGCTTAAAGTTGCAACTTCAAAAACCTCGATCATTTTCGATCTCAACGCTGCAAACCAATCAGCGTAAATGTCAGCCGGGGCCATACCACCGCCGTCCGACAAGGTAGCCAAGCGTTCCAAGAGGCGGAAAAACTCCGCTTCGCTGGCTTGCCAAAATTGCGCGTCGATTTGGCTCATGTCGCCTTTGGCATCTTCTGGGCGTCGAAACCAGGCGGCTTTGACTTCGCTACGCAAAATCTTCACGGTTTCCCGTGCCGCGGCTATCAATTCGCCAGCCCAACCGACAAGGTTGCGTTGCTGCTGTGCGGACAGATAAAACACCGGAAACCTCGCTTCGTACCAGCAACGCGCCTTCATGTTGTCCATGTCGTAACCGAAGCACCACAATGCCGCTCCGCCCCGGTCGGCCAACTTGCGACCGCGCTCCTGGTTGTATTGGCAAACAATTTTGGCGGCTTTGTCGCCGTTGCTATCGTCCTGCAAGGCCAAGCCCAACCAATGCCGGTAACCCAAACCGCCTTGCTGGCCTTTCAAAGACAACGGTGGATTGACCTTTTTCGGATCGTGACGGTACGGCGTTAACGGATGTTGCCAAGCGCCATCGTAATTGGTGCCATAGTTTTTAGTACGGTATTCGCGGAACAACGTCTTGGCATCGCATCCGCATACATCGCAAATACCCGGCTCAGGAGTTTCGCTCAAGCGAATCCGGCGCGGCATGCCCCAATAAGCGTGCAACGGATGAACGTCGACCGGCGTGGTGATTTGGCCTTTTTCAGAAGTGCGGGTTTTGTCCAACCAGGGCATGATGGATAGTTCCAGTTTGTCCAAAGGTTGCAGGTCTTCCTGATTGAACACGTTCAACCAAAGCTTTTGCCACAACGTGGTTTGGCTAGCCTTAGGAAGCACCAAGGTCGTCAAAGGCCCGCCGCCGCGCAAGCCGACCCGATGTCCGACACCGCCGGATGGCGCGTTGGTTTGCAAGGTAAACAATGCGCTAGCCGCACAGCTTGGGCATAGCTGGTTCGCCGAGCCGCGTTTAATGAAGTGGTCGAGATTGTCTTTCAGCGTTTTACCGCCGGGCGCTTCGATCAGCAACGCCGCGATAGGCTTGGCTTCACCGTCCGGCAGTGCCAAATCCTGCAAAAATGCCGGGCCGTTATCGCCAGTCAGTTCGAACGCTGGCGAAAGTGATGACAAACGACCTTGCAAATCTGTGGAGTCAGGCGCCTCTTCCCAGTATTCCAACCATTGATCTTCGTCTTCGGGTGCAAATCCGGTTTGCAGCAGACCGATCAGGAACTGATACAACGCCCCATGAAAATCCGGCCTCGGCGCGTTGATTTCGATTACCGGGTTTTCGGTCTCGGCGATTTGCCAGGGCGCGGCCAAATCGTGTAAGCCATTTTGGCGAATGACCGGTATCCAGCGATCCGTTATTAAATTCATCTTGTCTCCCTGCTTGAACTTGAAATTACAATTCGGCTTCGCCGATGTCGGCCATCTTCATGATCTGCTTTTGCAAGCCGATCTTTAACGCACTATCGCCATGCACCGGCACGGAGATCCTGGTGATGCTGCCCGCTTTGGCGTAAATATGATGGCTGCCGTTGATTCGTTTTAAATCCCAACCGCGCATCTCCAGCAATCGGCACATGCGCTTGCCGCTGATAGCCTTCACACGGCAATCTCCATGATTCGGTCGTTACTGCCAACGCTGGCCTCATCTATATCCACCGATAAACACCCTTCCACGGCTTCATAAATATTGCTTAGCAACTCGTCAAAGCTTTCGCCTTGGGTTACACAGCCCGGAATCGACGGCACTTCAGCCCAGTAACCGCCTTCTTCGGCTTCGTGAATGATGACTTTTAATTTCATACCAGACCCTCGTAAATGGAATTGAACAATTCATTTTAAACACTCTTTTCAGTCTGCCGGCGTATAGCCAGCAAATCCATCCGTCGCCGAATACAGATTTTGCCCATCGAGCAAAGGCAACACTTCCAGCCAACGCAAGGCTTTTTGTTCGTTTTTCAAGGTTTCGACTTGCTGCTTCAGTTCGTCGGGAAGTTGTTGGCTAACCTTTTTCCATTCGCGTTCCGGCAATTTGATGGTGCTCATCGCCCAGGCGTAACGCTCGACATCGGCGTAAGGTTTAAGCTGACCGTCAACCAGCACAGCCAACGCCACCGAAATACTTTCCTCTTCGGTAAGACGTGTGGGGATTCGGGTTTCCTCATCCCACTCGCCGCTTTTCCGGGTATAGCCTTTGTCCAGCTTCAAGACATTCAAGTCGGCCATGCTCCGCTGTACCATGGTTTTGCCTTCCGCGTCGAAGGAAGCTTCTTGCAATGCAAGCGGTATCCGAGCCTGCGCTTCGTCGGCATACACGCCTTCAATCAATTCCCGCGCATCGTCCGGCATGGCGAAACCGCTTTTATCCTCCAATAATCGGGCCGACAGCCATAGCTGGCCGACATGCGGATAAACCGCCTGGGTACCGGCGTGATCCGGCTTCAGCCAAACGGCGTTTGCATCTTCCGACGGCGCCGGTGCATGCAGATAAAACACCGGTTCGCCGCGGCCATCATCCGCGCCTTGTTCCCGCAAGCGATTGCCTAGCGCATCGCGGACATGGCGGCGCAAGCGGCCGGCGCGTTGAATCAGTAGATCGATGGGTGCCAAGTCGCTGATCAGTACATCGAAATCCAAATCCAGCGATTGCTCGACCACTTGAGTGGCGATCAGAATTTGGCCTTTGCGGGTGTCATGGTCAGATTGCTCGCCGAATGTCTGCAAGGTGCGGTTTTCGATGGCTTGCCGGTCTATCATCGCAAAACGGCTATGGAACAGCGCCACTCGATCGGCAGGAAAGCCTTGGCTGAGCAATGTTTGATAAGCCTGCCGAGCCGATTTGACGGTATTGCGTATCCAACAAACGCAGAGGCCTTGCTCGGCGCTTTGGCGAATTTTGGCAATGATTTGTTCTTCGCTGTCGAGGCGTTGAACGTGAACCGTGCGTTTGACTTCGGATCGGGTATCGATGGGCGTTTCCACAGTTGCCGGAAGTTGTCGCAAAAGTCCCTCACCCTGCCCTCTCCCGGCGGGAGAGGGTTCTGTTTTGACTGTCAGACTACTTTTTGCTGCCGGCGTGTGAGTCGCCAACGGGTAAGCTGCCGGATAGGCCAAACTCGGCGTGTCCAACCCGAGTCCACGATGAAAAGACGCGGTCAGATTTTCGCGCATGGTTTGCGGCAAGGTGGCGGACAGCAATATCGCGCTGCCACCCTGCCGCGCATGAACTTCCAATAATGTCGAAAGTAGTTCTCGCATATAGCTGTCGTAGGCGTGAACCTCGTCCACCAATAGTACTTTGCGGCCCAATCCCAGCAAACGCAAGGATTGATGCCGCGCCGGCAATACCGCCAATAAAGCTTGGTCGAGCGTGCCGACGCCGACATCCGCCAGTAAGGCTTTTTTGCGACTGTCCGCCAGCCAGGCGTTGCAGTAAGCGGTAGCGCTCAGTTCCTGATCTTCCTCGAGTCGGCCGTTCTGATAATCGGTATCTAGATTTGCTTGCTCGGCCAGTAGCACCGAATCACGAAAGGCTTGCGACAATTCCCGAGCACCATGCGCCAGTACCAACGATGGCTGTTCGCCGACTTCATAAAAGCTGCGGTAGACCTTACCCAAGCGCTGGTACATGGCGTTGGCGGTCGCCATGGTCGGCAAGCCGATGTACAGACCGTCAGCCAAACCTTTTGCAATCAAGCGTTGCGTCAAAATCAACGCCGCTTCGGTTTTGCCGGCACCGGTGACGTCTTCGAGGATGAAGAACTGCGGTTGATCGGTCAACGGCTCTTCGGCAGCGTATCGTTGTAACGGCGTAGGCTGCTGGATAAAGGGAAACAGGGTTTGCACGGCTTCGAATTTTCCGGCTACAGGCGGTTTAGGCAAACCGGCAAGCACTTGTTTGGCCTTGGGTAACGCAAAGTTTTGCCAATATTCGGAAAGCAGCATCGGCTTGGCGCAATAAGTGAAATGCTCCTGATTCGAACCCAACCAGTCGGCCAACACGGCTATACCGGCGAATTGCCAGGACAACGGCTTCAGGCGTTTATAAGGGTTCTTGTCCGCTAGGGGCTGAAAGTCGAAATCGGCCAGAAAGCAATCCAGCAAATGCTGCACGAAGACGAACGCGGCCAGCTCGTCGTCGGCCTCGAAGAAATTACCAAGCCGAAAGCTATCCAATTTCGGCGGCATGCCGTGGTGGCCGGTGACGATTTCCAGCCAGGGATCGATTTTGTTGATCCAAGCAGTTTGACCCGCCGGAAGGTGTTGCACCAATTTTTCTTGCAAAACGTCCCGCCAAAGCGCAAATCCTAGGCTATCGTGACGTTCAGAATAAGTCATTCTCGGATTCGTCTTGACCAAATCGCCCGGCATACCAGTTCGCAAGCCTTGGAATGCACGAGCGAATTTGCCCAGATCGTGCAGGATAAGACAAAAGGTAAACCAACGTTGCAGCCATTCCGGCTCGACTTGCAGGCGCATTGCTAGTTGCTTACAAACCGCTGTATTCGGAGCAAGCCAGAGCGATCCTACCGCCGCCACATCCAAACAATGGTAAGGCAATAAATGATAAGCCAGACCGTCATCGGCTTCTGGCTCGGCTTTACCCCAATATTGGAAATACGATGCTGTCACGCTCAGTCCTTGATTTGATTGAAACCCATATCCGACAGATATGTTACGCCGCCAGGTAGTGTAGTCGTTTGCAGGTATTCATAAATGCTGAGTCGATCCGGCACAGCAAGAGTTCGGCGTTTGTTAAGTGCTACGCCGCTGGTGATGCTTACACGCCAATGTTAAAAACCGATGGCCGGTTAAAATCGTTTAGCTTTTGTCAGCGCCAATCATCCTAAAACCAACTTGGCGATGTCACACCATGCCCTGCTCTTGCAGCATGGCGTAGGCGGCGTTGATTTGTCGGGTTTCTTCCTCGGCGAGTTGTTTGATTTTTTCGCCAAACACGCCGACTCGGTCCGGGTGGTATTCGGAAATTTTCTTTTTGTACGCCGCTTTGATGTCTATCGGTATGGCATCAGCAGTTAGACCAAGAATTAAATAACAATCCGCTAACGATTTGATGTGTTGACCCTCTTCAGGCAGTTTTATTTCGGTTATATACACATTCCGATGCTCATCGGTATCCAGTTTGAACTGAGCTTGACAGCGTCGGCATCGCGCTTTGTTACCCTCGATGGGCAACGTAAATTTAATGCGTTGCGCACAGGATGGACAGGAAATTGTCCTTACGTTCGCAGGCGTTCTAAGGGTGGGCTGTTTCTGATTTTGATTTTTTCGTCGAATTTTTCTGGCATTTAAGACCAGCAGCCCGACCAGAATAATGTTTAATATTAGCGATGCGAGCAACGCAATAGTGGTTATCATCCCGGCTAATTGACTGATCGACGAAGTTTAAAATGAAGGGGGTTAAACAGGCGGAGCCCCGTACTCGTTTGCACGGTCATCGCCTTTTGACACCATCCAGATGAAATACGGAATGATGCCGATGATGGTCAGAATAATCAGATACCACCAGCCGCTATGCCCGGTATCGTGTAATCGGCGGATATTAACGGCCAGCGAAGGAAATAGAATAACCAAGTTGGTGATCGCCGTGACGGTAGCCGGCTCGCCGTAGGACGATTGATCAATGACTCCCGCCATCATCGATACCAATAGCGTGAACAGCGCAAACCACCAGTATTCAGCGCGTGATGCTCTACCTGTAAAAACAAATGCCTTTGCAAAACAGCCGGACACCGATTCGGTAAACGTCATATTCCGTCCGTTAGCCACTGGCCCGCGATAGCCGTTATTCACTTGCATGGCTGCGCCACACTCAAGGCAGAAATTTGCATTGTCCGGGTTTTGTTTTCCACAGTTTGGGCAGTACATTTTGCGCTCCGACAGACTCTTTAAGTGACGATATTACTGCGATATGGAAAAATGTGTAGTCCGTGCGCACATTTTTATGCCGTTTCGTTAGTCGCCTTGACGATAGAGATGCAACGCTTTACGAACCTGACCAGCCACCGTGCTTACACTGTACGCCAGTAACTAAACCAATCCCGGCAAATAGCGAACGCACCCTCTCGCCAAGTTTATCGCTGCTTTCAACGACACGGCAGGTCCAGAAAAATCAGGTGGAACCTTGCCTGAATGCGTTTACACAAAACCGCTGGCAGTCCTCCGCGAAAAGGCGGCGTAACACGACTAAACCGCGTTGCACGGTTTACCCGGGTTAACTATTTATTCTGCTCGTCCGCCGCATCGTTGTTGTCTTTCGGCGCGGCATCGACAACGCGCTTTTTCGGCTTCTTAATAGCGGTCTGCTGATTGATCCGTTCAAGCTGGGCTAGAAAGTACGAGTCGTAATTCCAGTTTGGTTTTGCTGCGATGGGTTCGGGCTTGATATCTCTGATGTCGCTCATAGTATTTTCGTTGATTACACTCGTTTGTGGGCAGATTAACTGCATTGACATAAATTAGCGCGCATCGCCAGTCACCCAGAATCGCATAGGCTCTTCGCCTAAAACATAAAGTTTGATTCAGTGGGTTATTTAAACAACTCGCGCTGGACGTATTAAACAGTCGCCGGCTTCAGCATTGAGGTTTTGCCTACCATAATATCCGCGGCTTTCAGCATGCGTTTAAATACCGATTCCTGGCAGTAAGGAATATTATGTTTTTCGCACAGCGCTTTCACTTGCGGCTGCAATTTTTGGTATTGGCTTAGCGGCAAATCCGGCCATAAATGGTGCTCAATTTGATAATTCAACCAACCGTAGAAAAAATCATTGAAATTAGACCCGGTTGGATAATTGACCGAACCCAAAATCTGCCGCAGATAAAACTCGCCTTTACTATGCGATTTTTCATCGAACATCATCACGTCATCGCCGGCATGATTGGGGATCATCACCAGAAAGCTATGCATATTGGTGAAAATTTCCGCCAGAATCGAATTGATCAATACACTGACAGCGGCAAACCCGCCCAGCGGTAAGAATAGCAGCGGTATTAATACAAAACGATACGCGCTATAAGGCAATACGCTTTGCAGCCATAGCGCCTTACCTTGCGGGGTAAACAAGCTCCAGGCACCGATACGTGTGGTCTCGGGCTTGGGTTTACCTTGCAGGCGGGCGGCATTTAAAACCAATTCTTTATGCGTGCGCGGGGTGTAATAAATGATTTTCCAGATACCGGAAAACAACGCCACGATGGCATAGCGTTGCCACATCGGCAGTTTGGATTGCCGCAACCATTCCATATTGTGCTGGGCATTGTTGGGATCGGTCTCCTCACCCAGGTTGTAATGATGCAATAAATCGTGTTCGTGATGCCAACCGGCCGGGGTCATCCAATCCGGCCAATCCAAAAACCGCCGCCAGCCCTTTGCAAACTTCTTGCTGGTGTAGTTTTTGTCCACATCCCGCATTTTATCGAAGGCTTTATGCACGATGGGGTGGCCTACCCCGGTCCAGCGGGAAAAACTACCCTGACTGATCAACAACGCGGAAATCGGGTTGGGAAAAATCCAGGCGGTCGCGTAACCCACGAGAGAGCAAACCTTGCCCCAACGTTCGACTTTTTTTAAATGTTCGAAATCGGCAGGACCAATATCGGCTAACGCTTGTTTGTGAATTTGGCTGATGTCTTTGGCTAATTGTTCGCGATCAACCGACTGGTAACTATTTAAACTCAAAATGTGTTGTCTCTGTAAAGTGCAAGGAAAGGATTTGAATACCTTCGGATAAAAAGTCAGGATTTAAAGCGTCCGGACGGCGCTTAAAATTAGCGGTTGCGGCCTATAGGGTCGGAACTAACCAAAACTGGCCGGCCAAAACGGTATAAGTCTATAGACCATCCGCATCTTTGCACGCGCTATCAAACTCCCCGACATCCCGCGCGCGAGTATAACGAAGCAACTTTTGCAAATGTCTAAAAAGGATAGAGTGTTGATTTAAATGGTGCCGGCAATAGGAATCGAACCTACGACCTTCGCGTTACGAGTGCGCTGCTCTACCTGCTGAGCTATGCCGGCGTGTGATTGTCTATTTGTAGATGGCTTTGGGGTCTTTGAGTACCGGCTCGGTGGCTTGCCATGCACCATCTTTCAGGCTGCGGTAAAAACAGCTTTCCCGACCGGTGTGGCAGGCGATGCCGCCTTCCTGTTCAATTTTAAGCAATATTACATCAGCATCGCAATCCAATTGCATGTCGATGACTTTTTGCCTATGCCCGGACTCCTCGCCCTTGCGCCACAAACGGTTGCGCGAGCGGGACCAATATACCGCATAACCTTCGGCAACCGTCAAGGCCAGTGACTCGCGATTCATCCAGGCAAACATCACCACGCGGCCGCTATCTTGCAGTTGAGCGATGACCGGAACTAGGCCGTCTTCGGTCCACTGGATTTCCTCCAGCCAAGGGATGCTCATAAGCGCACCTCTATACCTCTGGCTTGCATATGTTTTTTGGCTTGCTCTATCGAGTATTCGGCAAAGTGGAAAATGCTGGCTGCCAAGACCGCATCGGCTTTACCTTGGGTAATGCCGTCGGCTAGATGGTCAAGATTGCCGACGCCGCCGGAGGCGATGACCGGAATGCTGACCGCTTCGCTGATCGCACGGGTCAAAGCCAAGTCGAAGCCGGATTTGGTGCCGTCACGGTCCATACTGGTCAAAAGAATTTCACCCGCGCCGTAGTCTTTCATTCTGACGGCCCATTCGACGGCATTGATACCGGTCGGTTTACGGCCGCCGTGGGTAAAGATCTCCCAGCGGTTTTCCTCGCCTTCCTGACTGACTTTTTTGGCGTCGATAGCCACCACAATACATTGCGAACCAAACTTTTCAGCCGCTTCCTTAACAAACTCCGGGCGAAATACCGCAGCGCTGTTGATGCCCACTTTGTCCGCGCCGGCGTTGAGCATGCGGCGGATGTCTTCCAATACCCGGATGCCGCCACCCACGGTCAGCGGGATAAATACTTCGCTGGCCACTTGCTCGACCACATGGACGATGGTGTCGCGGTTGTCGTGGGTGGCGGTGATGTCCAGGAAGGTGATCTCGTCGGCACCCTCTCGGTCGTAGCGACGGGCGATTTCCACCGGGTCGCCGGCATCGCGAATATCGACGAACTTCACGCCTTTGACGACGCGGCCGTTATCGACATCCAGGCAGGGAATAATACGTTTGGCTAGGCTCATGGTTTACGATTTAGCAGCATTAGCTCAGACATCTGCTCCGCCGAAAGACTCGGCCAGTTTTTCGCCTTCGGCAAAATCCAGCGTGCCTTCGTAGATGGCCCGGCCGGTGATGGCTCCCATGATGCCTTCGTGGGCTACCTCGCCCAGCGCGCGAATGTCGTCCAAGTTAGTGATGCCGCCGGAGGCAATGACCGGGATGTGCACCGAGCGCGCCAATTTTGCAGTGGCTTCGACATTGACGCCTTGCATCATGCCGTCGCGGGAAATATCGGTGTAGATAATGGCCGCGACGCCGTTGGACTCAAATTTTTGCGCGAGGTCAATCACGTCGTGGCGAGACAGTTTCGACCAGCCGTCTATCGCTACTTTGCCGTCTCTGGCATCCAGACCGATGATGATATGGCCGGGAAACTCAATCGACACGTCGCGCACGAAATGCGGTTCGCTGACGGCCTTGGTGCCGATAATCACATATTGCACACCGGCTTCCAGATACGCCTGGATGGTGTCTTCATCGCGGATACCGCCGCCGATTTGCACCGGCACATCGGGATAAGCCTGGACGATGGCGTTAATAACCTGGGCATTTTTCGGTTTACCGGCGAAGGCGCCGTCCAGATCGACCAGATGCAATCTCTTCGCCCCTGCTTCAACCCAACGCCCGGCCACAGCCACCGGATCGTCCGAGAATACGGTATCGTCTTCCATACGACCCTGGCGCAAACGGACACATTTTCCTTCCTTCAAGTCAATTGCGGGTATCAGCAACATATTTAAATCTCGACAGTTAAAACACTAAATCTAAAGGTTAGTAAAGCCAACATCTAAGGGTTGGGGAGTTACGCGGTTCCATCCCAGGCCAGGAAGTTTTGCAATAGCTGCAATCCGACAGTCTGGCTTTTTTCGGGATGAAATTGCACGGCAAACATATTGTCTTTTGCCAGTGCGCAGGTAAAGGCTTGCGGATAATCGGCCGTCGCAGCGCTGTGGCGCACATCGTCCGGCGCTGCATAATAGCTGTGTACGAAATAAAAGCGGCTATGGTCCGGGATGTCGTGCCAGAGCGGATGCGGGTTTTGCTTAACCTGATTCCAGCCCATATGCGGGATTTTCAAAACATTACCCTCGGCATCCAGCATGTGATCGGCAAAACGGCGGGCATGACCGGGGAATATATTCAGACAAGCGATGCCATCGTTTTCCTCGCTGTCGGTCAACAAGGCCTGCATCCCCAGGCAGATGCCCAGAAAAGGCTTGCTTTGCGCTACTTCGCGGATCACATCTGCCAAACCGCTATCGTTCAGGGCGTGCATACAATCGCGTATCGCGCCGACGCCCGGAAATACCACGCGATCCGCAGCGCGGATTAACGAGGCATCGGTGGTTATTTGTACGTTTACCCGGCTATCGGCATGTTGAAGCGCTTTGGCAATGGAATGCAGATTTCCCATTCCGTAATCGATAACGGCTACTGATGACATAAAACTAGAGATACAAGGTCGGGGTTTCTAGGCGAAAAGTGTGGGAATTATAGACTGCCCTTGGTGGAAGGCATGATGCCGGCCATCCGCTCGTCATGGCTGATTGCCATCCTGACGGCTCGGCCGAATGCCTTGAAAACGGTTTCGGCAATATGATGAGCATTGCCGCCCTTGATATTATCGATATGCAAGGTCACGCCGGCATGATTCACAAAGCCCTGGAAAAATTCCTTAAATAAATCCACATCGAAACTGCCGATAAAGGCGCGTTTGAACTCCACTTGATAGAACAAGCCGGGCCGGCCGGAGAAATCTATTACCACCCGCGACAAGGATTCGTCCAGCGGGCAATAGGCATGACCATAGCGATAAATACCTTTTTTATCGCCCAGCGCTTTGGCAAAGGCCTGGCCCAGCGTAATGCCGATGTCTTCCACGCTGTGATGGGCATCGATATGTAAGTCGCCATGCGAGACAACCTCTATGTCTATCAAGCCGTGCCGGGCGATCTGATCCAGCATATGATCCAAAAACGGCAAGCCCGTCGTAAAAGAGGCCGTACCGTTGCCGTCGAGATTAATGGAAACTTTGATCTGGGTTTCGAGCGTATTGCGCTCAACCTGAGCGGTGCGTGGGTTCATGCTTAATGCGGATGGCTTATTTCGGCGCTAGTTTACGTGATTGTGACGGCTACGCCAAACTCTTGCTGGCGATCTCATAGACATCTTTGGATAGATGCTCGGTAGCGACGATACGCTGTAATTGCTGTTTCATCAAGCCCTGCCGGGCTGCATCATAACGCCGCCATTGCGCCAACCCGGTCACCATCCGCGAGGCGATTTGCGGATTGAGGGTATTCAGCGCCAACACTTGGTCGGCCAGGAAACGGTAGCCCTCGCCGTTTATGGCATGAAAATGCAGCGGATTGGCTTGGCTGAAAGCGCCAATCAATGAGCGCACGCGGTTGGGCGTTTTCATATCAAAAGCCGGATGTTTCATCAAGGCCTGCACGGTGGCAAAGGTGTTGGGCATGCTGCTTGTAGCTTGCAAGGTAAACCATTTGTCTATCACCAGCGCTTCCTGCCGCCATTGCACGTAAAAACTATCCAGACTTCTGGCCTTGGCCGGATGGTTACTGTTGACGATGACCGACAACGCCGCCAACTGATCGGTCATATTCCGGGCGCTATAAAACTGCTGCTCGGCGATATGATAAACATCCTGATTTTCCAGCTTGCTCAAATAGCTCAAGCAGGCATTTTTCAAGCGCCGCCGCCCGACCGCACCGGCATCGAAACTACCGGATTCGTCGCGGTGATGTTGCTGGTACAACTGCTTAAACTCGGCTTGCAATTGGTCTGCCAAGGTCTTTTTGACAAACTCGCGGGCTTGATGGATAGCTTCAACATCAATAACAGCCATTTGCCCGGATAAATAACTTTCTTCCGGCAGCGCCAGCAACAACGCTTGATAAGACAAATCACCGCCGCTATCGGTCAACACGCTGCGATAGGCATCGACGATAACCGGCTCCAGTTGCAAAGGCCGGCCCAATTCTATCGCATCGATCAGCTTGAAAATTACCTGCACGGCCAGTTGCTGTCCCGCTTCCCAGCGGTTAAATGTATCGCTGTCGTGCCGCAGCAAAAACGCCAATTCTTCCAGGCTACGCTCAATCTTCAAGGTAACAGGCGCGGAAAAACCTCTTAATAGTGACACGACCGGCTGCTGAGATAACTTATCAAAGCTAAAAGTTTGCTCCGCTTCCGTAACATTTAAGGTAATTTCCGCCTGACTGGAACCGTTGTAATGAATCTGCGCAGCCGAACCGTCGGCAGCCAGCAAACCCAGTTTTACCGGGATATGTAGCGGCGCTTTCACCGGTTGATTAGGCGTAGGCGGACAATTTTGTTGAATGGTCAAATGCAGTTGTTGAGATTCGGAATCGTATTGCTGGCTCACCGTCAACACCGGCGTACCGGCTTGCGAATACCAAAGTCTGAACTGCTTCAACTCCACGCCATTGGCGTCTTCCAAAGCCTTGACGAAATCCTCGCAAGTCACCGCCTGGCCGTCGTGGCGCTGGAAATATAAATCACAGCCCTTCCTGAAACCAGCCGCGCCCAGCAAGGTGTGCAGCATCCGCACTACTTCCGCACCTTTTTCATAGACGGTTAGCGTGTAGAAATTGTTGATTTCGATATAGGCTTCCGGACGAATCGGATGCGCCAACGGGCCGGCATCTTCGGCAAACTGCCGGGTGCGCAAAGCGTTGACGTCTTCGATGCGTTTTACCGCCGGCGACGTGCGGTCGCCGCTGAATTGCTGGTCGCGGAACACAGTAAAGCCTTCTTTCAAACTTAACTGAAACCAGTCGCGGCAAGTAACGCGGTTACCGGACCAGTTATGGAAATATTCGTGACCGATCACGCCTTCGATGTGCTCGTAATCGCTGTCGGTGGCGGTGTCGGGCCGGGCCAGCACGAATTTGGTGTTGAATACGTTCAAGCCTTTGTTTTCCATCGCGCCCATATTGAAATGGTCGACCGCAACGATCATGTACAAATCAAGGTCGTATTCAAGACCGTAGGTTTCTTCGTCCCAACGCATCGCGTTTTTCAAGGACTGCATGGCGTGCGCACATTTGTCGACATTGTGCTTTTCGACAAATATTTCCAGTGCGATACGCCGACCGCTCATCGTGATGAACTCGTCGGCGACGCATTCCAGTTGCCCTGCCACCAGGGCAAACAAATAACAAGGCTTGGCGAACGGATCTTCCCAACTCACCCAATGCCGATTGTTATCCAACTCGCCTTGGCCGACCTTGTTACCGTTGGACAGCAAAACCGGATATTTACCCTTATCTCCGGTCAAGGTGGTTTTAAAGCGGCTCATCACATCCGGCCGGTCCAAAAACCAGGTGATTTTCCGAAAACCCTGCGCCTCGCACTGCGTACACAGCATACTGCTGGATAGATACAAACCTTCCAACGCCGTGTTAGCTTGCGGATTGATGACGTTTTCGATGACGATTTGAAACGGCCTGTCCTGCGGTACTTCATGCACGACCAAGGCTTCCTCGCCCAGCAAATACTGGCTCTGCTCCAGCGCTTGGCCGTCTATCGCGATACTCACCAACTGCAATTCCTCGCCGAGCAAGGTTAATGCGGTACTGCTGTCTTGGCTTTGCGGATTGCGGCGTAAACTCAAGGTTGAGCGGACCTGCGTGTGTTGCTCGTCCAGGTCGAAATTCAGTTCAATCTGTTCGATCAGATATTCGGGCGGGGTATAGTCTTTCAGGAAAACAGTTTGCGGGCTTGCATCGCGCATCATTTATCGCTCGTCTTGTTTGACAGGTTGTGGCGGTTTATAGGAAATCAGCCAGTAAGTAAGGCCCAGCGCCACGATGACCGCGGCAATGGCCGTAATGTAAGCCGGATCCAAATCCTTGAAATCCAGCATGATCACTTTTCGGGCCACGGCCATCAAGGCAGTGGCTATGACCATTTTAATCGGTAGCGTGTCGTGTTTGATGTACAGCGTGATGTTGATAAATATCTCTATCGCGATCAACACCGCCATGAATGACCCAAAAATCACCAGTATGTCGGACACCGTCAGCATCAAAAACGGCGCCGCGACCACCCGTTGGTACATCACATAACCCACATCAGCCACGCCCCACAAGATAACCAACACCATCAGCACCGCCAATATTCTGACCGCGAAATGAATGACCGCGTGCAGGACTTTGAGCATGGCATCTTCCGGAATCGGCGGTACTTTTACTTCGTGGCCTTCCTCGCGCAAATTGCGGTTAGCGCTGGGCCGGGAAGATGCCGGTGGCGGCACGGAAGGTCGAACGGGCGGTTTACTGTCCATCTACAACTCCTGGTTTTTCTGCCAAGCCACATAAGCCAACAAGGCCCATGCGGCTAAAAAAGCCAGGCCGCCCAACGGCGTGATCATACCCAGCCAACCGATATTCAATATCGCCAGTAAGTATAGACTGCCGGAAAACAGCACAACGCCCGCCACCAAACACCAGCCGGCCCAGCGCAGCAATTTATGTTCCGGTAACACTGCGATCAAAGCCAGAACCAACACATGCCACATCTGGTAGCTTACCGCGGTTTTGTAAACATCCAGCAGATGCTCGGATAATAAATGCTTCAAGCCATGCGCGCCGAATGCGCCCATCGCTACGCCGATAAAACCGCCAACCGCGGCCAGAAACAAAAAAGGCGGACGCATTATTTCTCCAGCAGGCGCGGCATCAGTTGCACCAGATTACACGGCCGGGTGCGGTAATCCAATTGTTCCTTGATTAAGGAATCCCAGGCAGTCCGGCAAGCACCGGACGAACCGGGCACGCAGAAAATATAAGTGGCGTTGGCCACGCCGGCGATAGCCCGCGATTGCATCGTCGAGCTTTTGATGTCCTGGTAGGAAATCGTCCGAAACACTTCGCCAAAGCCATCCAATACTTTATCCAACAGCGGTTGAATCGCTTCCGGGGTACCATCGCGCCCCGTCACGCCGGTGCCGCCGGTGGTGATAACCGCATTGACCTGCGGATCGGCGATCCATTGACTGACGGCGGCGCGGATTTGGTAAATATCATCGGGAACGATTTTTTTGTCGATCAAGTTATGCCCGGCCGCAGTCAAACCGGTGACCAAGGTTTGCCCGGATACGTCGTCTAATTCGGTACGAGTATCGGAGACAGTCAATACGGCGATATTAATCGGAATAAACTCTCGGGCTTGGCTCACAGTGCGGCTCCAGATAAAGGCTACCGCATTCTATGTAAAGCGCCGCCGGACAAGCAAGCATTGTTTAATTCAACGGCTGTCATACCGGCTTAACCGATAATGCCGTAAACTCCGGATATTGATTCCAATTCAGTTAGCTGCCGCCTACTCGATCATGCCTATCCAGATTTCCCGTTACGAAAAAATCGCCAGTCTGGCGGCCTTGTGCCTGCTGCTATTTGCCTGTTATCAGGTATTAAAACCGTTTATTTTCGATTTGTTGTGGGCGGCGATTCTGTGTTTTGTCACCTGGCCGCTGTATTTGCGTTTGCGCGATTGGAAGCTGACCGCCAACTGGGCCGCCACCGCCATGGTCCTGCCGATAGGCATATTACTGCTGACGCCGTTCGTCGCCGCCACGCTGACATTTACGGAAGACATAAACCACTTGCTGCAATGGCTGAATCAAAGCCGGCATGTGTGGCCGGAACCTCCGGCTTGGTTGCAATCGTTGCCGGTAGTCGGCGACAACGCTGTTGCCGCCTGGCAAAGTGTCGGCGAAGACTCCAGCCGCCTCGTCAATCTGGCCCGGCAATATGCGCTGGGCGCCAGTAGCTGGTTGCTGCAACAAGGCATTGGCTTGGCCGGCGAACTGATGCATATGGGCCTGGCTATTTTGGTGCTGTTTTTTTTCTATCGCGACGGCGAGCATGTTGCTCAGCATGTCGTGATTGGCGTCGAACGCCTGGCCGGCGAGCGCACCCAACGCATCCTGCATATCGTCCGCTCCAGTCTGCGCGCAGTGGTATACGGCATCCTCGGCACCGCGCTGGTACAAGCACTGGCTTCCATCCTGGGCTTTGTGATTGCCGGCGTGCCTTACGCCTTTGTGTTAGGCGTCATCGCCTTCTTTTTGATGATCATTCCAGCGGCCGGCACGGTGATCTGGCTGCCGATTGCCTTGTGGCTGCTGGCAGAAGGCGAAACCGGCTGGGCGGTTTTTATCGCATTGTGGTTTTTGTTATTCGTCGGCACCATCGACAACTGGCTACGGCCGATTTTGATCAGCCGGGAAGTGGAATTGCCGTTCGTGTTGATCGTGTTCGGCATCTTCGGCGGGCTGTTAGCATTTGGCTTTATCGGCGTATTTATCGGCCCGACCCTGCTGGCCACCAGCTATGCCTTGGTGCTGGACTGGCTGATTCGCAATGAACAGCAGGAGCTGGACAGCCAAGCGAACACTGAAGGTAAAGACTGCTAGTTATCCGCTGTCAGTTTGATTTGCCGAGTAACGCCGTCCGCTTGCTCAATTGCCGAAAATCCATCGAAAAAATACAGCATTGTGGCCCAAGGTTTGCTGGCAATCGTGGGGGAGGATAAACAACCATGTCGGTGAAACACCCATTTGCCATCTGCCCTGCTCAACAAGTTCCCGAGCTCGGCAAATTTCCGTTTGAACTGCTCTATCGAGGCTCGCCCCGCTCTGCGGTTCTGGTGCGTTTCCAAGGCGAGGTATACGCTTATCTAAACCAATGCGTCCACATGCCTAGGGCATTGGATTGTGAGAACAGCAACATTTTCGACGAATCGGGACGCTATTTGCAGTGTTCCATGCACAGTATTTGCTATGACCCGATCAGCGGCGAGTCTTTAAGCGAAATTTGCCTGGGCAAAAAACTGACCGCGCTGAAAGTCAAAGAACAAGACGACTGGATTTACTTAGTGGATAAAAGAGCCGCGATTACCGGTTGAGGCTTTGGCCCGGGGCGAAACAATAAGCATCGCCCCATTTGCTTTCAGACGGTTTACGCCGTAAACCCATCCGACCTTAGCCGTGCGCCGCGCCTTCCTTGATCTGTTGTTCCAGCTTTTCGTGCGCGCGTTCCAACTTGGCAAACACTCTTAAAATATCGGTAGCGGACAATATGCCTACCAGTTTGTCTTTTTCCACCACCGGCAGCGCGCCGACGCGGTGTTCCGCCATCATCGCCGCCGCTTCGGACGCTGGCGTTTCCGGGGTAACGGTATAAACGCCGCGATGCATGATATGCACGACTTTTTGCGTGACCACATGCAATTGGGTGCTGTCTTTACTAGCTTCCACCGCATTGGAATTACTTTTGGGGCCCAGGGCTTTATATAAATCCCGGTCGGAAACGATACCGACCAATTTGCCTTTTTCAACCACAGGCAAGTGGCGGATTTTCTCGTAATGGATCAAAAAGAACACGCGATCGATCAGATCGTGAGGTTCGACGGTAAATACCTTGGTGGTCATTAACTCTGCTACGCGCATGCTGTTTCTCCCATAAAAATGTCTGTATAAAAGTAAGTAAATTCTGACGCAATAGTGCCACTATAGCCAGGCAAAATTAAGAAATATCGCTGCTTGATGGCTGCACACAACCATTCATTCGCGAAGCACGGCCGTGAATCCTTCGCCCGCGGCACTTGGATCGACTCAATAAATCGCCCGACCCAAATCCAGACAGGTCAGATAAAGCCGCATGTCGAACTCCCATTGGTGATAGTCCGGCGCCATGTATTCGCATAATTTGTAAAACGCCTTGTTATGCTGCTTTTCACGTAGATGCGCGAGCTCATGAACGACGATCATCTGCAAGAACTCCGGCGGCGCCAGCTTAAAGATCGCGCCAATGCGAATTTCATTTTTTGACTTTAAATTGCCGCCCTGCACCCGCGATACCACCGAATGCAAGCCCAAGGCCTGATGCAATACATCGATTTTGTCGTCGTAAACGACTTTGCTGAGAGGGTTGGATTGCCGCAGAAATTGATTTTTAAGATCCATCGTGTAGACATAAAGCGCCTTGTCGGTCTTTATATCATGCGGCCGGGGATATTTTTTCAGCAGTAGCTCGGGCAGTTTGTCGCTGTCGATCAGCGCATGCACTTGCGCGGTGATGGCAGGCGCATAGCCGGCCAGGTATTTTAACGGGCGCATAAGCTCAAACCGCGCACCGCTTGGTTCAATCCCATGGCGGCTCGTCTCCGTCATAGGCTACAAAGTTTTTATCGCTTGACCGGGTTGTACCGCCGACGACACTGTCGGCTTTTGAACTTTTCGCCTCGCCGCCGGGCAATTGTCCAATCTCGGACTCCATCTGCCATTTGGCAAACAGCGCCACGTCTTTATTGGCGGGGACATACCATTTCTTGACAGCCGCATCCCACCTGGCGCCAAGCGCTTTCGCCGCATCCTTTTCGGCATAGGGTACATTCAGATAAGTTTTCGCGTCAGCCATTTACCGTAGCCGGTCAAAGTTTAATTGCATCGCAATATTGTAAAACATTGCTTATGCAAGCGGCGCGGATAATCCAATCTTACCCAGAAAACCTAACGCTGAAAGCATTTATCAATACATCTCACGCCGCAGAACAATCCAGTCCTACGGTTTTTTGCGGCTCGAACCCATAGTACTGGCAAAAGTAGTCGCCGCGAACAAGGCCGAGGAAACAATAAAATCGCCAGAAATAAACTCGATAACGCCGGTCACAAACACCAGCCCGGTCAAAATGTCTTTATGTAAGCGTTTCATGGTCGCTTCCCGAAGTAATTAAGGCATTTAGACTATATGCCCGCCGACATTAATTAACAATGACACTAAAAACACATTGATTAATCGCTAACAGGAAACAACCCAATAAGCCAAACCGCAAGCCGGTTTAACTGGGCTTATCGACTGCGTAGACGGCGAAACGGCAGCGCCAACAGGCCGACAAAGCCCAACTGCGCACTATCGCGATACTAGGACAAACCTTTCATCATGGCAGTCTGTGCTTCGCGCGCTTGTGGACAATAGGTTTTGAACAATCTATCCCAGCATGACAGCGAGAAGCCGTAGTTGCTGTCGGTTTCCGATTGAAACGCGGAGTGATGAATGCGATGCATGTCTGGTGTCACTATCAAAAAGCGCAAGCCGCGCTCCAGCGCAGGCGGCAAGCCGACATTACCGTGATTGAATAACGCGCAACCGTTCAATATCACTTCAAAAGCGATCACCGCGAGCGGATCGACCCCGAGTAACAGCACCAGCGCGACCTTGTAAAGCATGGACAGCATGATTTCCAGGGGATGAAAGCGCACGGCAGTCGTCGTATCGAAATCCATATCGCTATGGTGTACCTGATGCAGCCGCCAAAACCAGCGCCAGCGATGGGCGGCGATATGTTGGGCGTAAATGGCAAGATCCAGCAGCAACAGGCTCAGCGTTATCGACAGCCAATTCGGCACCGACAGCAAATTGAATACGCCGATTTGTTGCTCGGCAGCCCAGTTCGCCGCCAGCCAAGCCGCGGCACCGATGCTGAGCCGCATCACACCGACATTCAGAATCGCCAAACCCAAATTGACCGGCCAACGGCGGCGGCGCGTTGCCGCCAATCGCCGCTTGGGCCGCAGCCACTCCCAAGCCGCCATTAGCAAAAATATCCCCAAAAACACGCCCAAGCGCACCATTGCTTCCATCACTGCCTCCGATAATACCGCGCTGCCAGTTCATCCGGATGGGCTCCGAAAAAATACCGCAGCCGCAAACACCACATCAATAAGATCGTTCTGAGGATACCGTGTTCTTGCCAACGCCGCGCGGCAGTAACGACCCTAGCCCTTAAACAGCAAGGTTTACCTAGCTTGTTCAGCGCCGCACTGATGGCAATATCTTCCATCAAGGCAATCTCCGGAAAACCGCCCACGGCTCGAAATGCCTGACGAGTAATGAAGATGGCCTGATCGCCGGTAGCAATACCGGTCAAGCGGGAGCGCGCGTTCATCATGCCGGCGATCAATTTAAAAATGGCTTTTGGGCTGTCGAATTGCACATCAAAACGCCCCCACGACCAGCCTTGCGCGACCGCAGACAAAATTAAAGCGATAGCCTGATCCGGCAGCCGGGTATCGGCATGCAAAAACAGCAACACGTCGGCTTGGGCTTGTTGCGCCCCCAGGTTCATCTGCCTGGCCCGGCCAGGCTGACTGGGCAAAATCTGATCGACCAAAGGCTTCGCTATAAGCGGGCTGGCATCACGACTGCCGCCATCGACCACCAATAATTCGCAGCGCGATCTCAGTGCCTTCAAGGCTTGCAATTTGTCCGCAAGCTGCGCCGCTTCGTTGATCACCGGCATGATGATGCTGATTTGCGGTTTCATTGAGCTTGCCCATCCATTTCAACCGCCGCCTTGGTCAGCGGCAATACATGGCGTAGTTATTGATGCGTTCATTCACTGTTCTCCCGGCAAACGGCAATACCTGCGCATGTCATCGCTCATTATTAACTCGGCCCTTAAACTCCCTATAGCCATCATTCCCGCAAAAGCGGGAGCCGTTAGACCGCGCAGCGAATCCATTGTAGCAACTGGACTCTCGCCTGCGCGGGAGCGACGATATTGAAGGGCTGGGTAATAATCCAAAATGCCAAACCGCCTTTTTTAACATATAGCGCCGCGCTGCATTATCGTCTCCGGCCTTGCTTGGTTCATTCATGCCGCGCTAGGGTTACGCAACCCGCTACGACCAACTCAAAAAAGGGGGTTGTGCAAATCAATGCAGTGTGATTTTACTGCCTCAGTTGGCGACTACTCTGCCATTAAGAAACCCGCAAGTCTTGCGGTTAGTAGAGTAACGGTGCTTGGAAATGCCCCGGCTCAGCTGGCCGGGGGAAATAGATTTATACGGTTAAACCCTGTTTCTTGCGCAGATTGCTGGAGCCCATCAGCCCAGCCAAGCCGGTAGCAAACATCCAAACTGCGGCCGGAACAGGCACAACCTGAACTTGACTGCCGATAAAGCTGGTATTGATCGGCAGCGCACCCGGGCTGACGAAACCAACATTGAAGGAGTCAATGTTCAAACTCAGCGCACTGGATTCACCTTGGTTACCCACCACGTTGAAAGTGAAAGACGCCAAAGCAAAATTAGTACCGGCATTTCCTACACTCTTGCCCAGAAAGACGTAGTCGATGAGACCAGTGCCGGCGTTGCCGTCGCTGATAAAACTTGCATCCCACGGCGGATTGGCAATTGCAGTGCCCACATAACTCAATACACCAGGATTCCAAGACAAGGAAAACGCCGCGCCGTCGGGGCCATCCGGAAAGTTTTCACCGATTAGGTCCACGGTAAAGGTATCGCCGGCTGAAACGTTAATATTCTCGCCCTGGCTGAATTTTACTACGCTGGTGGCGATAACGGTGGCCGAAACCGGCGCGGCCGTTAGTAGTGTCGCGGCTAGCGCGCCGATAAGTAAAACAGGATGTTTCATGTAATGCTCCATTCAATTAAAAGTAAACGAGATTGACCGTGCTCGCGGGGGGGCTTTAAACGAGCCCCCCCCGCGAAACTTAGGGCGCGATACCGGTTGGTCCGGGTGCTTTACCCAAATAGGTTTTCAACAGACTCAAGTCGGCGGAATCGACGACCCCATTGCCGTTTAAGTCTTCATTTGCCGACACCGTGCCGAGCTTGGATTTCAGCCTGGACAAATCGGCCGGATCGACGACGTTGTTCTGGTTGAAGTCCGGATCGCAGATATTGCCGAAACTATCGCCGTCGGTATTTCGCTGATTGGCGTTGACGACCAGTTTGCAGTTATCCAGATTGTCGGACACGCCGTCGCCGTCGGAATCCGGCGCTGGCGGTGCAGCGACCGTGCCGGCGAACTCAGCACTGGCTATTACGCTGGACTTTTGCGAGGAGGCATCGAACATGGTTTTAAAGTCCGCGACTTCCGGCGTGGCCGTGTCGCTGAACAAATCCTCGGCATAGGCATGCGACAGGGTTTGATAAACCAGCTCAGCCTTGACCGTATAGTTACCCACCGGCAGACCGCCGATTTGGTAGCTGATCTGATCGCTACCGCCGATGAAGTTGCTGTCGGACGCTGCGGAACCGGCGACCCGCACATCGGCGGGCGCACTGGTTTTATTAAAACCGGGTGGCAGAATGCGGTTATCTTTCAAATACTCCTTACCTCGTAACAAGGTGTAGGTCACTTCGCCTTGGTCGTTGCCCATGATCGCTTCGTAAACTTGCACCTGATCGTCAGCAGTGATTTGATCGTAATGCGGCTCAAAGTTGGCGCCGTTTTCGTCGGCATCAACCCCGACAATACTGCCGTCGGCCCTGACTTTTCCGGACTCCCAAACGATTTGATTCTGCGCGTTGGTCACCACGACATGCACGACAGCTCGCCGCGACGGATAGCTGGTTGGCAGCTTGTGTCCGGTAGTGCTGTTAATCTGCAAGGTAAAGTCCAGCGCATTAGGGGTTGAGCGCTGCTCGGCAACCGTCACCGTCGCCGCGCTTTTCAACATCGCGTCGGTTTTGCTTAAGGTTTCGGCGAAATTATTGGATAACACGCCCAATTGGTTTTTATTGTTGCTGAGAATATCTAGCATCAACTTATTGGCGCCCACCAGATCGTGAATCGCAAAATTGTTGCGTAAACCGGACATACCCATGGTCGAAATTTTCACGCCATCGGTACGGCTCATATGGCAGCCTTGGCAACTTTTTTGACCGACATAGCTGCTTTGTTCCCACTCCATGTATGGCGTTTGCTCGGGGAATTCGCTTTCCGGCGTGGTGCTCAAGATAGTGCCGTTTTGATCGACGTAAGGTGTCTTCAGGTTGTGGCAGGATGCGCATAACTTGGACTCCTTGATCTGCGCGCCATAGGTAGGCGTATAGCCGGTATGCATTATCATCGGCATCGTGAATAGCGCGGTATCGCCGGGACCGCCATAAGGCCCGTAGATGGTTTTGCTATCGTTGATGGCGTAATTGCCGGACATGGTTGCCAGCGTGCCCAAGGCCGGCGTAGCTGGAATCTGATGGCACAAGGTACAACTCACACCGTCCATCGCCGCATCGTGTTTGGCGTGGCCGACGTCGAGAATACCGCCGTCGAAAATGGTTTGGCTGGCGCTGCTACCGTCTTTTTTGGCTTGAGCGTTGGCCATCGGTGCGTGGCATTTGCTGCATTTATCGTTGATGACTGTTTGCAGTTCGGGGTGGCGAGACATCTCGCTACGCACCTTCGCACGCCAGAACGGATCTCTCGATGAATTGGCCATCATCGTCGACGACCAATCGGTGACGATGGAAACGTCTTTACTTTGATTGTCGACTATACCGTTGTGGCACATCGCGCAATTCTGCGAGCCGGAGAAATGGCTGGTGATAAATGCCGGATCGCCCGCATCGGCAGGTAGGCCGACGAAGGGATTGGGTGGTGTGGTCGGTCCGGTTCCTTCTTCCACTACCACCGCATCGATGTCGTAGGTCTTGTAATCGGGCGTCGGCGCACTATTGAAAAACCGCAGTTCCGCCGCAGGATTTGTGGTGCTGGCAGTAAAGGTATACGTCAACAGCTGGAAACTACCGGTCACGCTGGCGAAGGTGGTATTGAAACCGGCAATCGATACTTCCAGCGGCGTGTATCCGGCCGTTGTACCTTTGCGAACCTGAAACGACAAGGTGTAGGTTACGCCGGCCGTGACCGGAAATGTGGTTTTGATGCCGGAACCCTGGTTGATCGCCAAGGCATACAAGCCTTCAAACACCCGGTTGGTATAGTTGCCGCCGGCCCGATTCTTGTACATCAGATACGGCCTTTCGCCAATGGCGTCATCTATCGCCGTCCAGCCGGTGACGCTGGTAGTGTCATTGTTACTGAGGAACTTATAGGTCGTCACTGTCCCCGGACTTTCGAAGCCGCCGTTGCCGAGCAAATTGGCGGCTATTGCCGATGGCAGCGGGAACACCGCCGCCAGTAACAACATGATGGTTTTTATAGTTTTCATGAATTATCTCGCGTCAAATTTGCCCGCAGCATCCTTGCACAATCTGTTGAAAAGCCTCTGTCAAATCAGCTTACAAGGCGGAGCGTTTACGTTTACCCAGTGCCAGCAAACCCATAAAGCCGGTCAGGAATGACCAAGTGGCGGCAGGCAACGGCACTGGCGCGGGTTGAAGAGACACCGCATCCAGATTCCAGATACGATTTCCGCCAGCCGCTAATGGATTAAAAAACTTTAATGTTGCGCCTTGATCCGTAGCCGAGGCGGTAAATTGATATTGGAAGATGGTGAACGCTGTGGTATTTGCAAACGAAGTGCTGAAACCGCCAATACTCACTTCCAGCGGCGATGCGCCTGCAGTATTTGCTTTGGCGGCGAAAGACAGATCGTAAGTAATGCCGGCAGTCAGTGCCACACTGGTTTGTATGGCGTTATTGTTATTCAGCGCCAAACCATAAGTACCCTGATAAACACGCGGAATGTAGCTATTGTTCGAGCGATTGATGTTCATCAGATAAGACTCTTCACCAAGATTGTCGCTAATAGACGTCCAGCCGGTGACGCTGGAGTCATTGTTAGGCAAGTATTGATAACCGGGAGCCGCCGCGAGCGTGCCCGGCTGTTCAAACCCGCCATTGCTCACTAGATTGGCGTGCGCGGCCGGCATAATGGCACAGCCCAACAACAGTATTTTGATTATTTTCATTTTATTGCCTTGATGTCAGTTGACTAAGTGATCTCCGCGTTTTTAGCCGGAGACCTTGTATCGTCTTGCTCTACGCTAAGCGCTTACGTTTTTGCAATCCCACTAAGCCCAACATGGCACTGCCGAACAACCAAACCGCGCCGGGAACGGGAACCGCAGCGACATTACCAACCACATTGCCAACCAGATTTAACGTCAGCTGATGATTTTGTCTGGTGCTGCTGGCACCGAAATCGGCATCGGACAGATTGATTAGATACTGAGCGCTGAAGACGCCAGTGGTCGAAGTCAGCAAATTGGCTATGAATGCCACACTTGAACCCTGTGCCAGATCGTTAAACGCCGTCAGATTCGTGGTCAAGGCCCCGGTATCGCCACTGCCGCTGACGCTATCCAAGTCCAGACCGATCCGGTCAGCATCGGCGAGATTGAACAAGCTAAAACTCAGAGTAGGACCAGTGTTTTGCGCGACCGTGCCAAAGTCCAGGGTTAGCGTATTGTTGGCAGAACTGGCGTCGAAAGAAGCTAGCGAATGCAGCAAATAGCTGTAGTTGGCTTGCAAAGAGCCGGCCCAGTCAACTTTGTAGGTAGCAGATGAACCGCTGCCTGGCTGCCCAGCGGTCGATGACATGGTTGTGGTGGCGGATAAGGTGGGTAAGCTCAATGAAGCATTGACAGAGCCGCCACCTACATAATCCTTAAGATTTTGGTCGTCTGCACCAACCGTCGTATCGGTTGTGGCAGCTGCTGCGGTATTCGGCCCCCAACTGCAATTGACTGGACCGGTTGGACCGTGCGCTAAGGCACAACCGGAGCCGGCTTGAGTCAAATTGGGGACGAAAGCCGCGCTAACGCCTGCCGCGGACATCAAGGCATTGCTGGTGCCGCTGCCGTTAACGGTTCTACCTGGACCATTATTCTTGTTACCCGAGCCGTTGATGGTCTGGGTGCGATTGGATGTAAGTTGTATATCAACGCCGGTAAGTACGCCGTTCGCTACGTCAAACTGACCAAGCGCGACATTGGCGATAGTCGCGCCGTTGTTGGAATTGGTTGTGGAAGCTACCTGTCCCCCGGTTGCCGTGACCGACGCGGAGCCGCTAAAACTGACTGGTCCGCTGGTCACAGTTAATGCCGCTTGTGCGATACCGCTTACGCCCAGCAAAACGGCGATGGCTGTCAATTGAAAATGTCTTGTCATAAAGTGTTCCATTGAAAATAATTAAGGATGTCTGTGATATGCGGCATATGCCGCAGCCCCCTATCACCTTGGAGCAGCTCGGCCAGCTTGCTTTGTCGCAAGCTCCGTAAGTTTCCGAACCCGCTTCGCCACGGGGTTGGCGATTGACGACAGTCGCTTTTGTCTGCACAGGTCACATAGTCGTCTTTGAGAATATTGGAATTCTCTAATTTAAAGACATCAAAATACGTGCCACCCGCCTGATCACCTTGTAAGCCATTGATTACAAATTAGTGACCACTATTTTTGTGCCGACTTAACCGTAACTTTGTTATGGCTTTTACGGCATATTCCGCACACCCTGAGCGAAAACACTGATTTATCAATTTGGCCCTTAAATCGGGTTGCATCCGCTTAAACGGAAGCCGTCAGACCGAGCAGTAAATCTATGCCGGCAACTGGGCTACCGCCTGCGCGGAATCGATGGTCAAAGGGAATTAAAGGCGGGGGAAACTGATTGTGTATAGCCGTCTGCATGAACATTTTCTGCCCATCGCTTGTGAAGGAGCAGCTTAGATACCGCATGTATCAAAAGTACTTTTGTGTAACTCAGGATGATTAAGCCTCTACCAAGAGGCCGATAAGATAGATTAGGGAATGCTGAAGCAGCTCACCAGCGGAAGCAAATAAGCACCAGCAACGGTTGTGCAGGAAGCGTTGAGCAATGCCGCGATTAAAGCACGCCCCGCTCTATCTCTTGCAAATAGATAAATTCCGGGGCTTTTACCCCAGCCTGCTCCCTGATTTCCACCAACTCGGGGGATTCGAAAAAGCGCCGGGCATTATCCAGCGAGGTCCAGGCAGAAAAATGCACGATATTATTGGCATCGTCGTCGTAGCGCAGCAGTTGGTAGCTGATTTCTCCGGCGCGTTTTCTGATCTCGGCGGCCTGATCGAAAATCTGCTTCCAGGCCGGATAGTCGGCGACCTCATGGATGATTAATACGTGTGGCATGCAGACTCCCGTTTTTTAGTATGGCTCGCCGTCTTTATGGGCAAAACGCCAGCTCCCGTCGACTGACATCGCTTGCAAATCGTCGTCCGGGTAAATGACTGCGTCTCCGGCCGTCCTGTCGCCAACTTCCAGATACTGTACCTCTGCGTTCGAGCGGTTCAGCAACTGGTGCGCATTACCGGTGCCGGCTTTAAATCCCGCGCACATACCCGGCGCCAGCTGGGTTTCGCCTGCATCCGTCACCAATGTCGGATGGCCTTGCAATATATAAATAAACTCGTCTTGCCGCGAATGGCTGTGCCGCAACGCCGATCTGGCGCCGGGTGCTAGCGTGCTTAGATTGACGCCGAAGTTTGCCAGATCAAATAAATCGCCAAGGCGGCGCTTCTCCCGTCCCGTCATGCGCGAGGCAAACGGTTCCGGATACAGCGAGGTGGTGCGTGGCTCGACATCTGCCGCCGACACGGCTATTGGAGTGTGTTTATCGTTCATGGTGGCCTGCAAATGGAAGAAAACCGGCTCGAACGGTTTGTTAAAAATCCGGCGGACACTAACCCAAAGCTGCCGAACCGATCTGCTTGCCCTTAGCGCTCCGAGTAAGCGCCTGAACAAGCACAGGACTACCCCAGAGCGCGGATATGATCGGGCTGGCCTCTTCGACCGCGGTGCTGGAAAAAAAGCGGACCTCTGCGGTTCGCGCACTCGGAACAGGCCTAAGATGGCCCTGCAAACGCCGCACCAGCTCTTTTGCCACGGCGGTGGCCGGGTCGATTATCGTCAGATCCGGCCCCACAATGTCCCGAATCAGCTCTGCCAGAAATGGGTAATGCGTGCAGCCTAATACGATGGTATCGGCACCGGCCAACAGCAACGGCGACAGGTAACCAACCAAAAGCTCGCGCGTCGTATCGCTGTGCAATTGGACTTTTTCAACTTGTTCGACCAAACCGGGACAAGGCTGCAACAATATTTCAATGTCTTTACCGTAGGCCGCGCACAACCTGGCGACGCTTGGGCTAGCCAGCGTGCGGCTGGTGGCCAGTACGCCGACCACTCCGGATTGGGTGGTTTGCGCCGCAGGCTTGATGGCCGGCTCCATCGCCACTACCGGCACCGGACACCACACGCGCAGTTTTTCGATCGCGACCACGGTGGCGGTGTTGCAGGCTACCACGATGGCCTTCACACCGGCATCCAGCAGCCGCTCGGTGATCGTTGTCGCCCTATCCGCAATAAACTCCGCGTCACGGTCGCCGTAGGGCGCGTAGCCGGAATCGGCCACATACAACAAGTCTTCCATGGGCAATTCCGCACGGATGGCTCGCAGCACGGACAGGCCGCCGACGCCGGAATCGAATACGCCAATGGGGGCCTCGGTGCGCAACGCTGTCATGGATGGATGCTGTCTATTATCCAATCGATCAGGCCTGGCGCTGTTGCAAATACGCTTCGTTGAGGCGAATGGCTTGCAGGGCTGCCGGACGGGCGTAGATGCGCGCCACATAATCCTCGAACAGCGGACGTTTCTCGATGCTGCCGAACATCATCCCCCAACCCAGCTGCGAGCCGACATACACGTCCGCGGCGGTAAATTGCTCGCCGCAAATGTAAGGTCCGGGCCGCAGGGCTGTTTCGACGGCGGCTAAGGTCGCTTCGTAACTACCGAAACCGACAAAGCCGCTTTTGCCCTCTGGCACTTGCCAACCCAGCGTTTTGGCGGTAACGGCCTGCTCCAGCGGACCAGCCGCGAAAAACAACCAACGGAAATAGTCGGCCCGCGCGGGATGGTTTGCGGCCGGCAGCAGATTTTTCTGCGGAAAACGGTCGGCCAAATACGCGCAAATGGCGGCAGTTTCCGTGACGAACGCTGTGCCGTGTTTCAGCGCCGGCACCTTGCCCATTGGATTGACAGCCAGATAGTCGGCATTTTTCATCTCGGCGCCGAACGCCAACCAGACCGTTTCGTAAGGCTCGCCGATTTCTTCCAGCATCCAGTGAGCGATGCGCCCACGCGACTGCGGATTGGTATAAAACACCAGATCGTTCATTGTGCGTTCTCCTTGGCGGGAATTTGAACTAAAGGCAATATGGCGGCGGATTTTACACCGATAAACTGGACCGGACTCAGACGATGTTTTGGGACCGGCTGTAGACACTGTTCCATCAGGAACAATGTCGAGCGACTATCCCAACGGTTCCAGTGCAGTCAGTGCTTCGGTCATTATCCGTTTGAATTCGGCATCGTCAGCAGGATTTAAACTGTCCTGCTTGAGTGACAGACAAAATCTCGTCGCGGCCTGCTCCACACGATTTGCCCCCAAGTTAGCGGCAACGCCTTTCAAACCGTGCAGCACGTCTCGCGCCTTTTGCAAATCGCGCTTCTCCAGCAAATCATCCAGCGCTATCAAGGTGCTTGCGGTGCTATTTTTAAAACTACCCAGCAACTCGCTCAAAAAGCTTTCGTCGCCATCCAACAAATCCAGCGTGTTGCTGAAATCAAAACCGGGCAAATCTCGTAAGCAAAACGCTGAAACGTCACGCGCATTTGTAACAGGCCCGTTTACCGAAGCGCCAACCGAACTTCGACCTATCTGCTGGCACAACACCTTAACCAACTGCATCGGTTGAATCGGCTTGACCACAAACTCGTTCATACCGCTGGCCAGGCATTTGTCCCGTTCCTCTTGGGTCACGCCAGCACTCAGCGCGATAATCGGTAGCGATTGATACTCGGGGTTAAGGCGGATCTGTTCGGTAGCGGCCAAACCGCTCATCACCGGCATATGAATATCCATCAGCACTGCATCATAAGCGTGCTCTGCCAGCAAGGCCAAGGCGTCGCGGCCGTTACCGGCAAGATCGACACTAACCCCGCATAAGGCCAAAAATTCCTGCAAAATTTTCTGATTGATAGCATGGTCTTCGGCCACCAGAATACGCATGCCCCGCAATGCGCTACCTTGCTCGGCAAGCGTCTTAGACAAGCCACCGGCCTGGGTGTCGTTATCCGGCCGCGCCGCCGGCAAGTCGGCTTGCTGCGCGCTAACGCCCAGCATTAAGTCAAAACTAAAATTCGAACCCTGCCCCGGCTTACTTTCGACATGAAAATCGCTACCCATTAGTTGCAACAACTTTTGGCTGATGCTCAAGCCCAAGCCTGTACCACCGAAGCGGCGAGTAATCGACGCATCCAACTGACTGAAGGAATGGAACAACTTAGGCAGATCCGCTTCGGGAATACCGATACCGGTATCCATCACACTGAAACGAAGCTTGGCCTGAGCATCCTGCCATTCCAGCAAAGCCACTTGCAATGTGACACTGCCTTGCTCAGTAAACTTAAGCGCATTTCCCACCAGGTTGGAGAGAATCTGCTGCAAACGCAGCGCATCACCCACCAAGCTTAAAGGTACGTGTGGCGCAACGTCTATTTTGATGTCCAAGCATTTTTCCGCAGCGTAAAGGGCAAACAGATTATGCAGGTTATCCAACACGTTATTCAGGTTGAATTCGACCTGTTCGAGTCCCAGTTTACCGGCCTCCATTTTGGAGAAGTCGAGAATATCGTTGAGTACGCCAAGTAAACTGACCGAACTGCTGTAAATCTTTTGCAGATAATCCCTTACCTCAGCGGATACCGGCTTATTCAATGCCAACTGCGACAACCCGATCACCGCGTTCATCGGCGTGCGGATTTCGTGGGACATGTTCGCCAGAAACTCCGATTTGAAGGCCGCCATGCTCTCGGCGGTTTCTTTGGCTTCGATCAAGGCCTGTTCCACCCGCTTCTGTTCGCTTAGATCGCGCACCACGCTTTGTAATACCAGGTGGCCGTCCAGACTAACCCGCGCCAGCGTCACCAAAGCCGGAAAAATACGACCGTCGGCACGCTTATGCAGCCACTCGAATTCCAAGTGGCCGTTTTTGATCGCCGTAGCCATATACTCGTTCGCCAATTCTACCGAATCCCTGCCGTTTGCCTGATTTGGCGGCGAAACTTTACCGGGGTGCAAGCGACAGAACTCGGACACAGCGTCGTAACCAAATAAATCCAAGGTGGCCTGATTACAATCCAGAAATCCGCTGCTATCGGCCATCATGACCGCATCGCTAGCGCTGTTGAACAACTTTCGATACTTCAACTCGCTTTGCCGTAGCACTTCTTTATTGGCTTTGGCTTGGGTGACGTCTTCGGCAATAAACCAAATATAATCCTGATCCTCGGTTCCGGCGACTTTGGTGCCGCTTAGTTGCAACGATACCGGCCGCCCTCTTTTATGGATAAACGTCGCTTCGTCCGAACCATACTGCCCGGTTCTGGCTAACCAACTTAATTGTTCGGCCAAACTCTGCTCTTTATCGGCGGATAAGCTCATGTAATCGAGCCGTTGAAGTTCTTCTTCCGTATACCCGGTCATGCGTTGAAAAGCATGATTGAATTCAACGAATTTGCCGTGCACGTCCAGCAAAGCGATGCCTAAGGGCGACAGCTCGTATAAGTCGCGGAGCTTTTGGCCTTTTTCCGCCAAACGAATATACGCATCCTTTAAACTTGAGTTTGCAGCATCAAGCTGAGCGGTGCGCTGATCGACCAGTGCCGCCACCATAGCCGCCCTGCCGGTGGCGGATAACAAGTACACGCTTAGTAGCATGGTAAACAGCAATCCGCCCAATAACACCAGCCACGGTAACCAGGAGGCATGCGTCGCAATGAATACGGCTTCCGGCTGGACAATCACTTCCAACAAGCGATTGCCAAAACGGATAGAATGCCTGGACTCATTAACACCGGTCGTCAATGCTTTCAGCGCTCCGTATAACGGTATAGCTTGGTTTTCCGCATCGTAATACAGTAGCGCCACGTTCATATCGTCAAGATTTAAGTCTTGCATGGCCGCCTTCACCAAGGAGTCGATACGCACCACTGTAGACAAAAACCCGCTAAACGCCGGCTCCGAACTGTTGGCATTAGCCAGGTATACAGGCATCATCAGCAATAGGGCTTGATTGGCTTGCCCGTCCTGCACCAGTTGAATAGGCCGGGTGACGCTGACTGCTTGGCTGGCCCTGGCTTCCGTCAGCGCTGCTCGGCGATTGGCCTCGGAATTCAAGTCAAAACCCAGCGCCAGCTTATTGGTTGATAAAGGCTCGATAAAGGTAACGGGGAAATACTCGGTACGCTCCTGAGCCTTGATGAACTGGCGATCCGCACCTAGTTCCTTGATCGTAAAATCTTTATATCCTTCGTCGCGGATCGATTGCTCGTAAGACGCCCGCTGTTCGCTGGGGATCTGCGATACCCAGCTCAGTGCTTGAATGTGCGGATTCTGTGCCAGCACGCCATTGGCAAAAACGCCGAATTTATCCCGGTCTACCGGTCCGGCCGCTTGGAAGAAACTATTGAGCGAAAAAGACGCTTTTAACACGGCGGAAAAATTGTCTGCCAAGGCTTTATTAACCGCGCCGGCATTGCTGTCAAATTGCAGTTGCAGCCGACTGTCTTCCGCTCGCAAAACCAATAGAAAAGTAATGATCAGCCCGGCCAACATGGCTACCAGCGGCATAGCCACACCTACCAGCCGGGGACGCCAAAGCGCTCTTGGCTCTGCAAACCAGCAAAAAACCAAAGGCGATATAATGATGGCTCCGAGACAATCGCCTATCCACCAATTCCACCAAGCCACCAAAACATTGGCATCGGTTAAAACACCGAATCCAAGCAAGGTGCTGACCCCGACGGTGGCGGCGATCAAGCAAGTCAAAGGCCCGACTAGTAACACATACCGAAAAATGTTTTTGCCTTTATCCAAACGCGGTACGCCGGTCCCTAGAAAGCGTTGCGACAGCCAAGCACCGGTCAATGCTTGCAATGTGCTGCCGATCGCGATGCCCATCGCGACGAAGACCGTCGGCGGCGTTAATTCGCCGCTTAAATCATATCCTTGCGAGAGATTGGTCAGGAACGAGCCGCACCCTATCGCCGGCCAGATTTTCTTACCCCAGAGCAACACCGCTGCCAGCGCAATGCCGGCCGGCGGCCAAATCGGACTGGCATAGCCTGGCGGTAAGGCTAGGCGCAACCCAGCCCAACCCGCCACGGCAATAATTGCTGTCAGAAAAATAAATCGGTAAAAGCTCAAACGCATTCCTTCTCTGCCCAACAAGCCAAGAAAAGTGAGAGAAGGTGATTATAGGTCAAATGTTTTGCTAGGGATGCGGATAGGCCAAAACCTGGGCCATCCGGCATTGCGAGGACTCATCGCTAATCCAGTTTAGCAACTGGGCTCCCGGCTGCGCGGGAGCGACGATATTTAGGAGCTTGGGATAGTGCGTCAGCCCGGCAGGGTCGCCATATCGATCACAAAGCGGTATTTCACGTCGCTTTTCAACATACGTTGATAGGCGTCATTGATGCCGGCCATCGGAATCAGCTCAATATCGGACACGATGCCGTGCTCTGCGCAGAAATCCAGCATTTCCTGGGTCTCACGGATGCCACCGATCAGCGACCCAGCCAGTGCGCGGCGACGGAATATCAGGTTGCCGACGTTCGGCGAGGGATGCGGCTCGGACGGTACGCCGACCAGGCACATCGTGCCGTCGCGCTTCAACAGGCTTAAATATTGATCCAGATCGTGCTGCGCGGCGACGGTATTTAAAATGAAATCAAAGCTGTTTAAATGCTTTTCCATCTCGTCGGCGTTTTTTGAAATTACTACCTCGCTCGCCCCCAAGCGTTTGGCATCCGCTTCCTTGCCTGGCGATGTCGTAAACAGCACGACTTCCGCGCCAAAGGCATGGGCAAACTTCACGCCCATATGCCCCAGACCGCCCAAACCGACGATGCCAACCTTATGGCCCTTGCCGATTTGCCAATGCCGCAAAGGCGAATAGGTCGTAATACCGGCGCACAGCAGGGGCGCTACCGCCGCCAACTCCAGCTTATCGGACACTTGCAACACAAACCCCTGATCGACCACGATCTGATTCGAGTAGCCGCCGTAAGTCATTTTGCCGGTGTATTTGTCCGGACTGTTGTAAGTGAACACCGTTTGGTCGCAAAACTGTTCCTGATGATCAAGGCAATCGGGACAGACGCCGCAGGAATCCACCATGCAGCCTACCCCGGCCAAATCACCCACCTTAAAATGAGTCACTTGGGAGCCGACTTCCACGACCCGACCGACAATTTCGTGGCCCGGCACTATCGGAAATGTCGTGCCGCGCCATTCGTTGCGTACTTGATGCAAGTCGCTATGGCAAACCCCGCAATACAGAATTTCGATACGCACATCCTCGGAACCGGGTTGCCGGCGTTCGAAATGAAACGAGCGCAGCGGGGTTTGCGGGTTGTAGGCAGCATAGCCAACACTTTTGAGCATATCGATCCCCTAAATTTAGATTGTGCGGTACCGGCGCCAGGGCTCAGCCCGTTGATTGATTTTGTTTGCGTCAGGTGCAAATACGCGCCTGACGCTGCTAACGCATGTCAACTTGTCAGTTTTAAATACTTCTTGTACAGACTGTCCTTGTCCTCGACCAAATCCGGGTCTTTATCGATACAATCCACCGGACAAACTTCCATGCACTGCGGCTTGTCGTGATGACCGACGCACTCGGTGCATAGGGACGGGTTGATCACGTATATATCGTCGCCTTGCGAAATGGCGCCGTTCGGGCACTCCGGTTCGCAGACATCGCAGTTGATACAGTCGTCGCTGATAATGAGCGCCATAATTACTCCTCGGAAAATTTTTCGGTTAAGCGTTGTTTGACCACATCGGGCACGAAGCTGGACACATCGCCGTTCAATTGGGCGATCTCGCGGATCATGCTGGACGAGATAAATTCGTATTGTTCGGCCGGGGTCAGAAACACCGTTTCAATATCGGGCGACAAACGGCGGTTCATGCCGGCCAATTGAAATTCGTATTCAAAATCCGACACTGCACGCAAGCCGCGGATGATGACGCTGGCTTGATGTTGCTTGGCACATTCGACCAACAAGGTGTCGAAGCCAATCACGCGGACGTTGCTGAATTCGGTGACCACTTCCTGAATCAACGCCACGCGCTCTTCCAAGGAAAACAGTGGCTGTTTGCCGCGGCTGACCGCGACGGCAACAATCACATGCCGGTAAAGCCGGGAAGCGCGGTGGATCAAGTCCAGGTGACCATTGGTGATGGGATCGAAGGTGCCGGGATAAATCGCGGTAATGTTCATCGGCTTTGGAAACAGGCAAAAGCGGCTTATTTTAAACCATTCGCCGCGGCAAAAGTATCCGATTGCTTTTGCAGCAGGTGGTAGCTGACTTCGCCGGCCGTCTTGGCTTTCAACAATCGCCAGCCGGCCGGCAGATCATCCAACGGCCGCTTGCGCTCACATTCCAGGTAGATTTTGGCGTAATCGGCCAGCCAGCCTTGGGCGTCCAATAGTCGGCAGGTCTGCCCGATCAAACCTTGCCCAAACGGCGGATCGAGGAACACCAAGTCGAACGGTTGAGCCGGCGCGTTTAGAAATTGCCCAACGTCTTGCTGTACCACCTGAATCTGTGTCGCCGCCAGTTTAGCGATGTTCTCGCGCAGCTTTTGGCAACTGGCAGGGTTATTTTCCACTTGCACCACGTGCTTGGCACCGCGCGAGGCAGCTTCGACGCCCAGCGCGCCGCTACCGGCGTACAAATCCAGGCAACGGCTATTCAGAACATCAGCTTGCAGCCAGTTGAACAAGGTTTCCCGCACCCGCGACGGCGTCGGCCGCAAACCCGGCGCGTCGTCGAATACGATTTGCCGGCTGCGCCATTCGCCGCCGATGATGCGGATTTGGTTAGACATTTTATTTACCGGCACCGACCGTCACGGTTTGCAACAACTCCGGTTTTACCCGGCGCTTGAACGCATCCTTGATTTGCTCGATGCTGACAGCTTCGACATTGCTCTGAAAGGTATCCAGATAGTCCAGCGGCTGCTGATAAAACCCAATCATCGCTACGTAATCGGTCAACTTGCTATTGGTATCGAAGCGCATCGCAAAACCACCTGTGATGTTTTGCTTGGCGGCGGTCAGTTCCTTATCGCTGGGGCCTTTATCGAGAAACTCGTTGAAGGTCTTCAGCAACACATCCAAAGCCTGTTCGGTTTGATCGTTGCGGGTTTGCAAACTCATCATGAACGGCCCCTGCCGGTATAAGGGCGCAAACACGCTATAAGCACCATACGCCAAACCGCGCTTCTCCCGCACTTCTTCAAATAACCTGGACACCATGCTGCCGCCGCCCAAAATATGGTTACCTACATACAAGGCGAAATAGTCCGGGTCCTTACGATAGGTGCCGGGCAAGCCGACCAACACATGGGTTTGCGTGGACGGAAACTCGATGTGCTGTTTGCTGGCTTTATTCGGCATCGTCACCGCCGGAATTTCGGCGGGCTTGCTGCCGACCGGCAATTTGCTCAGTACTTGATTCGCGGTTTGTTCGGCTTGCTCGCGACTGACGTCGCCGACGATGACCACCATCGCGTTGGCCGCCACATAGTATTTTTGATAAAAGCTTTTCAAATCGTCAGCGCTAAAACCGGCCACGGTTTCCACCACGCCGGTCTCGGGATGGGCGTAGGGATGATCGCCGTAAAGCGCTCTATTAAAAGCAAGGCCGGCCAGTTCGCCCGGCGATTCTTCCCGGTGTTTCAAACCGGCCAGCGTGCGGGCTTTTTCCCGTTCAAAATCGGCTTGATTAAAAGCCGGCTTGCTCAATACGGTTTCGAAGGTCGCCAAAGCTTTGTCGAACAAGGCTTTTTCGGTCAAGGTCCGTATTGCCAGCCAGGCCATATCCTCGTTGACACCGGCTGAATAATTGGCGCCTACCGACTCGAAACGCTGGGCGATATCGTCGGCGCTCAAGTCGCCGGCCCCACTATCCAGCAAGGCGGAGGTCAGCGCAGCGACACCGAACTGCGCTTCGTCGCGGGCGCTGCCGGCATCGAATACCACCCGCACATCCACCATCGGCAAACCGGCGGTGCGCACGTAGTAAACCCGGCTGCCTTGCGGGGTTTGCCAGTTTTCGATTTTGGCGGCGGACCAGACGGTCTGGCTCAACAGCAATAGTACCAAGCCGATTAAATTAAAACGCATGATGGCCTCCTATGGCTTTTGCGGGTTTGGCGGCTTGGGTGATGGGTTGCGGGTCGAGATAGGCTACGGTCAGCGTGTCTTCGATCAGGTATTTACGCGCCACTTCCCTGACCTGCTCGGCGGTGACTTGATTGATCTTATCGACATACTCGTCAGCTTTCTGCCAACCGATACCCACGGTTTCCAGCGTGCCCAATTGCATGGCTTGATAGAAGTTGGAATCTTTCTGATACACCGCGCTGGCCAATACTTGCGCCTTGATGCGTTGCAATTCATCCTTGTCGATCAACTGGTTCTTGAGTTGATATACCTCGTCCAGCAAAGCATATTCCAGATCAAATACGGTTTTACCTTCGGCGGGGGTGGCTTCCAACAGGAATATCTCGGGCAAGCGCGAAGTGAGGTCGTAACCCGCACCCGCCGATACCGCGATTTGCTTACCCCTGACCAGACGCGAAGACAAGCGGGCACTATCACCACCGTCCAGCACACCCGCCAGCACTTCCAGCGCGTAGGCCTCCCATTCCGGCTTGGCGGTTTTCAGTACCGGCACTTTATAACCCATCATCAGATAAGGCAGTTTGGCGGGGGCTTTCACGGTGATGCGCCGCACACCTCTCTGTTCGCTTTCATCCTGAGGCTTTACCGGCTTCAACACGCTGGGTTGCAGCGGCGCAAAATATTGCTCCGCCAGCTTTTCAACTTGCTGCGCATCGACATCGCCCACCACCACCAGCGTGGCGTTATTCGGCGCGTACCATTGCTGATACCAGGCTTGCAGGTCTTCGACTTTGTAATTGGCGATGTCGGACGGCCAGCCGATCACCGGATTTTGGTATGGGCTGTTGGTGAAAGCAGTAGCCATGAATTGCTCATGTACTTTCGAACGAGGCTGATCGTCGGTGCGCATGCGCCGTTCTTCGGTGACTACTTCCAGTTCTTTTTTCAGTTCCTCGGCTTTCAAGTCCAGATTGCGCATCCGGTCGCTTTCCAGTTTAAAGCTGATTTCCAGACGGGACTTTTCCAGGGTTTGGAAATAGGCGGTGTAATCCTGACCGGTAAAGGCATTTTCGTTGCCGCCGTTTTCGGCGATGATCCGGGAAAACTCGCCGGCCGGATATTTTGCGGTGCCTTTAAACATCATGTGTTCCAACATGTGCGAGATACCGGTGATGCCGCCGGGCTCGTAACTGGAGCCGACCTTGTACCAGACTTGCGATACTACCACCGGCGAACGATGATCCTCCTTTACCAATAGTTTCAAGCCGTTGCTAAAAACATGTTCGTGTACCTTGCCGGCCTCGGCATGCGCCGCGACAGCAGGGCAAAGCAGCGCTAACGCCGCGAGCCTATAGTTCATAAATCCCTCGTTGACTAAAAGATGGTGAGCGCTTGTGATTATTTTAATAATCAATGGTTCACTGTTATTCTATATGTTTAAAGACCCGCAAATCTATTTGGTACTTGATGACCGACACCACTTCAGCGCTATCCTGGAAAGACTACTTAGAACTCTGTAAGCCCAGAGTCGTGGCATTGATCGTGTTTACCGCCATCGTCGGCATGTTGCTGGCCGTGCCAGGGATGCCGCCGCTGGATAACTTTTTCTACGGCAGCATAGGCATCGCCCTGGCGGCATCCTCGGCAGCGGCGATCAATCATTTCATCGACCAAAAAGCCGATGCGCAAATGGGCCGCACCAAGAATAGACCACTACCCACCGGTCATTTGAACTCTCATCAGGTCTTGGTATTCGCCAGCTTTATCGGCCTTGTAGCGATGGCGATATTGACCATCAAAATCAACGTATTGACCGCCTTTCTGACCTTTTTGTCACTGATCGGCTACGCGCTGATTTATACGGTATACCTTAAAAAATTAACGCCGCAGAATATCGTCATTGGCGGCGCGGCCGGCGCAGCGCCGCCGGTGTTGGGCTGGGCGGCGATCACCGGCGAAGTACATCCGCATGCTTTGCTGTTGTTTTTGATTATCTTCGTTTGGACCCCGCCGCACTTCTGGGCTTTGGCGATCGCTAAGCGAGACGAATACGCCAAAGTTGCCATCCCGATGCTGCCGGTGACGCATGGCGTGGAATTCACCCGCCTACAGATTCTGCTTTACACCATTTTGTTGCTGATTAGTACGCTGCTGCCCTATCTAACCGGCATGAGCGGCGTGATTTATTTACTGGCCGCCGTAGTATTGGGCTTGGGTTTTATCTATTACGCCGTGCAAATGATGCGTAAAAAGGACAATAAAACCGCAATGCGCACCTTCGGCTACTCCATTATTTATCTGATGCTGATTTTCGCAGCATTGCTGATCGATCATTATTTTCCATTGTCATTCTCATGAGCTTGTTGACCCAGGAACATCCGTTCGCGGAATTTATCAAGATACTCGGCAAGGGCAAAAAAGGCGCCCGGCCGCTGACCCAAGACGAAGCCTATCGGGCGATGCAAATGATATTGGCCGACGGCCAGGTCGAGCCGATTCAACTCGGCGCATTTTTGATGCTGATGCGGGTGAAGGAAGAAACCTGCGAAGAGCTGGCCGGCTTCGTGCAAGCCGCACGAGAAAGTTTTGCCTTCGAAGCCAAAGTAGCTGTCGATCTGGACTGGTCGTCTTATGCCGGTAAACGCCGCCATCTGCCTTGGTTTTTATTATCCACCCTGCTGCTGGCCGAGAACGGCATAAAAGTATTCATGCACGGCGCCGGTGGTCATACCGAAGGGCGTTTGTACACTGAAAATGTGCTGCAAGCCTTAGGCATCAAAGCTGCAACCTCGATAACCGAAGCCGGCCAGCAATTGGAGCAAGATAATTTCAGCTATCTGTCGCTGGAATATATTTGCCCAAAACTGTACGACATGATCAATCTGCGACCGGTGATGGGCTTGCGTTCGCCAGTGCATACATTGGTCAGATTGTTGAATCCGTTCGATGCCACGGCCAGCATTCAAGGCATCTTCCATCCCAGCTACCGGCAAGTGCATCAAAAAGCCGCTTTGCTGCTGAATCAGAAAAACATGGCGGTGTTAAAAGGCGAAGGCGGCGAAACCGAGCGCAATCCGGACGTGGAATGCCTGGTACAAAGCGTCAATAACGGCGAACTGAACGACGAGACCTGGCCGGCCCTATTCGAACGCCGGCACATGAAAGCCGAAGACATGGACCCGCAGTTATTGGCGCAATGCTGGCGTGGAGAGCTTAACGACGAATTTGGCGAGGCAACCGTGATAGCGACTGCCGCGGTTGCGTTAAAGCTATTGGGCAAAGCCGATAATCAGGAACAAGCTCAGCAATTGGCGACCGAATTTTGGCAGGCGCGTAACCGGCAACGTTTTTGAGTGGCCGACGACGGTTTAACCCTCAGTTCTAGCCGGCTTCCAGAGGCGGATAGCTAAAGTTTGGAATACCCTTGATATAGTCGCGTTGCAAATGCAGATACTGCAAGCCCATCAGCGTGGAAATATCGTCGTGATCGACCCACACTACCTTAACCTCGCCTTCCAGATTCAAGTGCTTGTAATCGAATTTGGCCACCGTACCGTCCGCCACTTCAATTCTGCCCAGCATGCGTATCATCAAACCGTCCACCGAGACATTTTCGGTATTAAACGCATAATCATTGCCGTTGAAGACAATATGACCGGGCGCGGTCATGTTTTTGCGGTAGGCGCGGCGGCTGTAGAGTAAATTATCGGTATCGTAAGACAAGTTGCGAAACTCGATGGCAATTTCAAATCCGCCCTCGGTAGCTTCGGCGCGCACCATTTCCGCCTCTCCAGCCAAGCGCATGCTCGGCAGATAAAAATCGACTATCGGCGAAACTTGCAAAGCATTAAAAATGTCTTTGATGCCATTGACCTGCGGCTCGACCTTCAGCACTGCCAGCAAGCCGGAAAGCGACAGATTCACGACCCAAATTTCGTGCTCTTCAAAGCCTAAATACAGCAATCCTTGGCTAGCCAGGTTTTTGCGATAGGCGCGTTTTTCGGTTGTTGGCATAATAATCCTTCTGTTTGGCAGGGCTTTTTAAAGGTAAATCCTTTTAGCAATCTAATTTATTGGGATATGAAAAGCAGAATAATTTGTCTGGCTAGTCTAGCCGTTTTATCGGCGTGTACAACCATGCCGCCGAAAAACCCGGAAAATATCTGTCAAATCTTCCGGGAAAAAGACGACTGGTATCAAGCAACCTTAAGCTCCGCGCGGCGCTGGGGCGTCCCCATTGCGGTGCAGATGGCGATCATCCATCAGGAATCCAGCTTCGTCGCCGACGCCCAACCGCCCCGACCATTGATTCTCGGCTTTATCCCTTGGTTTCGTTCCAGCAGCGCTTACGGTTACCCGCAAGCCAAGGACGAAACCTGGGCGGACTATCAGCGAAAAGCCGGCAACGGCTGGGCCGATAGAGAAGATTTTGCCGACAGCTGCGACTTTGTGGCTTGGTATTGCGCCACCAGCAACCGCAAGCTGGGCATCCCCACCTCAGACGCCAACAATCTGTATTTAACCTATCACGAAGGCTTAGGCGGCTATCAGCGCAACAGCTTTTTATCCAAGCAATGGCTGATGAATACCGCGCAAAAAGTCCATCAGCGCGCCTTGCGTTACGACGCGCAACTGGCAAGTTGCCGGCAGGAGCTGGAACAAAAAAACTGATAAACTAGCCGCCCCAATCATCTATCGGGAGTTTTCATGAAATCCACGAAACAACGTGTCATCGCCATTTTAATCGCATTTATTACAGGATTTGCTATGTTCTCACTGGCCAACGCCAACGCCCCCACCCCAGCCGAAAATAAAGCCGCCGGGGAAAAATTTCTGGCCGACAACGCCAAAACCGCCGGCGTGGTAACCACCGCCAGTGGCCTGCAATATGTGGTCTTCACCGAAGGCACCGGCGCCCAACCCAAAGCCACCGACAACGTCACCGTCCATTACAAAGGCACCACCATCGACGGCAAGGAATTCGACAGCTCCTACGGCCGCGGCGAACCCGCCACGTTCCCATTGAACCGCGTTATCGCGGGCTGGACCGAAGGCGTGCAATTGATGAAAGAAGGCGCTAAATACCGTTTCTTTATTCCTTCTAACCTGGCTTATGGTGAGCGTGGTGCTGGAAGGGATATTGGGCCTAATGCGGCATTAATTTTTGATGTTGAGTTGATTAAGGTCAACTGAGTTTGTTTTGTCTTTTTAGCTGATGCTGTGTTAGCTAATTTGAAACTTTATTTGAGGTGTCGCTAACGCGACGGCTTGATTTAATGTCGGGTCTCGGCCCGACAGCCGAGATACTTTCTTTTGCTCCGCCAAAAGAAAGTATCCAAAGAAAAGGCGGCCCGGATGCCGCTTATTCCCTGCGCTTCTCGCTTTTGCCGGGGGTTGCCGAAAGGGGCTTCCTGCCCCTTCGTCAACGCGCCGCATCCCTGCGGCGCCCCTACGGGCTATTCACTCGGTACCTCCCTGTACCTCGCCCTTCGGGTGCTGCGCATGCAAATCGGCTATCCTGCCGATTTGTCCCGCCAAAAGCTCCGGTGCTCGGCGCGGCATACGGGATAACCCCATCCCATAATCCTAGATCAAACCAAGGTACGTCGAGCCTCATCTTTAAGCGTGCTGGAACATTGTTTTTGGCTTGAACAAAATCTGAATCCTTTTTCCAGCTAGACTTCCCCCTAAACTGACATAACATGTATATCACCCGATTCGGGGAGATATACAGAAACTTTCTAATCACTTGTTGGCATTTTTAAAGGAGTATCGATGCATCGTTTCTTTATAACCGCAGCCTTTTTGGCGATGGCTGGCCTAGCCCATTCAGCCGAATCCCCTACGCCACTTGCTCCCGGCTTTACGCTGGAAAAGCATTCTGTCGGTGAGTTATCTGCTTCATGGTGGATGTGGGCAATGTCTAGTCCTGATGAAATAAACCCTGTTAGAGATATTTCGGGCAATAACTGCCATGTTGGCCAACAAGGCAATATATGGTTTCTGGCTGGTGGCTTCGGCTCGTCGAAAATCAAAAGAAATTGCGTAGTTCCTGCGGGAAAGAGCATTTTTTTCCCTGTGGTTAATATGGTTTATTACCCGAGAGAGGAAAATAATGGTTTTACATGCGAGCAGGCCAAAGCAAATGCCGCAGTCAATAACGACAAAGCCATAGACTTATTTGTTGAGCTAGATGGCGTTAGTGTGAAGAACCCTAAGCGCTATAGAGCAAGAACAGAAAAGTGCTTCAATATTTTTGAACGGGTCCCAAAAAAATATCAGCCGATAAATGCGTATCCATCTGCTTCTGATGGGTATTGGATTGGGCTTAGTCCGTTAAACAAAGGGAAGCACACGCTCAAGTTTGGTGGACGGTACAACAGTGAAAGCAGCGCTTTTGGTCGTATGGTGCAAGATATTGAATATGAAATCACCGTTGAATGAAATGCTAACCCGGCGCTCAACCCCGTTCGCTTCGCTCTCTGGACGCTGCGCGATAAAGCCGCGCAGCACGGTAGGTCCGATTAGCGCAGCGTAATCGGACGCATGTTGAATCAAATCTATCAAGCCATGTCCTGCCAAAGAATGCTTGGAATATTTTTCTTTCCTCGGAATACGCTTCGCTATTCGGAGCTACTCCACCACATCCAAAAGTATTGTGAAAGCTTTCGAGCCTGGCAGTGTTTGTCCCCCGTATGCCGCGCCGAGCACCGGAGCTTTTGACGGGATCAGCCCGTAGGGGCGCCGCAGGGATGCGGCGCGTTGACGAAGGGGCAGGAAGCCCCTTTCGGCAACCCCCGTCGAAAGCTTCGGAGCGCGGGGGATAAGCGGCATCCGGGTGGCCTTTTCTTTGGATACTTTCTTTTGGCCAAGCAAAAGAAAGTATCTCGGCTGTCGGGCCGAGACCCGACTTCAAAATCAGCCGTCACGCCAGCGACACAAAAACACAAATCCCCTACGCCAACACCCTAGCAAACAGCCTGTGAGAATATTCCTGCTCCCGCTGCAAAATAGTTTCGTTTTTTATATCCTTGAGTTTTTTCACCAACACCTCCCCCGTTTCCGGAAAGAAATACACCTTGCGGGGATAGATACCGAGCATGTCGTCAGCCAGGACCGGAATATTCCGGCCGGCCAGATAACTGCGTAAAAACTGCGCACTACGCGCGCCGACATTGTTGCGTTGCATGCCGTTAAGAATATTACCGCCGCCAAACACTTTGGCTTCCAACTCGCTCTCTTCCGCACCCATGCCGACCAGGTGCTTGATGAAATTGTCCATGCCGTTACTAGCCATGTTCTCCATGCGTTGATTGAGCGGCTGGTCTTCGTTGACGTTCACCACCATGAATTGATACATGCCGCCTATGCCCCGCCGCCTATCTCGGATACAGGCAATCACGCAGGACCCCAGCACGGTGACAATAAGCTCGCCGGAATTGGTGACACAATATTCGCCGGGAGTGATTTTGCAGGCGCGGATGCGTTGGTGCGGGTCGTAGTAGGTTTCGGAGTATTTTTGCGGATGCATAGCCAGGACCATCTTGAGAGTTGCAGAACATTAATACTTATCAAGCAATAAATCGGCCACTATAAAATTTGGTTTCCACCTCAAATCTTTAGCATTTCAGCGCGCCACCTTGCCGAAGCGATTGTAAACCGCTTCGACAACTATTGATTGATTGGGTATCTGTCTCAGCGCGCCGAGACACAAGCACCCGGGCTATCGACAGTCAGAACGAGCAACGAGCCGGAGTGGTGCGTAGCGCTCGCGATTGGCGCACTTGCTATTATCCCAACCCAAGTCATCACCGGCATATCGTTCGGCAGACCGGGCGAACGATGTCGAATGGAACCGTGGTTTGCAATTTTGCTATAAAAATATCCGCCGCAGTCGCAGCACATTTTAGTATCCTAGCCAGCCATTCCGTACCCAGCCGTCAACCATGAGCCAATACCCACTTTTTGCCACCACGCCTAAAGCGATGGAAGGCATCCTTGCCAACGAAATCAAAGCCCTGGGCGGCCAGAACGTCCGCGAAAAAATGGCCGGCGTGGCTTTTGAGGGTGATTTGGCACTGGCTTACCGGGTCTGCCTGTGGTCGCGCACCGCCAACCGGGTGTTTCTGCCCTTGAGCAGTTTCGAGGTCAAATCCCAGCAGGATTTGTACGATGGCGTCAAAAAGATCAACTGGTTCGAACACATCAAACCGGACGACAGCCTGGCGGTATCGTTTAGCAGCAAAAACAATCCGGCCATTAACAACACCCATTTCGGCGCCTTGAAAGTCAAGGACGCCATCGTCGACCAGATGCGCGCCAAGTTCAACAAGCGGCCCAATATCGATACCGACCGGCCCAGCATTCGCGTCAATGTGTATCTGCATAACGAAACTGCCCAGCTAAGCCTGGACTTATCCGGCGAGAGCTTGCACAAGCGCGGCTACCGTGACGTCAACATCGCCGCGCCGATCAAGGAAAACCTGGCGGCAGCAATTTTGCTGCGCGCCGGCTGGCCGAAAATCGCCGAGCAAGGCGGATCCTTGCTCGATCCGATGTGCGGCTCAGGAACGATGCTGCTAGAAGGCGCGATGATCGCTGCAGACTATGCGCCGGGCTTGCAGCGTGATTACTTCGGCTTCCTGGGTTGGAAAAAACACGATGCGCAGTTGTGGCAAAGCCTGCTCGACGAAGCCAAGCAACGCCGCGATATTGGCTTGAGCAAAATGCCGGTCATCGTCGGTTTCGATCAGGATCGGCGCACCGTGGTAGCCGCCTTGCAGCATGTTGAAAACGCCGGCTTGGCGGGCAAGATTCATATCGAACGGCGCGACATCGCCGATGCGACAGCGGCGGAAAGTTGGCCCAAAGGCCTGATCGCCTGCAACCCACCCTACGGAGAACGATTGGGCGACGAGACGGAAACTTCCGAATTGTATCGCCGCTTTGGAGAGGTACTAAAACAGCGCTTCGTCGGCTGGCAGGTGGCGATGATCATCAGCAATCCGGAACTGGGTTTTAGATTGGGCGTACGTTCGCAAAAGCCGATTACCTTGTTCAACGGCGCGCTGGAGTGCAAATTGCTGCGTTTTAATATCGAAGAACAGACCTTCTTCGAACCCAAAGCCAAATCCCAGCAAGAACGCATCGAGCAAATCAGCCGGCGCACCGAAACCGAGCAGCCCGACAATCAGGCGGAGATGTTCGCCAATCGCCTGCGCAAGAATCTGAAAAAAATCGGCAAGTGGGCCAAGCAAAACCACGTTTATTGTTACCGGCTGTACGATGCCGATTTGCCGGAATACGCGGTGGCGGTTGACGTTTATCAGGGGGACAAGACTTGGGTCAACGTCCAGGAATACGAATCGCCGAAAACCATCGATCCGGCCAAGGCTAATCAGCGTTTAGCCGGGGCGATGATGGAAATCCCCAAAGTATTGGAGATACCCAAGGAACAGGTATTTCTGAAAATTCGCCGCAAGCAGAAAAGTACCGATCAATACGAAAAACAAGGCGAATCCGGCCGCTTTCATGTGGTCGAGGAAGGCGGCTGCAAGTTTTGGGTGAATTTTGAGGACTACTTGGACACCGGCCTGTTTCTGGATCACCGGCCGATTCGATTGATGATACAAAAACAGGCCAAGGGCAAGCGTTTCCTGAACCTGTTTGCGTACACCGGAAGCGCCAGCGTGCATGCGGCAGTCGGCGGCGCGGCGTCCAGCGTCACGGTCGATATGTCCAACACCTATCTGGACTGGGCCAAGCGCAATTTTGATTTAAACGGCATCCAAGGTGATCACAAACTGCTGCGCGCCAATTGTGTGGAATGGCTGGCGGAACAAGCCGGCGCCAAGGACAAGCCGCAATTCGACCTGATTTTTCTCGATCCGCCGACCTTTTCCAATTCCAAGAAAATGGACGAAGCCTTTGATATTCAGAACGATCATCTGCACTTAGTGCGCAATGCTACGGCCTTACTGTCTCCGGACGGCGTGCTGTATTTTTCCACCAACTTCCGCCGCTTCAAACTCGATAGACAAGCCTTGGCGGACTTGCAGATAGAAGACATCAGCGCGAAAACCATTCCGGAGGATTTCGCCCGCGACCAAAAAATTCATTATTGCTGGAGGATTACGCGATGAGCGAGTGTCTACACATCATCGTCAAGGGCCGGGTCCAAGGCGTGTATTTTCGCGCCTATACCCAAAAGCAGGCGGTGAAATTGAATTTGAAAGGTTTTGTCAGAAATCTGGCCAACGGCTCGGTGGAAATCGTCGCCACCGGCCATCCTGAAGACTTGCAAAAACTGTTGGCGTGGTGTCACAAAGGGCCGATGTTGGCGAAAGTTTCCGAGGTAATCGTCAGTTCACATGCCGCAAGCGAGCATTTTGAGTTGTTTGAGATTAGGTAGGCACTGCCTGATTAATACGCATTCGTTCGTTAATAGGGAAACAGAACACTAATATTCCCTGAAAGCGCAAACACACAGACGGCGCTGGCAATGGCGGCCAATATGTAACCGCAGACGCGGACTTTTAGCCATAATCCGACTGAAAACAAAACCAGCACCAACAAGGCCAGAGATAAGGCTAGCCAAGAATTGATCTGCACAAAATATATCAACCACCGAGCAGCGATATAAATCGCAATAGCTGCTCCCGCTAGGAGTAGTAAAAGTTCGTACATATTCCAATGGACGCGAATTTAAAATTCGTCTGATTGTTGAAATTAGAGAACTTTAACCAAGAACAACGTTTGAAGCCAATTCTCTCGCCCCATTCCCGCCGTCTCTGCAACGCTTATAACTTCTACCCACCTTCCCCCCTAAATCGGATTACAATAGACAACATTTATTCTCAACAAAGGGCGCAGCTTAGACGCCCGCCAGCAATCGGCAGGAGCAGTTTTGGCAGACAGAATTATTCGCATCGCTACCCGGCAAAGCCCGCTGGCCTTGTGGCAGGCCGAGCATGTCGCGGCACGGCTGCAACAAGCATTTCCCGGCTTACAAACCGAATTGGTCAAAATGGTCACCCGCGGCGATAAAATTCTCGACGCACCGCTAGCCAAAGTCGGCGGCAAGGGTTTGTTTGTCAAGGAACTGGAACAAGGCATGCTGGAAGGCACAGCCGACATCGCAGTGCATTCCATGAAAGACGTACCTGTGGAGTTTCCGGAAGGCTTGCATCTGGCGGTAATTCTGGACAGAGAAGATCCGACCGACGCCTTTGTTTCCAATCACTATCGCAGCCTGGCCGAATTGCCCGCTAACGCGCGCATTGGCACCTCCAGCTTGCGCCGCCAATGCCAAATCAAGGAAAAATTCCCGAATGCGGAAATCCTGAGTTTGCGCGGCAACGTCAACACCCGTCTGGCGAAACTGGATGCCGGCGAATACGATGCAATCATCCTGGCGTCGGCCGGCTTGAAACGTCTGGGAATGGGCGAACGAATCACCGCTCAATTGCAACCGACGGAAAGCCTCCCCGCCATGGGCCAAGGCGCTATCGGCATCGAGTGCCGGATCGACGACGCCGAGATTCATAAGTATTTAAAGGTATTGCACGACGAGGACACCAGCATCCGGGTCGGCGCCGAGCGAGCGATGAATGCCCGACTGAACGGCGGCTGCCAAGTACCGATTGCCGGTTTTGCTGAAATCAAAGGCGAGCGATTATTGCTACGCGGCCTGGTCGGCAGCCCCGACGGTTCTTTATTGTACCGAGCCCAGGCGGAAAGCAGTCTGACGGACTTCGAAGCGTTGGGCAAGGCCGTAGCCGAGGATTTATTGGCGCAAGGCGCTGACAGGATATTGAGCGAGCTGTATCAGTGAATTCCGCTTTAAACGGAGCCCGCATTTTGGTGACGCGCCCGGCCTTACAAGCTGAGAATTTGTGTACTTTAATTGAACAATGCGGCGGTATAGCGGTACGTTTTCCGACACTGGAAATCGTCGGGGTAAAGCCCGATCCGAATTTGCTGGGCCAAGCCGCCGCCGGCGACTGGCTGATTTTTACCAGCAGCAACGCGGTGGATTTTGCTATCAAGGCGTTCGGTGGCAAAATGCCGGCCTTGCGTAAATTCAAAGTCGCGGCTGTCGGCGCCGCAACCGCCAACGCATTGCAGCAAGCGGAATGGCCGGTTGATTGCGTGCCGGCCAGCGCATTCAACAGCGAAGGCTTGTTGGCTGAACCTGAATTGCACGCTGTCGCCGGCATGCGCTGCGTCATTGTGCGCGGAGTCGGTGGCAGGGAGAAACTGGCGGAGAGCTTGCGCAGCCGCGGCGCGGAAGCGAGTTATCTGGAAGTGTATAGTCGCCAACAGCCGATGGCGGACAGCACGGAATTGCGGACAAGCATAGCCCAAGGGAAGCTGGACGCCGTGACGATCACCAGCGTCGAAGCGTTACAAAATTTGTTGGCGATGCTGGATGACGAGTCGATAGTATCGTTGAAATCGATACTTTTAGTCGTCGTGAGCGAGCGGATCGGCCAAGCGGCCGAAGATTTCGGATTTAAACAGATTGCAGTGAGCGCACAGCCCACGGATGCAGCGATTTTAGAGACCTTGACGACGTTATTTAACGGGGAAAACAGTGGCCGAAGTAATTGAAGAACAACAAGAAAATCCAGCTCCGGTAGTGGTGGTTAAAAAGTCTCACGCCGGATTGTGGATAGGCATCACCTCTATCGTATTGGTGATTGCTTTGGCGGGTGCAGGCTTTTTCTTTTTCCAGCAATTGCGCTTCAGTCAAGATACCGAAAACAATCAGGATAACCTGAAGATACTGGAACTGGACAAAGAACTTAACGGCCTGCGCGAACAGCTAAATGGCGTGCAAACGCAAATCGCCAACGTCAATGCCGAAATGACCGGCAAAGATAACCACTTTAATGAAACATTGGCTGATTTTTCCAAGTTGCACGATGAGCGCCTGAGCACGGCGCGCAAAGAGCTGGAAGCCTCCATTGTGGCTTTGCAACGGCAGCTGGGTAAAACCCGCGGCGACTGGCTACTGGCCGATGCCGAATATCTGTTGACCGTTGCCAATCAGCGTTTGCATTTGGTCGGTGACGTCACCACCACCCGCGAAGCGCTGGAAGCGGCCGATCAACGGCTAAGAGAAAGCGGCGACGCAGCGGTATTTAAGGTCCGTGAGCAAATTGCCAAGGAAATCGCCTTGTTAAACGGTGCGACCGTACCGGACATCGTCGGCATCTACAGCGGCATCCAGCACTTACAAGACGCAGTGGAAGGTTTATCGGTGTTTCTGCCGCACGCAGGCAAGCAGCCGGAAAAGCCCGAACCCAATAGCGACTTATCAGAACACGGCCATGAAATCTTGAATACGGTCGCCAAACAGCTGGAAGGCTATGTCGTGTTGCGCCACACCGAACAACCTGTCAACGCCATCCTGACCCCTGAAGAAGCGCACTTTATCAAGCAGCAGTTGAAAGTCAGGCTGGAAATGATCGAAATTGCCTTGGTACAACAAAACGATACCTTGTTTGCCAGCAGCATCGCCGACGCCAAACAATGGCTGAAGAAAAATTTCGCGGAAAATCAGCAAACCGATAACTTCGTGGCTGAACTGGACAAACTGGCGAGTGTGCAAATCCGCAGCCAATATCCGGATGTTAGCGGTTCGTTAAAGCTGCTGAAAGACATCAGTAAATTGCGTATCGAATCCGATAAAGCCGTGCTGAATAATCCGCCAGCGGAAACGGCCTCGCCGGCAATACCCTCTGCCGACCAGCAATAAGCGAGTGGCATTATGAAAAATCTCATGTATTTTCTAGGCTCCTTGCTTTGCGCCGTTCTGGTGGCGTTTTTGCTACACAGCTGGCTGGTCAAACAAAACGATCCCGGTTATGTGTTAATCGGTTTCGGCCACTGGTCGCTGGAAACCTCTTTGACCGTATTCGCCGTCGCGCAAGTAATCGGTTTTTTCGTTCTCTACAATTTTTTCCGCTTGATGGGTGTGTTGATTCGCATGCCCAACCAATTTGCCAAGCGCCGCCGCAATATCCGTTTTAATCGCTCGCAGGAAGCCCTGGTTGCCGGCTTATTCGATGCAGCAGACGGTAATTGGGAGCGTGCGGAGAAAGTGCTGATCAAGCATGCCGCGCATAGCGGTGCACCATTACTACATTACTTGACGGCCGCCAGAGCCGCACAATCGCGCGGTGCGCTGGACAAGCGCGATGAATATCTGCAAAAAGCCAGCGAACAATCCCCGGACACCAATATGACCGTCGGCTTGACCCAAGCCGAATTGCACCTGTCCGAGAAGCAATTCGAACAAGCCTTGGAAACGCTGGGCAAGTTGCACTCCATCAATCCGGGCCATGCACGGGTTTTGAAAATGATGCATCAGGCGTATCAACATCTTGGCGACTGGGAAGGCTTGAGCAAGATACTGCCTTCGCTGCAACAGCATAAAGTGTTGATGGAAACCGAAGTTAAGTTGCTGGAAACGGAAACCTTCAGCCGCCTGCTGAAACAAACCATCGCCCAGGGTGACCGCCAGGCGATTCAAACCTGCTGGGAAGGCATCCCCGATCACATTAAGACTCTGCCGGGCATCGCCAATATCTATTTTGCGGCAATGATTGCCGCCGGCGCCGGCAGTAGCGTGGAATCGGCGATGCTCAAGCAATTGGGCCGGCACTGGGACGACACCTTGCTGGTGTTGGTTTCCAATATTGAAGCCGAAGATAAAGCCAAGCAATTGCAGTCGATCGAACAATGGCTGGCGGTTTACCCCGGCAATGCAGTGTTGTTAAGAGTGCTGGGCAAGCTGGCTTTGAAAGCCGAACAAATGGAGAAAGCCGAACAATATTTGTTGAAAAGCCTGAATACCGAAGCGTCGGTGGCGACCTATCAATTATTGGGCGAATTATTGTTTAGCAAAGGCGACAAGGATCAAGCCTGCGATTATTTCAAACGCGGTATGGAGTTGGCATCATCCGAGCTGATCAGCAGTGTGGAATCGATTCGCACAGCTTAAAAACTTAAAACAACCCGCGATCAGTTCAAATCCCGAATAACCTCGGCGTCTGCATATTCGCTTTTGATAATCAAAATTTCCGGCAAATTCTTTTTTAACAGCGGCGCTAATTTAGGATCAAAATGTTTGCCGGATTCCGAGGCGATATAAGCCAACGTTTCTTCTACCGCCCAGGCCGGCTTATACGGTCGTTGCGACGTCAGCGCGTCAAATACGTCGGCTAGCGCGCAAATTCTGCCGGCAATCGATATATCTTCTTCCCGCAAGCCATTCGGATAGCCGGTGCCATCCCACTTTTCATGGTGATGTTGGGCAATGGTACGCGCGGCCCGCATCAACTCGGTCGGCGAGCCGGATAAAATATTGGCGCCTATTTGCACATGGGTCTGCATGATCCGCCATTCTTCGGGGTCGAGCTTGCCGGTTTTTAACAGAATCCGGTCCGGAATACCGATCTTACCAATATCGTGCATCGGCGCCGCATTCAGAATAATTTCCGCCTCCTGCTCAGTTAAGCCATACGCCAAAGCCAACAACTGCGCATATTTACTCATGCGAATGATATGGTTGCCGGTTTCGTTATCCCGATACTCGGCGGCCAGCCCCAGTCTGCGTATGACTTCCTGACGAGTACGATACAATTCGTCGGTTCTGGTTTTAACCTGTTGTTCAAGAAGGCGGTTTTGATCGCGTATCTGATTATGCATCAAGCGCACTTCCAGCAGATTGTGGATGCGGGTAACGGCTTCCAGTTGATCGAAGGGCTTGGTCAAAAAGTCCTTAGCGCCCAAACTCAACGCTTTCAAGCGGGTCTCCATGTCCGGTTGCGCACTGAGCACCAACACGGGTAAATAGTCGTCTCTGAAACGCTGTTGCAATTGTTCCATGACATCGAAGCCGCTTAAATGCGGCATGCGGATGTCTAACAAAAAGGCATCGAATCGCGTGGTATCACACAGAGAAGTCACTTCGCGAGAATCGCAGGTCGATTGAATATTCCGATAACCCTGGCGCTGCAAAATTTTTTCCAACAATTTGACGTTAGCGGGTTCGTCGTCGACGATGAGAATGGCGGCTTGCAGAATATGCTGTTTTAAGTCCACGTTGCTGTTTTCAAAGAATCATGAAGTTGGGAGCGAAAACCTAGCAGTCCGACTCGTACCGAGCCGTGCCTGCTGAATGGGTTATCCGCGAGATTCTGAGTATAGACAAATTAGTTGAGTCTGCTTTTTACCGCCTGACGCCAGCATTCAATCTAACAGCCGAAAAGATTCCAGAAATAAAAACCAGCCGGCCCAACATCGAAAACATCAGCGGCAGCGAATGGCCATACAGGAAATATCGTCTTGCGCTTCCCGGTTCAGCATATGCGCTTCCAAGGCCTGTTGGATCGCCGCCACTTCAGCGCCAGGCGGTGCCGTTCTGAGAATCTGCAGGACGCGCTCTTGGCCGAATAAAGCGCCGTCAGGATCCAGGGTATCGGTCAAGCCATCAGAGTACATAAATAACTCGCAAGCCTCCCGCCAATGCCAGATTTCGCAAGTATCGTCGAATTGCCGGTTATCGAGAATGCCGGCAGAGGGGTGTGAGGAACGAAAGGTGTGAACCGGCTTGCCATCGCCATCCAGCGCATAAACATCGGGTAAGCCGCCATTCCACAACTCCACCGACTTTTTTTCAGCATCTATCATGCCCAATACCAAAGCCACGAAACGGCCCGTCGGCATCTGGCTGTGCACCAGGCGATTGATCTCGCGGACGATGATGGGTACGGCCAGGCCCTTTTTCGTCATCGCCTGGAATGCCTGATTGACAATCACCGTCGGTAACGCTGCCGCCAAGCCGTGGCCGGTCGAATCGGCGAGCATAAAGTAAATTTGTTGCTTACTGACGCGCCTGGCACAAATCAAATCGCCGCTAAAGCGTTTGGCCGGCAATAACCAAAACTGCAAATGATCGTCTTTCAGATCGCTCTGTTTAATTAACCTCTCAAAAATACTCTGTAAAAACTGCTGCTCCGCTTCGTTTTCGTCGCGATAGGCTTTAAGTAGCTGAGTATCGGCAATAATCAGATTTTGCATATCGATCACACGCTGCACCGAACCCAATTTAGCGGCAAGAACAGCGCGACTGAACGGTTTTTGCAGATAGTCGTCAGCACCGGCTTGCAGCCCATCCAGGACATTTTGGTCATCGGCTAGCGCGCTGAGCACAAAAATCGGCACCCACTTGTCCAGGGTTCGCTCTCTAATCGCTTTGATAGCCTCCAGGCCGTCCATGACCGGCATCATAATATCCATCAGAATCAGATCGGGATTTACGCTGGCCAGAGCGTGAACCGCCTGCTCCCCATTTTCGACCAAAATGACTTCATGCTGCATCCTGCTCAGTAATTTGTCGAGCAATAGCCTGTTTTCGTAGATATCGTCGACAACCAATATTTTCATTAGGAACTGTACCGTTATTCAAGCGAACCGGCAGTCTACCCTAGTTAAATAGGGTATCCCACATAGAATCGACTTTTTTGATGACATCCTCACTCATTACAATCGGACGTCCCCACTCCCGGCTGGTTTCGCCCGGCCATTTGTTGGTCGCATCGAAACCGACCTTGGACCCCAAGCCCGACACCGGCGAAGCAAAGTCCAGATAATCTATAGGCGTGTTTTCCAAAATCGTCAAATCGCGCGCCGGGTCCATGCGGGTGGTAATCGCCCAAATCACGTCCTGCCAATTGCGTACATCGACATCGTCATCCACCACGATCACAAATTTGGTGTACATAAATTGGCGCAAATACGACCAGATACCCAGCATCACCCGCTTGGCGTGGCCGGCGTATTGCTTCTTCATGCTGATCACCGCCATCCGATACGAACAGCCCTCCGGCGGCAGATAGAAATCAACGATTTCCGGAAACTGCTTTTGCAGGATGGGCACGAAGACTTCATTTAAGGCCACACCCAAAATAGCCGGTTCATCGGGCGGACGGCCGGTGTAGGTGCTGTGATAAATCGGCACCTGCCGCTGAGTGATGCGTTCAATCGTAAACACCGGAAATTCATCGACTTCGTTGTAATAACCGGTGTGATCGCCGTACGGCCCTTCCGGCGCGGTTTCTCCCGGATAGATAAAGCCCTCCAAGACAATTTCGGCGCTGGCCGGCACTTGCAAGTCGTTGGACAAACATTTGACCACTTCGGTCTTGCTGCCACGCAGCAAACCCGCGAAGGCATACTCGGACAAAGAATCCGGCACCGGTGTGACCGATGCCAATATCGTCGCCGGGTCCGCCCCCAGCGCTACCGCCACCGGAAACGGCTGGCCCGGATGCGCTTGCTGCCATTCCTTAAAATCCAATGCGCCGCCACGATGTGCCAACCAGCGCATGATGACTTTGTTTTTACCGATGACTTGCTGGCGGTAAATCCCCAGGTTTTGCCGGTCTTTGTTCGGCCCTTTGGTAATCACCAGCGGCCAGGTGATCAAAGGCGCGGCGTCTTCCGGCCAGCAGGTTTGAATCGGGTAAACGCTTAAATCGACTTCGTCACCAACCCGAATCACTTCCTGACAGGGTGCGGAGCTGACTATTTTTGGGGCCATATTCAACACTTGCTTGAATACTGGGAATTTTTCCAGCGCGTCTTTCATGCCCTTCGGTGGCTCCGGCTCTTTCAGATAGGCCAGTAACTCGCCGATGCCGCGCAATTCGGACACATCTTTGGCTCCCATGCCCATCGCTACCCGCTTCGGCGTGCCGAACAAGTTGCCCAGCACGGCAATGTTGGAACCTTTCGGGTTTTCGAACAGCAAAGCCGGACCGCCCTGCTTCAATACCCGGTCGCATATCACCGTCATTTCCAACACCGGATCGACTTCCTGCTTGATGCGCTTCAGTTCGCCCTGCTTTTCCAGTTGGGCGATAAAGTCTCGTAAATCTCTATATTTCATGCATGGTCCTTAAAAGGGGAGGCAGAACTTCGTGTCATGGGGTGCAAAATTAAAGCGGCAATCATACGCTGAGTTAAGCTAGACGAGAAAACCAAAGAGACAAGTAATCAGACTATGATCTCTTATGAGCTAATTTTTTTAATCCGAACCGTTTACATTTGATTATTCCATTGCCAGAAATCAAACCCGTGCCATACTTTTGACGAGGGGTCAGCTTGCCGCGTTAACAGTCGTAGATGTCGGAGCAGCATTTGAGAGCTAGTCCCGAAAGAAAGGTTTAATTTTATTCGTGGAGATTTGTTATGGGATTTGCATTAACTGATGTATGTGGCTTTCGTCCTGCAACTTATGCGGGACGTCCAATTCCAGAAAAAGACTTGGCGAGCGGAGGGCTAGGAAAATTCGACACCCACTTCGGCATCAATGGGGACGTATCGGCGATTGTCAATGATGGCGATATTAATACATACGGCCCTCGCGCAATCGATTTGAATCAACGCGGGGGTATTGTTGCCGAAACGCTTTGGAATAAGTGGCAAGACAATCCATCTGATAGTGACGTATCAGGTTTTTTGACTTTTTTTGAAGAAGTAGGTGGCAGAAAGGCCCCAAAGAACACGCAATATCCGGTAGGAGCGAAGATTAGCGGCGTCGATGTAGGAGGAGATGAAAAATATAAGTTCGGCGCGACCAACAAAAAAACTTCTAGTATTTCCGACGAGAATAGTGAAGGCGCCATGTTTCAGTTGGGTACTCGCTGGTCTAAAGTGGCTTTAGAACATACCGTTAAAAATGGAGGGCGTATTCACTTTCATTTAGATGGGATGGGAGATATTAGCGACCTTTTGAATAAGTTAGGCGATTTTAATTACAACGTCACGACCCGAGAGTTACGCTATGTCTACCGTAATTGGATTAGATTGGGTAAGTCTGCGATTTTTTATAATGGCTTTTCTAAAACTTCGTCTGGAATTTACAAAGCGGTTATCGTCGATAGACCCTGGTAAAAAGCACTAACGTCCAGCGTAGTGAAGGCACTTTTGTGCCGATGGCAATAAGTAGCACCCTCGGCGCGATGTACTCCGAATGTGAAAAATCCATAACCATACAAGCTAACTGGAAACTATTAGACGCTCTTTACTGGAAACTTTTCAAAGCCGTTTGACATATCGCAACCATCGCGAAAAATTTACTGATCAACCATCAACGCCTCAACACTTGTAGCGGTGGTTGATTAACCACCTGCCTAACCCCCCAGTACCCTGCCAGCCCCACCGTTATCGCGCCTATCGCCGGCAATGCACCCCACAAATAGTAGCCGGGACGATAATCGATCTGCATCACACGGGTATACAACGCATACAGAATCGCTTCGCTAGCCAGAGCCGCCATGACGCCAGCCAAGGTGCCGAGCAAGCCAAACTCAATCACGTGCGTGGTACGTAAAAAGCCGCGCCGGGCACCCAAAGTCCGCATCAGCCCACCTTCGTAGATTCGTTGATCCAACGTGGCATAGACGGCAGCAAACAGCACGGTAAAACCAGCCGCCAAGGCAAAATACAGCAGTAGATTGATGGCCTTGGTCAACTGCGTCAGGATCATCTTGAACTGTTTCAAAATCTGATCAACTTCCAATATCGTGATCGCCGGATACTTTTTCAGCAGGGTATTCAACAGAATTTTTTGGGTATCGGCCAGATAAAAGCTGGTCATGTACATGGTCGGAAAGTTATCCAGCGTGCCGGGCGAGAAGATCATGTAAAAATTGGGCCGCATCGTATCCCACTGCACGCTGCGGAGTTGAGCTACCTTGGCGCTGAATTGCGCGCTCCCCACCGTGAAGGTCAATTCATCGCCCAGCTTGATTTTCAAGCTTTCCGCCAGTTTTTGCTCCACCGATACCAGACCCGGCCGATCGACTTGCCAAGCACCGCCATCGGTGGCTTTGTTATCGTCCGGCAATTGCACCGCCCAGGTCAGGCTCAATTCGCGTTGAGTGGCGCCTTCGCCCTGGGTGTCTTTGCTGACCCGGCCTTGCACCGCTTCGTTATTAATCGTCACCAGGCGTCCGCGTACCACCGGATAAAACCGGCTGCTGGGGATTTGCGCCTGCTGCAATTCGCTTTGAAATGCCTGCTGCCGTTCCGGCAGGATATTCAAGGCGAAATGATTCGGCGCCTGTTCCGGCAATTGCTGTTGCCAGTTGTCGATCAAATCGCTGCGCACCGTAAAACTCAGGGCCATGGCGGTGAGCGTGATGCTGAAAGCCAATATCTGGCTGACGCTGGCCTGGCTGTTCCTCAGCAATCCCTGCAAGCCAAAACGCCAATTCAAGCCCATCCTCGGCAACAGCTTGCGCGCCAGCAATAACAAACCATATACCGCGCCACCTACACCCAATAGTGTTAGCGCACCCAACCCCAATATGGTAGATGTCATTTTCGGGTCTTGGGTGTAGCGCCAAATCAAGCCGCCGATAATCGCCAGCGCCAAACCGTAAATCAACCAACCACTGGTGGGTAAGGGTTCCAACTCACGGCGCAATACCCGCAACGGTGAGACTTTTTGCAAGCGCAGCAACGGCGGTAAAGCAAAACCCAGCAAGATTGCCAAGCCCGAAGTCAAGCCAAAAAATACCGCCAACCAGCTGGGACTGGCCAACTCTTCCGGCAACAAGGATTTTAACAGCTCGAATAAACCAAATTGCGCCAACCAGCCCAAGCCGCAGCCGACGCTACTGGCTAACAGGCCCAACACCAAAAACTGCAAACCGTACAGCCAGACAATTTCCGCTTGTTTACACCCCAGGCAACGCAACAAGGCAGTGGCGTTGAAATGCCGCTCGGTGTAACGGCGGGTAGCCATCGCAATCGCCACGCCGGCAATCAAGATCACCACGATACTGGACAAGCCCAGGTAACGCTCGGCGCGCTGCAATGCCGATCCCAGCTCCGGGCGATCCTCATGTATATCCAGGATTTTTTGCGAACTGTTCAGTTGCGGTTTCAACCAGGTTTTAAAGGCAAGTAAAGCCTGTTCGTCGCCGCTGAACTGGAAAGCGTAACGCACATGACTGCCGGGTTGAATGACGCCGGTGGCAGCCAAATCGATTTGATTAATCATCACCCGCGGCGAAAAGCTGTAAAAGTCACCGCGCTTGTCCGGCTCGTAGCTCAACACCCGGCCGATGGTCAGAGGTTTTTCGCCTACGGTTAGCGTATCGCCGATTTTTAGATGTAGAGCCGGTAGTATGCGCTTGTCTACCCAAGCCGAGCCGGGTTCCGGACCCTGGCTGGCGACGATTTCATCCTGCGACTCGGCATCGCTGGTTTTCAATTTCCCGCGCAGCGGGTAGCCGCTGCTGACGGATTTTACCGAAGCCAACAGCATTTCCTGGTTTTCCAGCAAAACGCTGGCAAACTCGCTGGTTTGCGAATGGGATAAGCCCAATTCGCCGGCCTTGGCCAACCAGGTATCGACTATGAGCGCCGGCGCAGCCACCACCAGATCACCGGCTAAAAACTCGGCGGCTTGCACCGTCATGGTCCGATGCAAGCGATCAGCGAATAGCGATATAGCGGTGGAACTGCTGACCGCAATCAGCAAAGCCAGCAGCAATAAGGTCAGCTCTCCGGAACGACTATCGCGCCACAACAGTTTCATGGCTAGATTGACGCGCTTCATACCACGCTCCCGGCGTCCAGGCGAATGGTGCGTTGACAACGTCCGGCCAAAGTCATGTCGTGAGTCACCAAAATCAAAGTGGTATGTTGTTCTTGATTGAGCTCGAACAGCAGATCGATGATGTGCGCACCGGTTTTGCTGTCCAGATTACCGGTCGGTTCGTCGGCAAATAGGATGGTAGGCTGGGTGACAAAAGCCCGCGCTAAAGCCACCCGTTGCTGTTCGCCGCCCGACAATTGTTTGGGGGTATGCGTCAAGCGCTGCGACAAGCCCACTCTATCCAGCAAGGCCCGGGCAGCGCTCGCCGCTTGAGCATGTCCGCTGAGTTCCAGCGGCAGCATGACGTTTTCCAGAGCCGTCAACCCCGGCAGCAGTTGAAAGGATTGAAACACGAAACCGACCAATTCGTTGCGCAACAAGGCGCGGCCGTCTTCGTCCAGCTTGGTCAGATCGCGGCCGTTGACCACCACTCGACCGGTGCTGGGCGTATCCAATCCAGCCAGCAAACTGAGCAGGGTGGATTTACCGGAACCGGACTCGCCGACAATGGCCAAACTCTCGCCCGGATTGATGATTAAATTCACCGAGGACAAGATGTGTAAAATGCCTTCGGAAGTTGGCACCGATTTACCGAGTTGTTCGGTAACGATAATCGGGGAACTGGTCTTATCAATATGAGTATTCAACATGTATAGCGTGGTCCTTGCCGTAATTCTGGGTTTACTACCAATCAGCGCCATGGCGAAATCGATAGTAGTATTGGGTGACAGTATTAGTGCCGGTTACGGCATCGAAGTTCAGCTTGGCTGGGTGGCTTTGTTGCAAAACAAGCTAACCGACCTGCATAGCGGCTATGTTATCAGTAACGAAAGCATCAGCGGCGATACTTCCGCTGGCGGCCTGGCGCGACTGGAGCAAATTTTATCGCGGCATAAACCGGATATTGTGTTGGTGGAACTGGGCGCCAACGACGGCTTACGCGGTTTATCGCCGGCGGAAATGAAAAATAATCTGACCGAAATCACCCGGCGTTCGCAAAACGTCGGCGCCAAAGTGATGCTGCTGGGGATGAAGATTCCGCCCAATTACGGCAAGCGTTATGTCGAGATGTTTTACGAGGTTTTTCCGCAGCTATCCGCGGAATTGAAGATCCCTTACGTGCCGTTTATCCTCGAAGAGGTAGCATTAAACCCGGAGATGATGCAGGCCGACAGCCTGCACCCGAATGAGCTGGCACAACCGGTGATTGCCGAAAAGATTTGGGGATATTTACAAGCCTTGCTGTAGGCAAGTCGCTAATCTGCCGCCAACGTTTGCTTAAACGCCGGCAGTTGCCGATAACCGGCGATTTCGCCGGCCGTAAACATCCATTTCATTTTTTTTTGCAGGCGTTGCTGCTCGCGCGGTTCCAACCAAAAACTCACGATCCTGCTCAGGTAATGCCGCAGCAAATATAGCGGGATACCGGCTATGTTCTTCCCGGCAGGTACATCGGCATAAGCCAGCACCTGACAGCGGGCCACGTCGAACATCCAGCGGCAGACATAGGCTTTAGTCATCCGCTCCGGGATGTTGCAGTGATACAGCAATGCTTCCGGCACATACCAAAACTCGCCGCCACCACGCCGAAAACGGCCCATGTATTCGGTGTCTTCCGTAAACGGTACCGAGGTACCCGGCCCCAGTTCTTCGCGAAACCAGCCGTTTTTGGCTACGGCCTCGGCTCTTAACGCGGTGTTGACGCCACCCGGAATCACCTGTTCATCCAAAATTTGCTGAGACATACCAAAATCGCGGGTATTGGTAATGCCGCGCGGCAAGGCAAACTCACCTTCTGTATGCAGCCAGGCGGGGATGTCGCCCAGCCATTTGGGTAATACTTTGCCGGCAAAACCGTCGATTTCCGGATGCAGCGCGGCGGCATCAATGTAAGCCTGCAACCAAGTTGCCTGCGGTTCGACATCGTCGTCGGTGAACACCAATAACTCAGCTTGCGCTTGCTTGATGGCGCGATTCAAAGCGCGGGACTTACCGGGAATCGGCTCCGAGACGCAATGCACCGGCAACCGACCACGCTCAGCTTCGGCAGAGATCACCGCAACGGTGTCGTCGCTGCTGCCGTTATCAACCATCAGCAATTCCCAGCGGGTCTCGTTATTCAGGCGCATGGCGGCCAATGCGTCGAACAAGCGCGGCAATATCGACGCTCTGTTGCGGGTGCTGATAATCACGGAGGCGTTTAACATAGGCGGCAGACCGAATTTAGAATGTTGGATTGGGCAATATTACAGTGGATGATCAAAATAATCGCCATCGATCCCGCTGCGGTACCAATTTTGCAAAATATTGTCGGCTAGCGGCGGCTCACTGTAGATCCAATACCGATTACCGCGCGACGGCACCTTTTCATAGCCAAGACTGCGGAACAGACTAATCAATGACGGCGAGGCGACTTCCAGGCTCCCCCAACTAACCCCGTTCTCCCGCCAATAAGCAAATAGGTAATACAACAGGGTCTGTAAGGCCGGCTCATCGTCCAAGGGATAAAACACATCGCGCAGTACGGCCATGCTGATAGCCTCTCCAAAGCTTTGCTGATGCCAGATGGCATAAGCGCGCAATTTGCCGGCAGCGTCGCGCAGCGCGAAAAGCCTTAAAGGACAGGTCGGAAAATCGAATAAACGCCAATTCAAGTAGCGGCTACTACGTTCCAGACAAGAGGTGTAGCCCGCTTTGACCCGCTCCCACAACGCATCAAACTCGGTGTCGCAATGCCAAACCTCCGCTAAGGTAAAACCGCCGCTACGCAATTTGACATTCCGTAAGCGCAAGTTGATGTCAAATAGGCTGCCCAACCAATAGCCCAATGATTTGCCGGCGCGTTTCTCCCAGGAGCCGCGATAACCGACGCGCAAACGATAAAAGTCGTTATCGCTACCGCCGATCGGTACGAAGCCGCATTTTTTGAAGGCTTTCTGGGTAATCACGCCGGCAGTCACCGTGCCGTTGAAACGGGCAAATTCGAGGCTGTGTTCGATCAGCTTGGTGGCTAAGCCCTGCCCGCGAAACTGTTCATCGACGCAGGTATTGGAACCGAAGGCAAGCGTTACGGATTCGCCGTTCAACCACCAGGGTTGTACGAACATGGCCCGGAAACCGGCCAAACTCCCATTGTGCCAAACCCCGACGCCGACGCACGGCAAAGCGTTCTGCCAGGGGTTATGCGCGATACGGCGCTCGAACCACTGCTGGATGTATTCGGGGTGTTGCTGAAACTCCTCGAAATTGGCAACGGCAATCCGAATGCAATCCGGAATATCCGCCGGTTGGATAGGTCCATAGACAAAATGGTCTGCAACAGCGGACATAGGCTTTCTCGAAAAAGTGCAGGAAATGATTAGCCAGGCCTAACTATCGTTAGCAAAGGCATCAGCGACAATCGAAAACTATTATCGGTGCAAACTTGCTGCAATACCAAACGACAGCGTCGTTATAACAGGATTGAAGGAGCAGGAAAAGTTGAGGCTTGGGCAACACGCGCACTGCCCAAACCCTCAGCACATCTATAACGGCGCTTACCGGACTGAATTCAAAACCGCTTTGGTATCCAGCAAATTGCTGCGTTTTTTCAAGCCCAGAACACCCAGCATGCCGCTGAGAAAAAACCAGGCCGCCGTGGGTAAGGCGGCTTTCAATTCAGCTGTTTTGCTTTCGTCTATCACTGGCTGGAAAACCGTGCCAAGCAGGCCAAGTAAACCCATTTGCGAAACCATATCGCCAAGCCCTGCTATGTCCGACAAGGCTTGCTGAAATGTTACGACCGCACGGGTCTTGACCCGTGTAAACAGTGTGAGCGCATAGTCCTGCAAGGGCTTATCCGCTACTGGATTCAATGGCTGCTCCTGGTAAGCACTTGGCAAATCCGGCAAAATCGTTTGGAAGGATTCGAGCGGGTTTAACGTATTTTCGGTCGTAGCTGCTTGCGCAAGCTGTATCCCCCAAAACGATAGACCAATAAAAAATAACGCGGAAAGTAACGGCTTGTTTGTGTCCATATTAAAACCCCAGAATTAATCAATTAGTTAAGAGGTGAAACCCTATTCGCACAAACCGGACCGATTACGGCTGGCAACGGCTTATGGTATAGGCATCCATACACAGGAGGATAGCACTATGCGTGCCAATTGCAAGAGGCTGTTTTATATCAACATTTCCCATCCACCCTTTAAACTTGTTGGTATAGAAGCCACAAAAAGCCAATTAAATGCTGCTAACACAACAACTTAGCGGCTAGCGACTTCATCAAAGTCGTAGTAGCCAACATCGCGGAAATAACCAGTATTTTCTGTCTGAATCCAGTGGCCGGCAACACCGCCACCACCCAAGCTAAAGGCTAATCTCCCATCGGCAAACGGCGGTTTTCTTGTTGAAAGATAGCCATAAATTGTTAGAGTAGTAGGCAAGTGACTGAACACTAAGACTCGGGAGCATCATGTTACGCAAAATACTGATCGCCAATCGCGGCGAAATTGCTGTCCGAATCATTCGGGCCTGCGCGGAAATGGGCATTCGTTCAGCGGCTATTTATTCGGAAGCCGACCGCTTTGCCTTGCACGTCAAAAAAGCTGACGAATCGCATTACATCGGCAGCGAGCCGCTGGCCGGCTATTTAAACATCTACGGCTTGGTAGATTTAGCCTTGCGCACCGGCTGCGACGCCATTCATCCCGGCTACGGTTTCCTGTCAGAAAACGCCCAGTTCGCCAAAGCCTGCCAGGAACGCGGCTTGGTGTTTATCGGCCCCTCCGCCGAAGTGATCCAACGCATGGGCGACAAAACCGAAGCCCGCAGCGCGATGATAGCCGCCGGTTTACCCGTCACGCCGGGCTCGGACGGTAACCTGGATAGCGTCGAGCATGCCTTGCAGGTGGCCGAACAAATCGGTTATCCGATCATGCTGAAGGCCACTTCAGGTGGCGGCGGGCGCGGCATCCGGCGTTGCGACACCCCCAACGAACTGCGGCAAAACTATCAGCGGGTAATTTCCGAAGCCACCAAGGCCTTCGGCAGCGCCGACGTGTTTTTGGAAAAATGCGTGGTCAATCCGATCCACATCGAAGTGCAGGTATTGGCGGACCATTTCGGCAACACCATCCATCTTTATGAGCGCGATTGCTCGGTGCAGCGGCGGAACCAAAAGCTGATCGAAATCGCCCCATCACCGCAACTCGATGAAGCGCAACGCCAGTATCTGGGAGGCTTGGCAGTGATGGCGGCGAAAGCGGTCGGTTACACCAATGCCGGCACCGTGGAGTTTCTGTTGGACGCCAACGGCCGTTTTTATTTCATGGAAATGAATACCCGGGTGCAAGTTGAACACACCATCACCGAAACCATCACCGGTGTGGACATTGTCGAAGAACAAATTCGCGTAGCCGCCGGCTTGCCGCTGCGTTTCAAGCAGGAAGAAATCGTCAGACGCGGCTATGCGATTCAATTCCGCGTCAACGCCGAAGACCCTAAAAACAATTTCCTGCCCAGCTTCGGCCACATTTCCCGTTACTACGCCCCCGGCGGCCCCGGCGTGCGTACAGACACCGCAATTTATACCGGATACGAAGTCCCGCCCTTTTACGACTCGATGCTGGCTAAAGTCATCGTCAGCGCGATGACCTGGGAAGACGCGATAAATCGGGGCGAGCGAGCCTTGAAAGATATGGGCTTGTTCGGCATCAAAACCACGATTCCGTATTACTTAAAAATTCTCGGTCATCCGGATTTTCGCCGCGGTCGGTTCAACACCGGCTTTGTCGAAGCCAATCCCGACCTGATCAATTATTCCAACAAGCCGCGACCGGAAATTCTGGCCAGCGTGCTGGCGGCGGTTGTCGCCTCCCATACTGGCCTGTGAACCCAAGGAAACCCCAATGAGCAAAGTTTACGTAACCGACGTTATCCTCCGCGACGCCCACCAATCCCTCATCGCCACCCGCATGCGCACCGAAGACATGCTGCCGGCCTGCGCCATGCTGGACGACATCGGCTATTGGTCGCTGGAATGCTGGGGCGGCGCCACCTTCGACGCCTGTCTGCGCTTTTTAAAGGAAGACCCCTGGGAACGGCTAAGCAAACTGAAAGCCGCGCTGCCCAATACCCGCCTGCAAATGCTGCTGCGCGGCCAAAACCTGCTCGGCTACCGGCATTATTCCGACGATGTGGTGCGTAAATTCGTCGAAACGGCCGCGCGCAACGGCATGGACGTGTTCCGTATCTTTGACGCACTGAATGACATCCGCAACTTGGAAACCGCTATCGAGGCCACCAAAACTGCAGGCAAGCACGCCCAAGGCACCATCTGCTACACCACGAGTCCGGTACACGACATCGCCAGTTTTATCAAATTGGGAAGAGGCTTAGCCGACTTGGGGTGCGATTCGATTGCCATTAAAGACATGGCGGGCTTGTTGACACCTTATATTGCCGGCGAATTAATCAAGGCCCTGAAAGATGCCGTCGATTTACCGCTGCACTTGCATTGCCATGCTACGGCTGGCTTAGCGGAAATGTGTCAACTCAAAGCCATAGAAGCCGGGTGTGAGCACGTCGATACCGCCCTGTCATCTTGGGCCGGCGGCACCAGCCATCCGCCGACGGAGTCCTTGGTCACCGCTCTCCGCGGCACTGATTTCGACACCGGCCTGGATTTGGATAAACTGCAAGCAGTGAATCAGTACTTTCTGGACGTACGAAAAAAATACCGCCGCTTCGAAAGCGAATTTACCGGCATCGACACCCGCGTTCACATCTTTCAAGTGCCTGGCGGCATGATCTCCAACCTGGCCAACCAGTTAAAAGAACGCAATGCCCTGGACCGCATGGCCGAGGTGTACAAAGAAATTCCCGAAGTCCGCAAAGACTTAGGCTACCCGCCATTAGTCACGCCCACCTCGCAAATCGTCGGCACCCAGGCCGTGTTGAACGTGCTGACCGGCAAGCGCTATGAAACCATCAGTAACGAGGTGAAGCGTTACATGCACGGCGGCTACGGCAAAGCGCCGGCACCGGTCAATCCGCAACTGCAAGCCAAGGCAGTGGGCAAGGAAGAAGTCATCGAGTGTCGTCCTGCAGATTTACTCAAACCGGAATTCGAGCATCTGCGCAACGAAATCGCCCACCTGGCGATGAATGACGAAGACGTGCTGAGCTTCGCGATGTTCCCGGAAATTGGTAAACAATTTCTGGAGCTGCGTTCCACCGACAGTCTGGTCGCCGAACCCTTGGAATTGGACGAAGCCCCGGCGTCCGCCGAAGTGAAAAAAGCCCCCACCGAATTCAACGTGGCACTGCACGGCGAGTCCTATCACGTCAAAGTGACTGGCGCAGGCCCGAAAAACCAGAGTTTGCGGCATTTTTACTTCACCGTAGACGGCATGCCGGAAGAAATCGTCATCGAAACCCTGGACGAAATCGTGCTAGACGGCGGCGCCCAAGGCGCGGTGCAAAGTGCCATCGCCAGCAAACGCCGCCGCCCCAGCGAGCCGGGCGATGTGGTCACCAGCATGCCCTGCAATATCATCGACGTATTGGTCAAGGAAGGTCAAAAAGTCAATGCCGGTCAATCTTTGCTGGTGACTGAAGCCATGAAAATGGAAACCGAGATCACCGCGCCGATAGCCGGCATCGTCAAAGCCATTTATGTGGCAAAAGGTGATGCGGTTAACCCTAATGAGGTGCTGGTCGAAATTAATTAGGAGAAAAGACTAAAGGCGAAAGGTAAAATGGCGTGTTTGCCGTGAGGATGGCTTTCATATATTTGTAGCTGTTTACTTTGGCAAATGAATTCGCCACTACAATTATGCCGGCTGCTCGTCTTTTTAGATTTTTATCTTTCGCCTGATTACTTTGAATCCTAAACCCGTCACCGAAGAATCCATCCGCCACGCCGTCGAGCTATTACGGCAGGGGCATTTGGTCGCCTTTCCGACCGAGACCGTTTACGGACTGGGCGCGGATGCCGCCAATCCCGATGCGGTTGCCAAAATATTTGCCGCGAAAGGCCGGCCGGCCGATCATCCCCTGATCGTGCATATCGCCAGCGCCGCGCAAATCAACGATTGGGCGGAAGCCGTGCCGGAGGCGGCATTAAGGTTGGCTGAACACTTCTGGCCCGGCCCGCTGACCATGATATTGAATAAAAAATCGACCGTACCTGCCGCCGTTACCGGCGGTCAGGATACGGTGGGTTTGCGGGTGCCGGCCAATCCGGTCGCGCTGCAATTATTGCAAGCCTTCGGCGGCGGCATCGCGGCGCCGTCGGCCAATCGCTTCGGCCATATCAGCCCCACCCAAGCCGAACATGTCGCGGAAGAACTCGGCGACAGCGTGGGTTGCATCCTGGACGGCGGAGCTTGTTCGGTGGGCGTGGAATCGACTATTATCGATCTCAGCGACGGCATCCCCGCCATCCTCAGACCCGGCCGGATTACCCGCAGCCAACTGAAAGCCGTACTGCATACCGACATTCGGCTGTCGTCGCAAACCAAAATTCGGGCGCCGGGCATGATGGCGGTGCATTACGCGCCCAATACCATGGCCTTGCTGTGCCCGGCCGACACCCTGATCGCAATGACCGACGATTTGTGCGCGCAAGGCAAACACATCGGCATTCTGGCCTTCAGCACGGAAATCGCCGAAATTCCCTGCCTGCATTTACTCAGATTACCGGCCGATGCCGAGCTTTACGAACCGGCTTTGTATAGCTCGTTACGCGCGTTGGATAATCTGCAGCTCGATACCATCTTGATCGAGCAACCGCCCGACAACGAAGCCTGGGCAGCGGTCAACGACCGCCTGAATAAAGCCACGGTTTAACATGACCGACGAGGAATGGCTGCGCCATGCCATCCGTCTGGCGCAGCGCGCCGAAAGCCAAGACGAAGTGCCGGTCGGCGCCGTGCTGGTTTATGAAGGCCGCTGCATCGCCGAAGGCTGGAACCAACCCATCCAGAGCAACGATCCCACCGCCCACGCGGAAATGGTCGCGCTACGCAAGGCCGGCCAAGTCTTAAACAACTACCGACTGATTGACACCACGCTCTACGTCACCTTGGAACCCTGCGTGATGTGCATGGGCGCCATCGCCCACGCCCGCGTCAAACGTCTGGTATTCGGCGCTTACGATCCCAAACGCGGCGCGGTCTGCCATGCGCTGCAACTCAGCGACGCGGCGTTCTTAAATCATCGCGTGGAATGGACCGGGGGGATTCTGGAGGCGGATTGCGCGGAACTGCTCAGCGATTTTTTCAAGGCCAGACGCCAGCAATCGAAAAACCGATAATACATCCGACCCGAACAATTTGTTCTATTGGCCTATCTGCTAGCGTGTCGAATAGCTGCCTGCCGATTGCCTGGATCCGCTTGCAGTTATTGATGCGTAAAGTACCTTGATAACAACCCTCTTAACTCTTTTATGCTTTGGCGAGCAGGCTTTTTTATTGATTATGCCTGCCTAAACTGTCTTCAACTCTCAATTACACAGCCTGTTTACTTTATTTGCGTCGATTCTGAATGTCTATTCTCGGGCTCTTCGGCTACATTTTCCAAATGCCGATGAAACATAAAACGTTGTAGCGTACCGGTATACGTCACACCCGAGTGGTAATCGTAAAGCTCCACTTCAGATTCTTCCTCGGTTTGCAATGGCGCTTTGAGCGTGGCATTTTCATGATGTTCCGCAATAGCGGCACCTGTTAATCCCATACTCAAAACGGCAAATATGGCGAGTTTTATCGTGTTTTTAACTCGTTTCATGATGATCACTCCTATCCAGTAGCAAACGATCCAGGCGTTTTCGAGACTTTGCGAATTGACGATAGTTCCTAAATCCACTGTTGATTAAAAACACACGTATCTGACTCGCTTGAAATTTGCTAAACGCGCTCCCATTTTGCCGTCGTAGCGGCTCAGTGGAATTGAATATCCCGCGCTGCCGCCGTTTAAAACAGTATTGATCTGTTCGCACGATTCTGGGTAGGAACCAACAAACCGGAGGCCGACATGCAACATCCCAATCATCCCGATTCGCCCGATGTATTCATTAAACGTGTATTCGCCGCCGGTGCAGTCGCCGCAGCGCTGATATTGCTTTGGCATTGGCAGCCGGGAGCACCGGCGACCGAATCCGCCCCGGTCAGAACCGTCGCCGCGCGCGGCGACTTGGCAGCGGACGAAAAAAGCACCATCGAACTGTTCGAAAAATCGCGAGATTCGGTGGTTTACATCAGCACCGCCGCGCTGGTGCGCAATGTCTGGACCCGCGACGTATTTTCAGTGCCAAAGGGTACCGGTTCCGGATTTATCTGGGACGAAGCCGGCCACGTGGTGACCAATTTCCACGTCATCGCCGGCGCCAACGAAGCCACGGTAAAACTGGCCGACGGCCGCGATTACAAGGCCACTCTGGTCGGCGCCAGCCAGGTGCATGACATTGCGGTGTTGAAGATCGGCGTCGGCTTCAAACGGCCGCCGCCGGTACCGGTCGGCACCAGCCGCGATCTGAAAGTCGGGCAGAAAGTGTTCGCTATCGGTAACCCATTTGGTTTGGACTGGACTTTGACCGGCGGTATCGTCTCCGCGCTGGACCGCTCCCTGGGCGGTCAGGAAGGTCCGGCCGTCGAACATTTAATTCAAACTGACGCGGCCATTAATCCCGGCAACTCCGGCGGCCCGCTGCTGGATTCCGCTGGTAGGCTGATCGGCATCAATACGGCAATCTACAGCCCGAGCGGCGCCTCGGCAGGCATCGGCTTCGCGGTGCCGGTGGATACGGTGATGCGGGTGGTGCCGGAACTGATTAAACAAGGCAAATACATCCGCCCGGCCCTGGGTATCGAAATAGACCAACAGATGAACGAGCAATTGGCGGCTTTGACCGGCACGGCCGGCGTCGCGGTATTGCGAGTGCAACCCGGTTCGGCGGCCGAGAAAGCCGGTTTACAAGGCGTATCGATAACTGCCAACGGGATGGTGCCGGGCGACATCATCGTCGCCATTAACGGTAAGGACGTCGATACGCTCTCAAAACTGTTCGCCCGCCTGGACGACCAGAAGGTTGGCGATGTCGTGAAAATCCAGGTCGTCAATAACGGCAATAAGCGGGAAGTCGAAGTAACCTTACAGCCAGGAAATTGATTCTTCGGCATGGCGCCGATCTCGCCATTTCGGGATCGGCTGGTATGCTCGGAAGCTATATTCCTTAAGCAGACCAAGCCATGCCGACCGCCAAATCACCCAGGCTGAACCCGAACAAATTACTGCTCAGCAAATGGACCGCCGTTGCACCGCAACACAAAGAAAAACACTTTATCGTCAGTAAATTACTGCTGCCGGACGACCCTGACGCGCCGTTGGAAATGATCGAACTGGAGGCAGTGTTTAGCAAAAGGGTGCAAATCATGCCGTGGCGGGATTTACGCGACACCAACAGCTGGCGCCAGGGCTGGCATTAAGCGATGAGCTACAACCTGGTCTGGTTCAAGCGCGATCTGCGGGTACACGACCATGCACCGCTGCTTTACGCCAGCCGCAACGCGCCGGTGCTGTGTTTGTTCATCATCGAACCCAGCTTGTGGGCGGCCGACGACGTTGCCACGCAACACTACCAATTTCTACGCGAAAGCCTGCTTGATTTGGACATAGCCTTGCGTAAACGCGGCGGCGGTTTGCGTATCGAAGTGGGCGAGGCGCTGGAAGTATTGGACCGGCTTTGGCAGGAAGCGCCCTTCCTGGCTGTGTATTCGCATCAGGAAACCGGCAACTGGCTGAGCTTTCAGCGCGACTTGGCCGTGCAACGCTGGTGCCGGGCGCGCAGCTTAAAATGGTATGAATTTGCGCAATTCGGTGTGGTGCGGCGCTTGCAAAATCGAGACTTGTGGAAAGCGCATTGGGAAGCGCTGATGGCGGAACCCTGCCTGGAACCTCCCTCTTCTGATTGGCTAGCAGCACCTCAACCGCCGATCTTGCCCGATCCGCAAGCTCTGGGCTTACTTCAGCCCGACCTGCCGCTAAGACAACTGGGCGGCCGCCGCCAAGGCATCGAAACCTTGCGCGATTTTCTATTCGCTCGTTGCAACTCTTACCGAGGCGGCATCTCCTCGCCCTTGTCCGCACCAACGGCCTGTTCGCGGCTTTCTGCTTATTTGGCCTTCGGCTGTTTGAGTTTACGGGAGATCGTGCAAGCCACCCGCCGCCAGTTGGCTGCTTTACCGCGCGGCGATGCCCGTCGTGCCGGTTTGACGGCCTTCATCAGCCGCTTGTATTGGCATTGCCACTTCATGCAAAAGCTGGAGAGCGAACCGGAACTGGAGTTTACCAATCTGCATCGCGGCTATGACGGCCTGCGCGAAGCGGACTGGAATCCGGTGCATTTTCAGGCCTTAAGCGCAGGCCAGACGGGTTGGCCGTTGGTCGATGCCTGTGTGGCGATGCTACAGCAAACCGGTTGGCTGAACTTCCGCATGCGGGCGATGCTGGTATCGGTAGCGAGTTATCCGCTGTGGCTGCATTGGCAACCGGTCGGCACTTGGCTGGCCCGGCAGTTTCTGGATTACGAACCCGGCATCCACTGGAGCCAGATGCAAATGCAGGCCGGCACCACCGGCATTAACACCACGCGGGTGTATAACCCGATCAAACAGGCCCGCGACCATGATCCGCACGGCCATTTTGTCAGACATTGGCTGCCGGCCTTACGCAGCGTGCCCAAAGAATGGCTATTCGAACCCTGGCGGATGCCGGTAAAACTGCAACAACAATGCGGCGTGAGGGTCGGTGTGGATATTGCCGAACCGCTGGTCGATCTGGAATCCGCTACCCGGCAGGCCAAAACCCGTCTTTACCAAGTGCGAGGCCGCGCCGACGTGAAAGCCGCCAAGGCGGCTATCGTCGAGAAACACGGCTCGCGAAAGCAGCCCACCCGCCGCCGACCAACCCAAGCCGCAGCCGGCGACTGGGTACAAACCCAGCTGGATTTTTAATGCACCAAAAAGCCTTGCTGCCTGCCAAGCTCTGCGCAGTCTGCGGTCGCCCCTTCTTGTGGCGTAAAAAATGGGCCCGAGACTGGGATACGGTGAAATATTGTTCAGAGCGTTGCCGCCGGCAACGCGGCACGGCGAAAACCGCATGACGACCTTGCGGCTCATTCTGGGCGACCAGTTAAATCCGCGGCACAGCTGGTTTGGGCAAACCAATGGCGACGTGGTTTATACGCTGATGGAAATCCGCCAGGAAACCGATTACGTCTTGCATCATGCGCAAAAAATCATCGGCATTTTTGCGGCAATGCGCGATTTTGCTCAGCATTTGTCGGCCCAAGGCCATCGCGTGCACTACCTGCCAATTGACGATAGCGGCAACCGCCAATCGCTGACTGCCAATTTGGATGCGTTGATTACGCAGTATCGGGTTAAGCATTTGGAATACCAACTCCCCGACGAATGGCGTTTGGATCAGCAATTGCGCAGCTATTGCCAACAGTTGGCCATCAGCAACCGAGCCTGCGACAGTGAGCATTTCTATAGCCAGCGCGAGGAAGCCGCAGAGCTGTTTGGCTCTCGGCCGCATTGGCTGATGGAAATGTTCTATCGGCGCATGCGCGTCAAACACCGGGTGTTACTGGCAGACAATCAGCGCCCGATGGGTGGACAATGGAATTACGACCACGACAACCGCAAAGCCTGGCCCGGCACGCCGCCGATACCCACTGACACTCGGCCCCGCCACTACCACACAGCAATTTGGCAAAGCATCCTCGCGGCTGGCGTGAATAGTTTCGGCGTAGCCGACGCCGATGATTTCCGCTGGCCGCTGAATCGCACCGAAGCCTTGCAACAACTAGACACCTTTATCGCCGACGGCCTGCCGCAGTTCGGCGATTTTCAGGATGCGATGAGCCGGCGCAGTTGGCGGCTGTTTCATTCGCTGCTGTCGTTTGCGCTGAACACCAAAATGCTCAATCCGCGTGAAGTGGTCGAACGCGCCGAACAGGCTTATCGCCAAGGCCATGCGCCACTGGCGGCAGCCGAAGGCTTCATCCGGCAGATTCTCGGTTGGCGCGAATATGTGCGCGGCGTGTATTGGGCAAAGATGCCGGACTATGCCGCGCACAATTATTTCGACCATGACCGACCATTACCCGTCTGGTTCTGGACCGGCGAAACCCGGATGAATTGTCTGGCAGCAGCCACCGGCCAATCGCTGCAATATGCTTACGCTCACCACATCCAGCGGCTAATGGTAATCGGCAATTTCGCCCTACTGGCGGGCCTGGCACCGGAAGCCGTGCATCGTTGGTATCTGGGCGTGTATATCGACGCCTTTGAATGGGTGGAATTGCCCAACACGCTGGGCATGAGCCAGTTTGCCGATGGCGGCTTACTGGCCACCAAACCTTATGTATCCAGCGCCGCGTACATCGACCGGATGAGCGATTATTGCAAGGGCTGCCACTACGACAAAAAAGCCCGCACTGGCGAGCGAGCCTGTCCATTCAATGCGCTGTACTGGGATTTTTTTATCCGCCATCGCGACAAGCTAAATCACAACTCGCGCCTGAGTATGGTCTATCGCAATCTGGACCGGTTTGCGGCGGCTGAGCTTGAGGCGATAGCCCGGCGCGCGGAAACAGTGTTAGAGGATTTGGAAAGGCTTTGAAAACAAAGACTATACCCGATTGCCGCCGCTCGGTGATTCATCGCTATAGGCGTGATATAAACTCTCCTTCTCCCTCCGGGAGAAGGCTAGGATGAGGGGAAAACCATCAATGATCGTTCGAATTCTCTGCGTTGATTAAACCTGCTGGATACTGTTTTTGTAAACTTAGCGAATACTTGGAATGATGAATTTAACAATTAAACCGGCCAATCCTCAGGGAAAGGGAGCTGTTGCTGTATTGGAAAGTTTGCAGCAAGCCAAAAAGCAGCTGATTGCCCCCGCCAAAACCATTCAGCAGATCAGCAGCGATTTATTTACCTCTCTGTTTGTTCTCAATAGCCAAATTCGGTTTAAACCGACCACGGGGCAAGCGTATTGGATGTATTTTAAGGATGAGCAATACCGCCTGTCGTTGATTGCCCCGGAACAATGGCTGTCAAGCCAGTCCGGCCGATTCATAGGCACTTGCGAATTGCAGTCGGATTTAACCTGGACTTTGGCCTTATCCGAGGCTTGCGCCAATGACGGTGCGTTTATCCAAGAGATTGCGGATCAGCGCCGGCAACTGGAACAGACACTGCAACAAGCCGAAAAAATCGACGATGTATTGCCGGTCTATATGGAAACCCTGCCTTACTATTCCCGAGTACTTGCCGCGACGCTGGCCTATTCGCTGAAGCAATCCATGCAAAAATCGGGTATTTTGGGTTTGAATTTTCGGCAAGCGGAAAAGTTACTGATAAACCGTATCGATTAAATAATCTTGCAGACGATTCGATCCAAAGTCGTTGATTTTGAGGCGTTAAAATCGGTAGTCGAGCCTAAAGCGACAGTCAGTTGAGCTTCCCAATGACCGCTAATGGATACTAATCTGAATCTGGTTTGTGGAAGTAGGCTGGGTTGAATGATAATGAAACCCAGCTAGAAGCCATTAAAGCTGAGTATCGCTGGCTCTCCACCCAGCCAACGGCCCTGAAGGGTTAATTATTTGAGATTTTTTTAATTAAATTAAAAATCTCTTTTGGATATTCACTTTTAAGCTGTTGTAATTTTGATAGATGCTCTCTAATACGCTCCCCATTCTCATATTTTTCAAGCTTTACTTTGAATACTTGATCTTCAACTAACGAAAAGTATTCTTTAGGATACATGTAACCTTTAACAAAACCATAGCCAGATTTCACTAAGGTTATTGCAATTTTATCTTCATACAGCTCAACTTGTAGCCCTTTATGTCGTTCATGTATATTTTCTGCGTAACCAGCGCTTGGCTCTGCATCCAGATAATCTCCATTCCAAGTATATTCTTCGAATGGGCCTGCTCCATTGATATGCGAAAATGCTTCAGAATTCAGACAGGCGGTTTTCCAAGAACAGAATGGATGTTTAACATTTTTATTCAGAACCTTGGTTAAGAAAGCCATAGCAATTACCTTTTTAAAATTAAATAATACAATAAAAACAAACACATATAGTGTATTGCGGCATTCGTTATTGGTCAATAAGGTGATTTTTCTGTTAACAGTAGATAGCGGAGTGCTAAATAAACATATATGAACTAGTGGTTGTTATTTAGGATACATATTTCGGTATCCCTACTAGTTAATGTTGCAGCGAGTTATTAATAACAAGGTGTGAAGCTAGTCTTATTAGTAGCTTATTGTTAGTAGAACACTAGCAAGTAGCCTCGATGAAATCGAGGATTCGAAGACCAACGCCTTTCAATTGTCGATGTTCGTCTGATAACGGTCAGAAGAGCCCCTCGATTCCGCTAACGCTGCATCGAGGCTACGCAAGACCAGCTCAGGTCGTACAGACATAAACGCTATTAGGTGACTATCCATTCCACTGCGGTCACTGAAGCCGAAGTGCGATGTTGAGCTAATGGGCGATTCCGCCCAAACTCTCGGAAAAGTTCTCCCCTCGGACTGTTCCTAAACAACAAAGAGCGTTGTTGATTTCGCACTTCTGTCAGCCTCACATTTTGGTTAGCAACTTATTCTTAGACTGAGCCACCGGGTTCGGTAAAAGAAGGCCAACCTGCTCATTCACCTTAGGCTACACAGCTCTCCGACAATCGGGCTTGACGCAGTTCGGCCATCGCCTGAAACACATAAGCCAATAGCGGCTGGTCGATAAACGTACCAAAGAACAGGTAGGGTTCAGCCTGGTTCGCGGCACGAATTTTGGCGTGGGTTTCCGGATCGTCGCCGGCGTAGGCGCGGAACAATTCCAGCCACGTCCGCGCCAGTTGCTGCATGCGCGAATCGTTCGGCGGTGTGCTGTCTTCCCTGTGTTGGCGTATCGCGGCGATCAGTGGTGGCCACTCGTCGGCGCGCTTGCCGTAGTTTTCGCGCATAAAGCTGAATTCATCGGCTGCGAGGTATTTTTCGTAGATCGTCAATTTGGTCTCGATGAACGCGCGCTGGATGTAAGCGACGACTTCCGGCGTCACGCCGGTTTTGGCTTGCATCGTCGGTTCGCCGACCATCATGGCGTTGAGTTTAACGAGTAGCCGAGGATCGCCTTGGGTGTCGCGTTCCAGCATGCTGATCCATTGCCTTGCCAATTCCTGGGCCTCGGCACTCTCGGGCGCGACCCCGGCCTGCATCGCTTCGTGCACCGCTTGAACCAGTGCCGCCCATTCGCCGGCGGTGGAGGTCTCGTCTATATCCAGTAGCGGCAAGCGCTTTAAGTCGGTGGCGGAAAAATATTTATCGTACATGGTCATCATCTCCAATGTGGTTAGCCAATCGGCAAGCTCCGGTTCTTCTCCGCGCATCAATTGCAGTTGCAGGCCGGACAGGCGGTCACGCAAGGCCTTACTTTGCGCGATCTGCTGGTCCAAGGCTTCAATCTGCCGTTCGACGATAGTCGCTAAATTCAGTCCGGGGTTTGCCAAAATGTCTCCGATGTCGGCCAGCGACAGCCCAAACCGCCGTAAGGCTTGAATTTGATGCAATCTGGAAATGTCCGCCCGGTTATACAGCCGGTAGCCGCTATCGGAACGCGCGGAAGGCTTAAGCAAACCGATGCTATCATAGTGGTGCAAAGTACGGACCGTCAGTCCGCAGCGTTTGGCAAGATCGCCCACTTTAAGCAACATGGTTTGGCTCCTTCGTTATGCGTGCCGCCAGCATAGAGCGTGACGTTGCGTCAGGGTCAAGCACCATGGTTAAGATAAATAGATTGGAACTGGGTTATTAAACTGTTGATGGCAGCGTCCTGGGCCTCAAGCCATCACATCCAGTTTCGGCGGCAAGGCCATGCCGTCGAGACGTTTAACGTTGCTCAACACTTTTTCCAGAAAAGCGGTGTCTTCGTGACGGCTTTTCTGAAATTCGATCTGCGCTTCGATCTGGCCCAAATAATCCACCTTCACGTCGCCGGCATCCCCTGCGCCGGAGGAGTTGATGGTGGCGGTGGGAATATAAGGCACGACATCCAGCAAACCGTCCACGCCGGATTTGATCAAGGCGTTGATTTCATTGAGCGAGACCCGGCGCATATCGACGGTCCGCGGCGCTTGGCTTTGATCGGCTACCTCGGCGGCTTTAGCGATTGCCGGCGACGGCAAAGTTTTTCCGCTGACTGCGCGGCTAGCGGCAAGGTTGGGTCCTATGTTCGAAATATTCATCGCAAACTCCTGGTTTTAGGGTGTGTGTCCATCGCACCCAGCAAAATAAACGCCATTTGTTGAGGCTTGGGATTGTCGAATTGGCGTCTTTTACGAGTAGTTATTGTCGGCCGCCGGCAATAGCCGGCTCAGCAGGGCATGTAACGCCACAGGGTCCAAAGGCTTATGCAGCACCAAGTAACCTTCCTGCTCGGCTTGGGCCAAAGCCGGGGAATTGAATTCGCCGCTGACCATCGCCCCGGCGGCATCCGGGCAGCGTTCCAGCAAGGCTTGCAGCAACTCGAAACCGCTTTCGCCGGAGCGCAGGCGCTGGTCGCAAAAGATGGCCTGCGGTTCAAAGCCGGCATCGAGCAAGGCCAATGCATCGTTGGCGGAGGCGGCGCACGCCGTTTCAACGCCCCACGAATTCAATAAGGCTTGCCAGGCGTTGCGCACTTGCGGTTCGTCGTCGATCACCAGACAGCGGCCGCTCAGCGTTGCGGCTTGCTCGACCGGTGCGACGGGCTGGTCAGCCGCCATAGCCCACCGCTCGTGGCTGGGAGCGGCGGCCGGCAATCGCAACCAGAAGCGTGAACCGCGGCCTTCCCGCGAACTCAAGCCCTGGCTGGCGCCCATCAAATCCGCGCAACGCGCCACTACCGCCAAACCCAAACCGTGTCCGGCGTTGTCGATGCGCCAGGCATGTTCGGGGCGGAAGAACGGCGAATAGATACGCTGTTGATCATCTTCGGCGATGCCGACGCCGGTATCCCAGACCTCGAACTGCCAGCAAGCACTGCGCCACCGCGCCGCCATCAGCACCCCGCCTTGCTGGGTATAGCGCAAGGCATTTTGCATCAGGTTGATCATAGACTGGCGCAACAACATGGCATCCGCGGTGACTAAGGCCCGGCCGCCGCTCAACCGCACTCTAAGATCGATTTGCCGTGAGCGGGCCTCTTCACGAAACAACGTGGCGACATCGTTCATCAGCGGGTCCAGCGCCACGGTTTGCAGATTGACCGGCTGGGCGCCCAGCTCGATCCTGGACAAATCCAGCAACGAATTGAACATCTGTGTAATCGATTGCACGCTTTGTTGCAGATCTTGCAATGCAGGCTGCAAACTCGGTTCCTGATTGCGGCGAGAAATCGATTCTATTAAAAAACCCATGGCATGCACCGGCTGGCGCAAGTCGTGGCTGGCCGTGGTCAGGAATTGGTTTTTGGCGCGTAAGGCGGCTTCGGCTTCCTCCTTGGCGCGCCGATAATTCTCGGCCAACTTGGCGCTATCTTCTTCCAGTTTTATTTGCTGCAGGAAAAAGCCATGGGCAATCGACGAGTGCCGGTGTATCGATAAGACGTAACTGACGCACAGAGGCATGATTAAGTGCCAATGCTCGGGAAACGCCCATGGGGTCAACAGTGTGCAACCGCCCCAAGCGGCACCGAAAAACCGCTGAAACGCACTGAATACCGGTGATTGGTGGGTGGCGTTAGCCGCCATGATTGCCGCCAAACTCATGTAAAGCAGCAAGGTATATTCGAACGGGACCCGACCGGCGATGATAAGCACCAGCGCCGCCAAGCCGAGCCCATGCGCCAAGGCCATGCGCAAAATGATGGGTAGCCAATGGGCGACTGCCGCATGCGGATCAAGGCTGGCCCTGTCACGCAAGTATTGCCGCTGTTGCAGGCGCACGGCAAGCACGACCAGAAAATACGACACCGTCCACGCCAGCAATCCCAAGACGTCTTGATCGAGTTGATGCTTCCAGTACACGAAGGGCAAGCCTACAAACGGGATAATGGTGATCCCGTACACCAGCCGGTTATGCGTCATGTCCAGCAATCGAGCTTGGCCGGCCGGGCTGATGTCGGCAAAGCGCAGCGGCTTGCTGTCCGTTGAATCGGCCAGTGTGGCTTGCATCAGGAGCCTTCCAGTTTTTTGCCGCGCAGCATGGTGATAACCTCGATCCGGTTGCGGGCGCCCAGCCGTTCCAGAATACCGGTGACGTGCTCCTTGACGGTTTGCTCGGACAGCGACAGGTTCAAGGCGATGCGTTTGTTGGGCAAGCCTTTCAGCATCATCGCCAGCACCTGGCCTTGGCGGGCGGTCAAACCCAGCTCGGCAGCAGTGACCGGCAGTTCCTTGAGCGGCTGATTGCTGCCTGTCACGGCAAATGGACCGCTGTGAAACCAAGTGTCACCCCGTAGCAACGCGGCCACGGCACGGCCGAAAATCTCCGGCGCTTCCTGCTTGTGCAGAAAGCCGTCGGCGCCGGCCTCGCGTGCCTTGTCCGACACGGCCGAATTGTCGTCCGCGCTGATTGCCAGCAAACGTGTCGCTGGGTACTGCCGTTTCATTTGCACTAACAACGGCAGCGACGCACCTTCCGGCAGCCAAAAATCCACCACGGCCAACGACGGCGGCTGGGCGGCATCGAGAATCGCCCAAAACTCGGCGATGCTGGATACCGGCCGGGCCTGGCCAAAGCCGCAATGCGATAGCAAAAAATCGGCGATACCGCTCGCCGACAGCGGATGGTCGTCGATAACCAACGCGCTAGCCAAATTTGTCACGCTCAACTCTCCCTCATGGTCGATAGCCTGGTTCGGCATTTTGCGTCGAACCAGGCTATCGCTAAAACATGCAAAATAATTACATCTTAACAAACAGCCGATGCGCCCCAATACCCTACTACGGTAGGGTTACGCCGCCGCACCGCGCTTCCGATAATGCAGCCCAGGCTCGTCGCCGTTCATCAGGGTTCCGGGTATTTTCATCCCTGCAAAACGGCTGTTTGGAGAACGCTTTTTGATCTCACTGATTTATTAATCAATAAAAGCAGCCCATGACGAAGATACGGCAAATGGCGAATTTTATAAGACATTCGATGCCGTTACATCAACCTTAGGTTTATCAATTAAAAAGAGGCGACGCTATGAAAACGTACTTTCCATTGTTACCGGTTATGGTTGTTTTAACCCTTGGTGGGCGTGCTTTACGTTTGCGCGGCAATGACAAGGCGAATCCATGAAAAATGTGATGACCATGATTGCCACGTCCATGCTCTGTTCATGCGGTTTTATGACGCCAGCCAAACAATATGCGGGCGACACGCTTAGCGCTGACGAGATTGCGGTAATCCAAAGTGTTGTGGGCACCCCTTTTGCCGATGCCTATCACGCGACCATCATCGGCTATACGAAGATCGAAGCCAACGGCGCGGGCGAACAAAAGGAATTTGGCTGGCCGGGTTTTACGGACTACCCCAGCGAGATTCATGTCTTGCCTGGAGAGTACGACATTCAAGTCTATTGCTTTAAAGGATTTTCGAGTCATAGACCCAAGAAAACCCTGGTTTTACAAGCAGGCCAAACCTATTTGCTCAAATGCGATGTCCGAAGCGATCAGGCGTTTATCGGGGTGAGCTCGCGAGCCAACTAGCCAGTTAGGGCGGTTGGATTTTACCCGCCATGGTTAACTCGATCTATTGTTTTTGTCCAGTCGAAACCCATCCTCCGAGACCAACACGCCGCTTAGCAACACATTACAAGAATGGCAATAGCTGATGCCAATGATCAAATCGGCGCCACGCAGGTTTGCCTTATGCCTGATCGTCTCTCTGTCGATACATCTTGGGATAGTGTTGACGTTGACCGATATAGACCGGCCGAGAAAATCGGCGGACCGTTTGACAGCGCTATCGGTGGAATTCAAGATCCTACGCTTAGCGGAACAAGGCAGGCAAAATCAGTTGCCGCTAAGCCCGCCGCCCAAGGTGGCTGGAGGCAGATCAAGGACGCCACCAAAGCCGGCACCGATTTTGCCTGATCATGGCGACTCTTCGCCGCGACAAACGAACAACGCCGCGCCGCGGACCGACGGGTCTGCGAATCCCGCAAACCCCGAGCCTGCCAAACTCGACCTATCCAAGGTACTGGACGATATGCGCCAAGTCGCCCGAGAATCGGCCGAACTTGCAGGGGGGAATAAGTTCGATCGCCGCAAATTGGCGGTTGCCCCGGAAAATCTTAAGGCGCCGGATAGCAGGCCCGTACAAGAATCGGAAACCTATACGCTTCCCAACGGTTACCAGCGCCGATGCGTCGTCAACGCGGATGGCAAAAAGCAATGTATGAGTAAAGAGGCGGATGATGGCAGTATTTGGAACGCTAAGATTTATTTACCGGACTCGCTGCCGGCCGACGGTAAATCCATCGAATTCGCTCGACGTCTACAGCAGGCTGTCGGCAAACATTAGCGCAGCCGGTAATCGGCTTTGAAAATATTTTCGTGGTTCAATTGAGAGCCGCTTGATTCCGCTAGGCCAAATGTCGGTTGCATCGCTTGCTTTATCGACCGCCTGACGCGGGACTTTTTTCCGCTTGGTAGCTTTACGAAAAAAGCCTGGCTAGAATCAAGGTCGTGTAACGTTTAATACCACTTGCGCCTTTTATTCGGTTACCTTGCGATTGCAATGGGGTCAATCTAGAGGCGGGCCAATTGCACAGCACTCGCTAACGTCAACCAGCCGAACAACACGCTTTCGGCAATGCGTTGAATCAGGCCCCTGTAGTCCGCCAGAAAAGGGATGGCCAGCAACACCAGAACCGTCAGTACCAGCACGCCGGAAATTTTCAAAGGGATGGCGATGCGGGAGCCGGGAATACGCCCAGACAGCAGCAAGCCATAACCGCCTCCCAGATATTCAAGCGCACCGAACAGGTTATGAATTTGCTGACGCCAGGAACCCATCAGCGGAGAGCCGGGATCGCACGGGAATAGCGCGCAAAAGACATAAGCCGTTCCCACCCAGGAAAACGCCAGTAAGCCCCGGCGTAGCGTGCGGTTCTGCTTGAGCATGCGGTACTGGCAAGCCAGTGCCAGCCATTGCATCAAGCCCACCGGCAGGAAAAGGCCGTAATTGATTGGGTCCGCCAATGGCGTTCCGAAAGCAGCCAATTCGCTAATGGTCTGGCGCATGGCGTCGTAGTTGGGGAGCGTTTGGGCGTAGTGCCAGTTACCCCAAGCCAACAGACCCGAGGAAGCCAGCCCCAGCCATCCGGCAAGACTACTACTAGGCAATTGCATTTTTCTTGGTTATCCCTGTTAGCGGATTGGATGGCAATAGCCGGCTCAGCACGGCGTACAAGGCCTCCGGGTCCAAGGGCTTATGCAGTATCAGGTAACCTTCCTGCTCGGCTTGCGCCAGGGCCGGCGAATTGAATTCGCCGCTGATCATTGCCCCGGCGGCGTCCGGGCAGCGTTCCAGCAAGGCTTGCAACAACTCGAAGCCGCTTTCGCCGGCGCGCAGGCGCTGGTCGCAAAAAATGGCCTGCGGTTCGAAGCCGGCATCGAGCAGGGCCAAGGCGTCGTTGGCGGACGCGGCGCAAGCCGTTTCCACGCCCCACGAGTTCAACAAGGCTTGCCAGGCGTTACGCACTTGCGGCTCGTCGTCGATCACCAGGCAACGGCCGCTCAGCATTTCGCCACGGCCGGCCGGCGCAAAATCCCGGTCGCGCGCCACCGCGCGCCGCTCCTCGATCCGCGCGGACGGCAGCCGCAGCCAAAACCGCGAGCCCCTGCCTTCCTGCGAACTCAAACCCTGGCTGGCGCCCATCAAATCGGCGCAACGCGCCACCACCGCCAAGCCCAAGCCGTGACCGGCGTTGTCGATGCGCCAGGCATGCTCGGGACGAAAGAATGGCGAGTAAATCCGCTGTTGGTCATCTTCCGCGATGCCGACGCCGGTATCCCATACCTCAAACTGCCAGCTGTCGTTCCGCCGCCTCGCAGCCATCAACACGCCGCCGCTTTGGGTATAGCGCAAGGCATTTTGCATCAGGTTGATCATCGACTGGCGCAGCAATAGCGGGTCGGCGCGCACCAAGGCTTTACCGGCGCTGGCGCGCACGCGCAGCTCGATTTGGCGGACGCGGGCTTCTTCCCTGAACAGCGTCGCGACGTCGTTCATCAACGGGTCCAAGGCCACGGTTTGTAGATTGACCGGCTGGGCGCCCAGCTCGATCCTGGACAAATCCAACAGCGAGTTGAACATCTGCGTCACCGACTGCACGCTTTGCCGCAAATCCTGCAAGGCGGGACCCAACAGTAAATCCCGGTTGCGGCGGGAAATGGATTCGATCAAAAAGCCCATGGCATGCACCGGCTGGCGCAAGTCGTGGCTGGCCGTGGTCAGGAACTGGTTCTTGGCGCGCAATGCGGCTTCGGCTAGATCCTTGGCGGCGCGGTAGCCTTCTTCCAGGAATATCTGTTGTAAAAAAAACCGGTGCACGAGCACCGCGTGTTTGTAAATCGACAGAATGTAGAGCGCGGACAACAGCATTACGTAGGGCCATTGTGCGGGGAATACCCACGGCAATAGCAGTGTCGAGGCGCCCCAACTGGCAGCGAAGAAACGTTGGAAAGCACTCAGGATAGGCGACTGGTGGGTTGCGTTGCCCGCCACTATCGACGCGCAGGTGACCAGAAACAGTAGCGCAAATTCGAAGGGATAGTCGCCGCTGCACATGATCATCACCGGTACCGACAGGCTGAATCCGTAAAGCAGCGCCAGCGCATGCACCTTGGGCAGCCAATGGTGCATGGCCCGTTCGGCGCCCAGTTGTGCGCAGTCGCGCCGATAGCGGCGGAACAACAGACGGACGGCCAGCGCCACCAATGTAAAAATACTGGCCCAAGCCCAAAAGGCGCGAGCGTCCCTGTCGATTTGATGCAGCCAGACAGTAAACGGTGCGGCGACCACGGGGATCAAGCCAAAACCGAAGGCGATACGCCCGAAACTCAAGTCCAGTAGGCGTAGTTGACCGTCTGGACTGATGTCCGAGAAGCAAGCCGTCCCGTCTTGGCGGGGATTAGAAAAAGGTTTTTCCATTTTGCTATTCCGATTATGTTGCCGCCCAGACTTGGCGCGGTTAGTCAGGTTTTCGTGTCCGGATACTCCTTCGTTAACATGCGGTTTTATAACCTTCCACTAGCCATCGGTGCTGCGGCAGAGGAGCACGGAGCGTCGCCTTGAGCTCCGTGTCGAGTATTACTTCAGCATTTGCCCGCCGCCTGCAGCAAAGCGTTGCAACTTGCCTTGTTGGTTTTGCCTACGTCGCTCGATCCTTTGGTGAAATCGGTGCACATGGCGTCCGCTCCGCTTGCCATGCCCCAGGTCGCGAATTTACCAAACCCCGACGGCTCTAAAATCTCACATTTAAAGGTCGCGCCATCGTCAGTTTTAACGGTGTACTGCATGCCGTTATAACCGGCGGGGGCTTCGGTTGCCTGTGAATGGGTGATTTTGAAGTTGCCCATTTCACGGCCAATGGCCATTGATATTTTGCCTTCCGCTTTGTTGCTTCCCTGGGCGGGAGGGTTGCTTGCCGTTGTGGCACAGCCGGAAAGGATCAAGAAGAAAGTTACCGTTACAAATTTTTGCAGCATTTTGATTCTCCAGCGCTCCGATTGATAGAAGCGCTGGGCACAGGAGCGAAAAATATGCCTAACGCAGGTAAGCAAAGGCGCTTTGGTGGCTTCCAGAGGCCAAAGCGCTCAAGATTAACGCGGTGTTATGGGTTGTTTTTTGCAGGCGCAGCCAATTGTCGCGTCTTCAGAATCCCGGCAACCTTGCTACATCCGGGTAACGAGCTGCTTGTCCAAGTGGCAGCTAAGCGTTAGCTCCACAACCGCCATGCGCTTTCAGATTCGAGCCCGCAGGCGCAGCGGAACGAAACCGAGTAAAGCAGAACCAAACAACCAGATGGCGGCGGGTATGGGCACAGCAGCAATCGGATTTAATAGAAAGGCCCGTTGCACGCCATTCGCGGCAATCCCCACCCCAACGATTTGTCCACTATTGTTGACATCGTAAGCAGTCATCAGCGTCCAACCGATATTGGCTGCAATCAGTGTGTTCAAGTCTGTCATGACGCCATTGAGTGTAACGAACGCACGTTTGGATCCACCAAAATTGTCGCCGAAATATCCCACGGCTTGTCCGGCATTATTGATACCGAATGCCTCACTGCTATAGCCGGACAAACCTATATCAACCATGTGGTCATCAAGCGTTGTAATGAAAGCGTGCTTTTCATTGTTGGTGACATAGGATGTGCCGGCCACCTGACCGAGGTCGTTGATGGCATAACCTCTGCTGACACCCCAGGCAAAAGCGCCCAGATCCACCATTTGACCATTACGGGTAATAAAAGCGTGACCTCCATTAGGCGTTTGACTCTCGCCAGTGACCTGACCACTATTGTTGATCGCATTCCCCGCACTCCATTGGCCACCATTCAAGGTTCCCAGATCAGTCAAGCTGCCGTTACCGGCAATAGTGGCTCGTTGATTGCCCTCGGCATTCCACGCACTGCCGACTATTTGCCCGGCGTCATTGATGCCGTAGGCCACACTGGAATAAGGGCTGCCGCTGAAACCCCCGATTATTTGCGTGACACCATTACTGTACACAATCCCGCGCCCGGCAGAATTGCCCACCACCACACCGCTTGAATTAATCCCGGTAGGGTTTGCATATCTGGGTACGGACAGCCAACTCACACTATTGTTTTTGTAAACAAAGCTTTCACCATCCCCCGTAAAACCCAGAACATGCCCGGCATCGCTGATAGCGCGCGCCCCCGAATTGACTAACGGGCTCTCCGGCATGAGATCCACCAACGTATACAAAACACTGGCGTGTGCCGGCAATACCGGCAGCATTAAGCCCAGGGCAAGGCATTTCAGACTGCGTTTCATTGTAAATTCCTCTTGAAATTATCGCTCTAATAGTTGAATTAAAAATACATGTTAACAAAACTTCCTAACGCGCCAACACCCTACTCCGGTAGGGTTCCCTGACTACACGCACCTTCCGATAATGCCCCTTAAGCTCGGTGCCGCTAGGCAGGTTTACGAGTATTTACATGCCTTCGATAACTAACTTTTTGGAAAAAAATGATGAAACATAAAGCTATATGCGCCGGGTTATCCGCGCTTTGCACGCTAGCGACCGGTAGCGCCGAAGCCCAGTTGTTCGACCGCGGCGGCGGCCTGATCTACGATAGCGCGCAAAACGTCACCTGGCTGGCGGACGCCAATTACGCCAAAACCAGCGGCTTCGACGCCGAAGGCAAGATGAGCTGGCAAAACGCCGTGGTCTGGGTGGACGGTCTCAGCTACTCGGACAGTGTGCGCGGCACCACCTACAGCGATTGGCGCTTGCCGACCTTCAACGACCTGGGAGTGCCCGGTTGCGACTATGGATACAGCGGTAGCGATTGCGGATTCAACGTCTCCACGGCCAGTTCGGAGCTCGCGCATCTCTATTACGGCGACTTCGGTAACAAAGGCTCCCTCAATTCGCGTGGCGGGCCGCAGTCCGGCTACGGCATCGTCGACGATCCGGCAACTGCCGACGACGAAAGTCTGTTTAGTCATATTCAATCCTTTGGTTATTGGCTAGGCACCAGTTACGGTGGCGACGCCAGCAAAGCCTGGTACCTGAGCACCGCAACCGGCATGCAAAACTACATCAGCAAAGGCACCAATTATTACGTCTGGGCGGTGCGCGACGGCGATGTCGCGGCGGTACCGCTGCCCGGCGCCGCTTGGCTGTTCGGCGCGGGGCTGGCCGGTTTGCTGGCTCGCGGCAAGCGCCGGCAAAATCATTGCTTCCGGCAATTGACGCAGTAACCATCGAGAAACACACCCAGCGCTAATTCAACTGACAGAGGACGCGGCCGATGAAATTTAGACCATCCATAACGGTCAGTTTTCTGCTATGGCTAAGCGGCTGCTCCGCCACCATCCCCGCCATAACAACGGCAGAAGTCGCCGGCCGCCAGGTGGAATTTGCGCTTAGCAAACACCAGACTGTACCGGTCATCTTCGAAAACGGACTGGGCGGGACTTTAGAAGGGTGGGCAGAAATTTATCCCAAGATAGCGCGCGATAACACGGCCTTGGTTTACAACCGCGCCGGCTACGGGAATAGCGAAGAGGCTGCCACTGCGAGGGACGGCCGGCATATCGTCGAAGAGTTGCGCGGATTGCTTGTCAACCAAGGCCTAACGCCGCCTTATGTGCTGGTGGGGCATTCGCTGGGCGGGTTGTATATGCAATGGTATGCCCGGCATCATCCAGATGAAGTGGCGGCCTTGATTCTGGTTGATTCCACTCATCCTGCTCAACTCAAAGGCGCCGGGGCAATCGAAAACTGGCCGCTCTGGGTGCGCTGGCTGTTCGATTTGATGACATCGGCAACTGCCGAGCAAGAGCTGGCCGCCCTGGACCTGACCGGTGACGAAGTATTGGCCGCCCCGCCCTATAGCGGCGGACCGATCATAGTGCTGAGCGCTGCGCAACCTCTGGAGGATACCTCTGCGCTGGCGCTCGACGCCAATCAAAAACGCAAGGATATTGCGCGGCTATACCCGGGGTCAATTCAACGCTGGGTAGATAGCGGTCACGTCATTCCGCTGGAGAAGCCGGAGTCCGTCATTTCCGTAATCCACGAAGTCTTGTTGAGCACACAGCCGAATGACACCAAGCCCAATGCGATACCCTAAGCGGGATTATGCTCAGTAGTCACTCAGCATAGCTTTTGTTTTTTGAATCAATTTGTGCGCCTGTGAGGGGCGCGAACCGGAAGGTTAACCAGACAAAGCATGCTTGAATGGGTTAAGACACCTGAAGGCTGCGAAAATATGCTGCAACCTTCAGGTTTAGAAAACGGCTTGCCTACCAAACACAGAATGCTCGTTTTCTAAAACAGCCTATTGTCTAAGCTTATTTACGCAGGCGCTTATAAGCGTTGATCAAGCCGTTGGTGGAGCTGTCGTGGTCTGTGACCATCTCGTCGTTTTTCAGCTGCGGCAGAATCGCCCGCGCTAACACTTTTCCCAATTCCACACCCATTTGATCAAAGGAATTGATATTCCAGATCACGCCTTGTACGAAGATTTTGTGTTCGTAAAACGCGATTAAGGTACCCAAGGTTCTGGGGGTCAGCTTTTTGAATAAAAACGAGTTGGACGGTTTGTTGCCTTCGAAGATTTTGGAGGCAATCAGGGCGTCATCCAGATTGGGTTCATGGCTTAAATCCTCCCTAACCTCCGCCTCGGTTTTACCGCGCATCAGCGCTTCGGCTTGGGCCAGAAAGTTGGAAATCAGAATATCGTGGTGGTCGGGTAAGTCGTATTGGCTTTGCGCGGCCGCCAAGAAATCGCCGGGAATCAGCTTGGTGCCCTGATGGATCAATTGGAAAAAGGCATGCTGACCATTTGTACCGGGTTGGCCCCAGATAATCGGACCGGTGTTGTAATCGACTTTTTCACCGTTGATGGTAGCGCTTTTGCCGTTACTTTCCATGTCGCCCTGCTGGAAATAATCGGCAAAATATTTCAAGGACTGCGCGTACGGCAGAATCGCGTAGGTTTCCGCTTCGAAGAAGTTGTTGTACCAGATGCCCAGCAAGCCCATGATGACCGGGATGTTTTTTTCGAATGGCGCACTGCGGAAATGTTCGTCGGCGATATGCGCGCCCATCAGCAATTCTTCGAAATTGTCCATGCCTATGTATAGGGCAATGGACATGCCGATCACGGACCACAGGGAATAACGGCCACCGACCCAATCCCAAAACTCGAACATGTTCTCCGGGTCTATGCCGAACTCCTTAACCTTTTCGACATTAGTCGAGATCGCCACGAAATGTTTGGAAATATTGGCCGGGTCAACCGCCGCTTTTAAAAACCAGTTACGCGCCGACCGGGCGTTGGTCATCGTTTCCTGAGTCGTAAATGTTTTTGACGAGATCAAAAATAAGGTAGTCTCGGGGTTGAGCGGTTTCAGAGTTTCCACGATGTCGGTTTGATCAACATTCGAAACGAAGTGGGCTTTCAAACCGTCTTTACCGTAAGGCGCCAATGCAGTATCGACCATTTTGGGCCCCAAATCGGAACCGCCGATGCCGATGTTGACGATGTCGGTAATAGTCTTGCCGGTGTAGCCGGTCCAGGCGCCGGAACGGACTTGTTCCGTAAATACCCGCATTTTCGCCAACACTTTATTAATTTCCGGCATCACGTCCTTACCGCGAAACAATACCGGCTTGTTGCTGCGATTACGCAAAGCGGTATGCAAGACAGCGCGTTTTTCCGTGGTATTAATAATGGAACCGGAAAACATGGCTTCGGTCTTGGAGGAAAGCTCCGCGCGGCTTGCCAATTCAATCAACAAAGGCAAAGTTTCTTCGGTAATTAGATTTTTAGAGAAATCGAACAGCAAATCGCCAAATGTCACGGAAAACTTGTCGAAGCGTTGCGGATCTTTATCGAACGCATCCTTCATGCAAAATTTGCCGGCAATCTCGCGGTGATGTTGCTTAACGGCATTCCATTCGGCAGAGTTTATTAATTTGGACATATTGTTGTTATTTAATTAACCGGATAGGGGGATATTTCAGTAGACCTGAACAGGCAGAGGCAATTTAAAGGGATGATTCATAACCCCATTATAAGGATTGTCTTTGATTGCTGACAAAAAAAATTACAGCTTGAATCGATCATCTCAACTACGGCACGATAGCCTTTCTTTGGCTAGGGCGATGTGCTAGAGTTAAGCGCTGTTTTGATCGAAATCAGGCAGTTACGTTCGCCAATGATTTAAACATGTTCATGTATAACCACATGAAAAATAATAAAAACTACAGCATTTATTAACACGGGAAGGGTATTTATGAGAAGCTCTCGCATATTAAGAAACGGTTTACTGGGCTTGTTGGGCCTGATTTTTTCATCAACAGTATTGGCACACGGTGGCGCCGCGGGTACTGATACTGACCAATGTAAGTTCGAACTGGAAAAAGATCACTGGATCCATTACACCGCCTACCAGCCAAACGCATACCCGGCTGAAGAGTTCTGCGGCAATATTCCCGATATCAACACATTGACTCAATTGGTCTTCGACTATCAAGACCAACGCTATCGCGGCATGGCTATCGAATTTGAAGTGACCAAAGAGCCTGAAGGCAAACGGGTTTTCTTCCAAGCAGCCGAAAAACATAAATCAGGCACCGTCATTCTGAACCTGCCACAAGGCGTGCCAGAAGCCGGCAAACATTTGATTCACATCACGCTACTGCAAGATAATGGCGAAAGATTGGATGCACACATGAGCTTTAAAGCCGGTGCGGGTCAACCGACCAGCAAAGGTAGTTATGCCTTGTATGCATTGGTGTTGTTCGCTGGCTTGTACGTCCTTTATCTGTCTAACGCCGGTTTCAAACGCAAAGTTGACGGCATAATTGGTAAAGCGAAAGAAATCTAAGAATTACGCCGCAAGAACCGTTATTCCGCCGATGCTGCGCGGCGGAATAACGTCATTTCCGGCAGCCTTGTCAATCAGAACTATCGCGGCATAATCCACGCTATACACAAAGCCCCTTTGAGGTAATGCAATAATGTTCAAATTCGTATCACTTGCCACACTGGTCTGCGCCTTATCTGTGACTGCTGCGTCCGCAAAAGAAATGCAGGATCACAATCAGATGATGAACCACGGCGACGGTCATTTGATGGATATGGATGGCGGCATGGTTATGGGCCAGAACACCGACACCTTGCCCGGCGGCTGCGACAAAATTGCCGCAACCAAGGAAATTACCGTGCATGCCGGGCACAAATATTCCGAGAAATTCCCCGGCACCATGTTTGCGTTCGATCAGCAGGAGTTTCAATTCGAACCTTGCACCAAACTGACTGTACATTTCGTCAATGAAGATGAAATCCGTCATCAATGGATGATGCACGGATTACCCAAATATTTGTACCCCAAAGGTATGTTCCATTTGGAAGTCAGCGGTCCCGGCAAAGTATCCGGCACGCTAATCCTACCGCCGGGCGACAAAACCTACTTAGTGCATTGCGACATCGCGCAGCACATGGAAAAAGGTATGAAAGCCCAATTGAAGGTCGGCAAAGGCAGCGAGGACTTGCCCAGCATTCCTGGGGTAACCGCGGCGATTTTCCCAGATGATTACAGCGGCAGACCCTACGATCCTAAACTCGACGCGCCAGCCCCCAGCACACCCGTGGCAGCCCCAGTAGTGGCAGCGGCACCTGTGCCTGTTGCCGCAGTCGATGATTCGATTGTTTCCGGCACCACCGTAGTCGGTTTGGCTATCGGTTTTATTGCCGCACCTTGGCTGGCAAAACGCTTTAAAGGCATGAGCGCCGGCGAAATTGTTGCTACCGTACTGGAGCAAGTCGCTCACGCTGTTGGCTATGTCATGCAACTGATCGGCAAGCTGATCAAAATGGTATCCGGCAAAAACGTCATCGCCTTACCGGACAAATAAAGACTAAGTAAAAAGCCCCTGAAACAGCTGTTTCAGGGGCTTTTTTATGGGCTAAACAAATGCAGTTAGAATCGCTCGGCCCTCTGGGATTATTTATCAGTGCTTTCATTTCGTCCACCGTCGCACCCGGCGGTTCGGAAGCGGTACTGGCCTACCTGGTTAACAGCCAACAACATTCCGTCAGCCAGTTGGTGGCTATCGCCAGCATCGGCAACACCTTGGGCGCCATGACCACCTGGTGGTTGGGCCTGTGGGCCGCCAAAAAATATCCCGCCGAAGCTTTAGCCAAGCAACATCAAAAATCGCTAAATACCGTGCGCCGCTGGGGCAGTTGGGCCTTGCTGTTTTCCTGGCTACCGCTGGTCGGGGACGGCCTGTGTTTTGCCGGCGGCTGGCTACGCCTTTCCATCCTATCCTCGCTGTTGGCGATTTTTTTAGGTAAAGTGTTGCGTTATATCGCCGTTGCCTACGCCTTTGTCTAAGCCATGAGTTTCTTTTCCTTACCGCACTTCCCCGCCGTCAATACAGTCGCTGAGCACAATAAACGCGATTATCAGATTGCCGCGTTTACCTTTGTCACCACCACCATCTGTTTGACGATGGACGGCTTCGCGCCGCAATTCATGCAATACGTTCTGGCGTTTTTCGGCTGGCTGTTTTTGATAGCCTGGCTGCGCGGCGAATGCAAGTATGTGCGCACCCAGGTGGCGGTGGCGGTAACCTTTGCGGTGATCGGCGAATACTTCGCATCCGTGTACATGAAAGGCTATATCTACCGCTTCGGCAATGTTCCGGCTTACGTACCCGCCGGTCACGGACTAGTGTATCTCACCGCCGTCGCACTGGGTCGCTCCGGACTATTTCAGCAACACGCACGCCGCATTGCCGTTTTGGTTGTGACGGCTTGCGGCACCTGGGTGGCGTGGGGGCTGAGCGGCCTCGGACGATTGGACATCATCGGCGCGGTGCTGTTTGTGGTGTTCTTGGGCTACTTGTTCAAAGGCCGCTCGCCGATGGTTTATCTGGGTGCGTTCTTCATCACCTCCTGGCTGGAAATCGTCGGCACCAGCGCCGGGACTTGGGCTTGGGCCGAGATTGATCCCGCCTCGCACCTGCCGCAAGGCAACCCGCCTAGCGGTGTAGCGGCTTGGTATTGCTTAGTCGATGCGGTGGCTATTGCCGGGGCGGGGCCGGTATTGCAAGCCTTCACCAAAACAGCTTTGGTGTTGCAGCGGCAAAGGGCGTGACCGTTGCCGGCTGAGTCGAGCGAAACAATACCCCGCAAAACGCCTTCAATGCTGGGTTTCGCGCTGCTCAACCCAGCCTACAGTATTCCACATGCCGGATCGCGTCCAAGCGCACCCGGTGACCTACTCGAATCGCGCCACCCGCCAAAATTCGCGCCGTCATCCCACCATGTCCGCGTAGCGCGTTATAACTCCCCATCCCCAATTCGGCAGCCATTTTCGAGCACGGATCGCAAGGCCCGGTGACTTGAATAATCACTTCATCCCCAATCGCCCATTCCAACACCAAATCTGGAAACGGCGAGCGCATACCGATAAGGTTGAGTCCCGAAACCACGAGATTGCGCCGTAACCGACTCGGTTCCAATTCCCCGAGTCCACACCAATTGGCGACAATAGGTAAATGCTCGGCCTGGAACAAAGTCAGTTCGCGTTTTGACGATTGTCTGCCGGAACGAGCGGCATTTGCCCGCCGGTCGCCCAGTAGTCCCCGACCCGGCTCCGCGCGGGCCTCATCAACAACAACCGCCGGCTCATTGCGCGCCGGACGCAAAATGATCGCTTCGATCCGGCCTTCCGAAGCGTATTGTTGAGTTAGGTCGTGGAGAGTCATGGTTAGGTGGCGATGTGGTAGGTGCGACTAGTGAAGCGTAATCGCACGAATTCGAAACATTTCATTCCCCCGATTTCGCTTCGCTTATCGGGGCTACGAGTTCTGAGTTAATCCGAGTTATGAATATTTGAGTGATTGGTTAATTGTTAAAGGCATTTCCCTTGCCGAGATTACATTGCTTACACTTGCTTTCAAGATTGTCATCGGTTGTCTCACCGCCTTTTGACCACGGCAAAATGTGATCAACATGCAATTCAACACCTGGCTGCGTAATGGGGCTTACACCACAAGCTTTGCAACGAAAACCATCCCTGACTAAGATTCGGAATCTTTGGCGATCAGATATTTCCCGGCGAGTACGGCGCTTTGCTTTGTGTGGCTGCATGGCTATGTCCGCTGTAATTTGCTCTTCTACAATCTTATGAGGCTGATCTATGGCGTCTGAGTTGACCCATTCAACAAACCTCCCAAGAGCCTTCAACCATGAACCGAATCGTTTTTCATAGGTTCCAGCTGAGAACGTAGAGCTAGGCGCTTTTACCTCGCCATATCTTGGTTGACGTCCAAGGTTTATCCATAACGTCTTAATGTTTTCGAAAAGTTCATCATCGGAAATTCCTATTTTTGATCTGCTAGGTTCGAGCCCAGCCAACTTCAATGCTTTAGGCCATGAGCCGAACCTCCTTTGAATTGTGCTTGGGTGAGCTTTTCCGACTTCTGCGTATTCGGCCATTGTGATAGTTTCTCGGCAGAGAGCTTTTGCGCTGCGACGTAAATCGTCCAACAATTCTTCGTCGGCAGAGCCTCTAAGACTTACTTCTAATTCAAACTTCATGCCGCCTCATCTTGCCCAACATACAATTACATGGTTCCGTATATTTCGCCAGCCTATGTGAAATAGGCTTCCCTTCTTTTAGCTTTCCACCCAAACCCCTACCCCCCAACCGTTTTACGGTTAAAATATCATATTAGTTTTCACCACAAGCTCATCCAACAAAAACATGGAAAAAACCTATTCCCCGCACGCAATCGAACAACGCTGGTATCAACTTTGGGAAGATAGCGGCTACTTCGCCGCCAAACAAGAGGGCGAGTCGTATTGCATTATGATTCCGCCGCCCAACGTTACCGGCAGCTTGCACATGGGGCATGCGTTTCAAGACACCATCATGGATGCGCTTACCCGTTATCACCGGATGAAAGGTTACAACACGCTGTGGCAACCGGGCACCGATCATGCCGGTATCGCCACGCAAATGGTGGTGGAACGCATCATCAACGCCGACGGTAAAACCCGCCACGATTTGGGCCGCGAGGCGTTTATCGAGAAAGTCTGGGAATGGAAAGAAGAATCCGGCGGCACCATCACCCGCCAGCTACGCCGTATGGGTTCGTCGCTGGATTGGGAAAAAGAACGCTTCACCATGGACGACGGCATGTCCGATGCGGTGCAGGAAGTGTTCATCAAATTGTACGAAGAAGGCCTGATTTATCGCGGCAAACGTCTGGTGAACTGGGATCCGGTGCTGCACACCGCTGTTTCCGACCTGGAAGTGCTGTCGGAAGAAGAAAACGGCTCGATGTGGTATATGCGCTACCCCTTGACCAACGGCACCGGTTATTTGCTGGTAGCGACAACCCGTCCGGAAACCCTGCTCGGCGACGCGGCCGTGGCGATTCATCCCGACGACGAGCGTTACAAACATCTGCTCGGCGAATTCGTCGAATTGCCGTTAACCGGCCGCCGCATTCCCATTATTGCCGACGAGTATGTCGATCCGGAATTCGGTACCGGCTGCGTGAAAATCACGCCGGCCCACGATTTCAACGACTACGAAGTCTGGTCGCGACACAAACAAATATCCGCCATCGCCGACCTACCGCATGGCGGCTTGATCAACATCTTTACCGTCGATGCGGCGATACGCGGCAACGATGATGGCTTTACCATTATTCCTGACGCCTATATTGGCCTGGACCGCTTCGAAGCGCGCAAGAAAATCGTTGCCGATTTGGACGCACAAGGCCTACTGGAAAAAATCGCCGACCATAAATTGATGGTGCCGCGCGGCGACCGTACCGGCGCGGTGATCGAACCGTTATTGACCAATCAGTGGTACGTAAAAATCGCCCCGCTGGCCAAGCCAGCCATCGAAGCCGTCGAAACCGGGGCGATTAAATTCGTGCCGGACAATTGGAAAAACACTTATTTTGAATGGATGCGCAACATCCAGGACTGGTGTATCTCCCGGCAAATCTGGTGGGGTCACCGTATCCCGGCCTGGTACGACGACCAGGGCAACACCTACGTCGGCCATAATGAAGCCGAAATCCGCGCCACGCATGGCTTGGCCGCCGATTATCCGCTCAAGCAAGACGAAGACGTGCTGGATACCTGGTTTTCGTCGGCGCTGTGGCCGTTCTCTACGCTCGGCTGGCCGGAACAAACCCCGGAACTGGCGAAACATTATCCCACCAGCGTACTGGTCACTGGCTTCGACATCATCTTCTTCTGGGTCGCCCGAATGATCATGATGGGCCTGAAATTTCAGGGTGAAGTGCCGTTCAAGGAAGTGTATATCCACGGCCTGGTGCGCGACGCCGAAGGCCAGAAAATGTCCAAATCCAAGGGCAACGTGTTGGACCCTATCGACATCATCGACGGCATTGATTTGGAAGCCTTGGTAGCCAAACGGGTGTCCGGCATGATGCAGCCGCATCTGGCCAAAAAAATCGAGCAAGCCACCCGCAAGCAATTCCCGGACGGCATTCAATCGTTTGGTACAGACGCGCTGCGCTTTACCTTTGCTTCGTTGGCATCCACCGGGCGCGACATCCGTTTTGATTTGCAACGCACCGAAGGCTACCGCAACTTCTGCAATAAATTGTGGAACGCGGCCCGTTACGTGTTGATGAATACCGAAGATCAAGATAACGGCATCGATTGCGCCGAGTGCACCTATAGCCATGCCGACTTGTGGATTCTGTCGCGTTTGAATCGCACTATCGGGACGACCACAGACGCCATCAACAGCTACCGCTTCGACTTGGCCGCGCAAGCCATTTACGAATTCACCTGGAACGAATACTGCGATTGGTATCTGGAACTGGCAAAAATCTCGCTGCAAAGCGACGACGAAACCTTGCAACGCGGCACGCGCCAAACTTTATTAAAAGTACTGGAAACCGTGTTGCGTTTGGCGCATCCCATCATGCCCTTCATCACCGAGGAAATCTGGCAGCAGGTTGGGCCTCTAGCTGGGGTGACTGCCGCAACCATCATGCTGCAGCCCTACCCAGAAAGTGATGGCGCCGCCATCAACACCGACGCGGAAACCAAAATCCAATGGACGATGGACTTCATCCTTGGCATCCGCCGCATTCGTGGCGAGATGAATATCGCCCCCGGTAAGCCGCTGAATGTGTTACTGCAAAACGGCAGCGACACCGATCAAGCTTATTTGAAAGACAGCGAAAGTTATCTGCTGAAACTGGGCCGCCTGGAAAGTATTACTTGGCTGGCGGCGAACGACGACGCGCCGGAATCGGCGATTGCGCTGGTCGGCGACATGAAAATCCTGATCCCGATGGCCGGCTTGATCGATAAAGACGCCGAATTGGCCCGGCTGGAAAAGGAAATTCAGCGCATCGAAAAAGAACTGCCGCGCATCGAAGGCAAATTGAGCAATGCCGCCTTCGTCGACAAAGCTCCGCCGGAAGTCATCGACAAAGAGCGCGAGAAACTGGCCGGTTTACAATCATCATTGACGAATCTGAAGGAACAGTACGCCAAGATCAAAGCCCTGTAGTGTAAGCCATGAATCCGGCTCCCCCACAAAAGCCACCGCAAACTCTGGACGAATGGACAGAGCTGCTGCGCGTGCAGGAAATGCCGATTTTCTCCAACACCGCGCATAATATCTACGCGGCGTTGGACGACAGGCACAAGGGGGCCATCGAGCTGGCGACGGTAATTCTGCAAGACCCCAACCTCACCGCCAAGCTGCTTAAGGTGGGCAGCAGCCCTTACTACAATCCATCGAAACAAAAGATGAGCACCGTATCGCGCGCCATCGTGGTATTGGGCGCGGAGGTGATCAGAGAGCTGACGCTGGCTTGCTCGTTTTTCGAAGCGATGCTGTCGTCCACCAACAAGGACAGGGCTAATCGAGAAATTGCGTTAGCCTTGCATGCCGCCGTGCAGGCCAAGGATTTGGCGCTCAGCATGGGAGATACCTCGCCCGAGGAAGTGTTTGTCGCGGCGCTACTGCACAATATCGGCCACATTGCCTTCTGGTGCTCCGGCAATCCGCAATCCAAAAAAGTCCATGAGCAAATCGAAAAAAGCGGGCTGAACAATCGCGAAGCCGAGAAAAAGGTGCTGGGCTTTACCTTGCAGGACTTAGGCAAAAAACTCAGCAAATCCTGGAGCCTGGGCGGCCTGATAGAAGACGCCATCGCCAAGCCGGATTCCGCGGAAAAACGGGTGCAAATGGTGCAACTAGGGCATCAGATTTGCTTGGCTCTAAAAGCCGGCCGCGACTCCGATGCCATGCGGACTTGTCTGCAGAAAGTCGCGGCATTCACCGGCCTGCCAACGGAAACCCTGAAAACAAAGATCGACAAAAACACCTCGGAAGCCGTACATATCGCCCGCCAGTTTGGCGCCAACGATGCCTCCAAATTCATCAGCACCGAAGCCATCATCGCCAAATTCGAAGACGCTGAAGAGGAAAAGGCCGACAAGAAACAGCTGCAATTTCAAATTTTGCAAGACATCAGTAGCCACATCAGCGGGCAAATCGATCTAAACGGCCTGTTTGAAATGGTACTGGAAGGCATACATCGCGGCGTGGAAATGGACAGAACTTTGTTCATGCTGCTCAGTCCGGATAAGCAGACGCTAAACGAAAAATTTTCCTTAGGCTGGCATAAAATCGGGCTTGACCAAAAAATTCGCATTTACAATTCCGAAGCCTCCGCGAACTTACTGTTTCACGCCTTGCAACAGCAAGAAGGCGTCTGGCTGTTTCCCCAGCAGCATCGCGAGCTTTACACGCCGCAAATCCGCCAGCATATCGGCGAATACGAGTGCTTTGTTTTCCCGGTTTATGCGGAGAAAAAGACCGTGGGCCTCATTTATTGCGACCATTCTATTCATGGACTACCCTTAACGCGCGAGGACTTCACCGCAGCCAAGCACTTTGCCAAACAAGCGCATATCGGCTTAACCCTATACTGCATGAAAAACCACTAATCCATGACAGACTATCAGCTTGCCAATCTTCAGGTTTTTCTCGTCGAACCGTCACATACTCAGCAGCAAATCATCTCCCATTTTTTACATGCTTGCGACATCAACGACATTACCTGCCTAAATACCGGCGCGGAGTTGTTCGAGCGTTTACAGCACTCCCGGCCCGATCTGATTATCAGCTCGATGTATTTGCCCGACATGACCGGCGTGGAGTTGGTAACCTCGCTTCGCAAACACGACGAATCCTACGAAATGGCCTTTTTGCTGATTTCCAGCGAGACCAATATCAAATATCTGGAACCGATCCGCCAGGCCGGCGCCATCGCCATATTACCCAAGCCGTTTACCCGTCAGGCCCTGGAAACCGCCCTGCATTCCACGCTGGAATATGTTCGTCCGGAAAAACTTAACCTCACCCATCTGGACATAGAGGACCTGAGCGTGCTGCTGGTAGACGACAGCGAATTCTCGTTGAAATACTTGACCCGGGTTTTCGAAAATATTGGCGTTGGGCAAATTGTGACCGCTCATGACGGCAAACAAGGGCTGCAAATGTTCAATCAGCAGTATTTCGATCTGGTAGTCACCGACTACAACATGCCGCAGATGGATGGCCTACAACTGGTCGATCACATTCGCAACCATTCCGAACGCGGCTCGGTACCTATTTTGATGGTCACCAGCGAGCAAAATGAAAGCCGCCTGGCGGCCATCGAAAAATCCGAAGTCTCCGCCATACTAGACAAGCCCTTCGAAGCCACTTCAATCAAGCGCCTTCTGATTAATTTGCTCAATTGAGCTAATCTTGTGTGGCGAGCGAATACCCCACAATATGCACGGCTATGAGAATCCCGGATCGAACCAATGTCCGATGCGGCCACGATCAAGCTCATCCGGTTTTCGCGCAAAATATGCCAGGACTGACCACCAATAGCCCCAAATTAAGGTACGGAATATGAAGCCGACTATCACGCCTAACAATAACGAAAAAAAACTCGCGGACGATGATTTTATCGTTTCCAAGACCGACACCTCTGGGCGGATCACTTACGCTAATCGCATTTTTATGGAAATCGCCGGCTATCCGGAACACCAATTGCTGGGCATACAACACAACATCATCAGACACCCGGATATGCCGCGCGGCGTGTTTAGATTTATGTGGAATACATTAAAAGCCGGTGATGAGTTTTTCGGGTTTGCCAAAAATCTATGCCGGGATGGCGGATATTATTGGGTATTTGCCAACATTACGCCGGATTATGACAAGGACGGTAAATTGCAGGGTTACTATTCGGTGCGCCGTAATCCGCCCCGTAACGCACTGGGGGTCATCATACCGATTTATCAGGAAATGTTGGCCATCGAGAAACGCCATTCAGTCAAAGATGCCCCGGATAAATCGCTGGAATACCTATTTGACGTGGTTCAGCAATCCGGCGCTAAAAATTACAACAGCCTGGTGCTAAGCCTTTACAAGCCCAACGGAGTGTAAGCCATGAATTCAAATGCCAATATTCCGTTTTTAAGAACCAAGCTGAATTATGCGGTGGCAGCCGTTATATTTTTTACTGTTGCGGCATTCGTCTACACGCTTATAACGCATGGCTTTTCCTGGCTCATGCTTGGCTTGCTGCTGCCGTTGCCGGTGATAGCTCTGGATGCCTGGCACGCCGGCAAACAATGCCTGCTGGTATTAGAGCGTATAGAAGAAGTGCTGAGACACACAAATCAAGGCCAACTCTATCATCGCGTCACCAAAACGCGAGGCATGGGCGAAGTCGGCAAAATAGCCTGGGAGCTCAATGAGACCTTGGACATCATGGAGTCTTACTTCAAAGAAATGAACTCCTGTTTCCAGCACGCAGCCGAAGGCAATTATGACCGTTATGCCTTGGTTGACGGCTTTCCGGGCATACTGAAAAAGTCGGCGAAGAATATGAACGACGCCATCAAATTAATGGATGAAAACGACAAATTGACGATCAAGCGGCGTTTATCGGCCGGTCTGCATGCGCTCAACACCAACAATCTGCTCAACAATCTGAAAGGTAATCAGAGCGACTTGCTCAATATCACCGAGCAAATGCAGAAAGTAGAAAATATTGCTGTGGAAACGGGTGAAAACGCCAACGCCAGCCTATCGGCAGTGGAAACCATCAGCAACTCCCTGTCCGACATCAATGCCAATGTACATTCGGTGTCGGATGTGATCGGTGCGCTGATTAACGACAGCAAAAAAATTACTGAATCCTTATCGATGATTACCGGAATTGCCGATCAAACCAACCTGCTGGCCTTAAACGCCTCCATAGAAGCGGCACGCGCCGGCGAGCATGGACGGGGCTTCGCGGTAGTCGCGGACGAAGTCAAAAATCTCTCCGAGCATACCAAGAACGCCGCTTTGGAAGTCTCCAGAACATTAAAATCGTTTAATAAACGGGTCGAACAAATGCAAATCGAGGCAGAAAGTTCGTCATCGCTGTCGCAAGAGATACTGGCTCAGGTCAACTCGTTCCGCCAGCAGTTTTCCAATCTCTCGCAGTCGGCAAAAATTTCGGTCGATTACATTTCTTATGCAAAAGACAAATCCTTCGGCGTCCTGGCCAAACTGGATCATGTGGTTTACAAACAAAACGGCTATGTGGCGATAGAAACCTTCAGCGAGTGTCCGCATCACCAAGCCATCATGGTAGACAACCATAATTGCCGGTTAGGAAAGTGGTATTACGAAGGACTGGGCTATGAAAAATTCCGCTCGACCAGCGCTTACGCCAAATTGAATCAGCCGCATGCCGAGGTGCATAGGACGACGCAAAAGGCTTATGAAGTCTCTCGATCCAAATGGGTGGATGATCCAGGCATGCTTGATGAGATCATTCGGCAAATGCAACTGGCCGAGGCCGCCAGCGCCGAGGTGATGCAGTATATCGACGCGATGGTGGAAGAAAGGCATAAAAACATATAGTCCACCGCTTTACAGAATCGCCATAGCGCAAGTCGCTTCGGTGCAAAGCGCAGCAACATGCACTGAGCTGCCTAACTTCCCAAATATTCCACCGTCACTTCCGCTAATCCGTGCATACCGATCTGTTCCGCCGCGCCCTGGGACAGATCGATAAGTCGATTAGCCTTGAATGGCCCCCTGTCGTTGATTACCACATCCACAAAACGGCCGTTACGCAGATTGGTAACCCGAACTTTAGAGGGAATCGGCAGCGTTTTATGCGCCGCCGTCATGCCGCGCGGATCGAAGCGGTCGCCGTTGGCAGTAAAGTTACCGGATTCTGCGCCATACCAGGAAGCCAATCCCTGTGCTTTGTACCCTAGCGCGCTCTGCAGCGGGGAATAAGTTTTACCTTTGACTTTATAAGATTTGGTGTAAGTGGTCTTAGTCGTACCGGTCAGCACGGCTTGATCGTCAGTGCGTTGCAACGTCGGCACACTGGAACAGGCACTAAGTAGACTAATAAACATCAGCGGCATAACTGTATGCCATCGCCGCACGTTGAGGCTAAATCGGCTTGAAAAACCCGATACCGTGTTTAAGAACATAACTGTTTCTCCGCGTGGAAGACTGCTTAAACAAGCAGTCTTCAATGGATAGAGTTGAAAAATTCAGACGAGATTGCCGAGCCGGTTTATCCTGACGGAATTGCTCAGTTAACTACTCGATGGCCGCGTTGGCGTAAGCAGTTGTTGTAGGCGTTTTTATAGCGGTCTTCGGATTGAATACCTTGTTTGGACGCACCACCGATACCGCCGGCAGCTGCACCGATAGCCGCGCCTTTTCCAGGGCTGCCGAGCACTGCGCCCAAAGCGGCGCCGCCGGCCGCGCCAATCAGGCCGCCAACGCCGGCGCCTATCGCGGCTTCCTTCGCAGTACCTCCGGACGCTTGCGATGCCAATTGCTGGCACTCATGCATATCCTGATTCAAGCGGTAAGAATTTGGGTTATTGTAAGCATCGACGGTTGGCGTCCAGCCGGTTTGCGAAGCGCAAGCCGATACCAAAAGACAAGCGACAGTAACTGAACAGACTGTTAGCTTCGTCATTATCTATTCATCCCATTGCCAATCCACGAACCGGCCGCAGCACCAATACCGGCCGCCAATGGGTCACCGCGACCCATTTCATAACCCATCGCACTACCGACCAAACCACCGACCAGACCTTGCGGAGAACGCTGGTCGTAACCGCCATATCTAACTGGCGGGGGTGGCGGCGGCGCGTAATAGCGCTGTTGCATGGGCACATATTCCACTACTCGCTCGGGCACATACACCCGCTCCACAGGGTAAGCAGGGTAATACTCGCGTCCATAACCGTGACCGTGATGGTGGTGCCGATGATGGCGATGCTCGCCCCAATCGTCATCGGCCAAAGCCGCTGAAGAAAACAACAAACCGATCAACATGATTTTTGTCACTCTGAACATATATGACTCCTTGTTGGGAAATTATTCAGTTGCGGCAAATTCTAGGGAGACTGGCTTAAAACAGAATTAAGGGCAGATTATGATCGGATTAAGAATCTCGCCGCGCCGATTAGCCCGTTAAGCAACGAAATCAGCAATTATCTGGGCATATCCTTGACCGACATTGACAGCCCTGATTCGTCATTAAACAGAACGGGCGATAACTGCATTCGCGGTGGGTTGTAAAATACTTCGCGTTGTTTTTGGACCGTTTCAACTTACGTTTGAAGTTGAAAGTCTACCGAACGTACCTTTGGGTTTCTCGTCAGAACAGCGAAGCCTACTCCTCCGACACCACCATCTTCCTGAACCCAAACCACTCATCCAAAACCTGGTGCACATCGTCAATGCCGACTTTGTTCAATGCGGAAAACAATTGCAAAGTCACCACAATATCAGCCTGACTCAAATCCCGTTGCACCTGCAATAACGTAGTCTTGGCCGCGCCGAATTTCAGCTTGTCGGATTTAGTCAACAGAATGTGCAAGGGCAGTTTGCGATGTTCGCACCATTCAACCATTTGCCAATCGAAATCGGTGAGCGGGTGACGAATGTCCATGACCTGGACGATGCCGCACAGGGCTTGGCGGTCGTGTAAGTAGCTTTCCATCATCTGCCGCCAATCTTTTTTGATGGCCTCCGGCACTTTGGCGTAGCCATAACCGGGCAGGTCGACCAGTTTGCGTTGGGCGTCTATTTCAAAAAAATTCAGCAATTGGGTACGGCCCGGGGTTTTACTGACGCGGGCCAAGGCATTTTGTTGCACCAGCGTATTGATTGCACTGGATTTACCGGCGTTGGAGCGGCCGGCGAAAGCGATTTCCATGCCTTGGTCGGGCGGCGCGTCCTTCAGTTTGGGAGCGCTGTTGATGAACTTGGCTTGGTGGTAGATGGGATTCATCACAGTCTCGCTTAGTGTTTATAAATCGGTTAGAATCCGGGCATTATAACGTCCGGCGGCTGCCATCAGCTTGCTTAATGTCGATCAACCTTCCTGAGCAGGGGCCCATAATGATAAAAAAATTGCTGACTGTTTCCATCTCTTTGTTGTTGGCAACTGCTGCCGGCCATGTAAACGCGCAAGGTAATGCCAGCGCCAGCGCCGGAAAAACCAAAGCCGCCAGTTGCGCGGGCTGCCACGGCGAAGACGGTAACAGCACGATGCCGGCGTTTCCAAAATTGGCAGGCCAGCACCAAACTTATTTGGTCAAACAGTTACAAGCCTTCAAGAGTGGCGCACGCTTGGCCCCGATGATGGCGCCATTGGCGGCGGGCCTTGACGAGCAAACAATTCAAGAGCTTGCCAGTTATTATGCCGGCAACAAAATTTCCACCAATCCGGCGCCCAAACTGCCGGCGAATGATGACGACGATGCGCCCGCAAAAACCCCTGAGCAAGAAAAAGCCGCACTGGATGCCTTAATTACGCAAGGTAGCGACTTATACCGTAACGGCAATATCAGTCGCGAAGTGTCGGCATGCGTGGCATGCCACGGCCCTTATGCTGAAGGCAATAAACCGGCCTCATTCCCGTCCCTGCATTCGCAGCACGCCGATTATCTGATTAAAAGTCTGACTGATTTCAAAACCGGTGCCCGCAGCAACAACCGGGAGAACATGATGCACATGATCGCCACCAAAATGACTGACGAGGATATTAAAGCGGTTGCTTATTACATCTCCACGATGAAATAAGCCTTCGTTATCCGGCGGAGTTGCTGCTCTGCCGGATTTGATCCAGTCCTTGATTCACAAGGATTAAATTCTCTTCCTCGTTCTTGTCGCAACCTGCCTTCCTCGTTCTGAAAGCTCTCTTCCTGAAGGCCGGCGCGGAAGCGTTGCCTTGAAAACTGGATAAGGTCAGCTCCACAACAGATTGAGTTAGATTACAGAACCGCGCTTGCTTGAATGTTACGGAGTGAGGGCTGACGAGGTGCGGACCAGTCATTGACTGGGCGAATACGTTCGATTTTTTGTCAAATTGTTTACGCATCTGCGTGTAAACATGGTTTTTTATCGGGAATACATTATTACGGAGAACGTTGATGTTAAAAATAATCGCATTGTTGGGACTGTTGGGCTTTTCTTCGCTGGTAAATGCAGAAGGCGGTTACGAAGCCATAACGCCGGCACAGCCGGTACAAAATCCGGACAAGATCGAAGTGATCGAGTTTTTTTGGTACGGCTGCCCGCATTGCTATAGCCTGGAGCCGTCTATGGTGGAATGGCTGAAAACCAAACCCGCCAATGTTGAGTTTATCCGTCAGCCGGCGGTATTCAGCGATCTGTGGGGCAAGCATGCCAAGGCCTATTTTACGGCCGAAGCTTTAGGCATTTTGGATAAAGTCCACGCCGATCTGTTCGATGCGATTCAGAACAAGAAGCAAAAATTAGTCAGCGAAGACGAACTGGCTAAGTTTTTTGCAGATCATGGCGTTAAGGACGAGGATTTTCGCAGTGCTTTTAACTCATTTTTGGTCGATGCCAAGCTGCGTCAAGCCGAATCTACCGGTCCTCGTTACGGTATCAGTGGCGTACCTGCGCTGATTGTCAACGGCAAATACAAAGTCACCGCTCAATCGGCCAAATCTCAAGCCAACATGTTGACCGTAGTCAACCAATTGATCGCACAAGAGAGCCAGAAAAAATAAACACCCCACTAATGAATTGCCGCACAAGGACGTGAGGGGCGAATGCTGATTGTAGGATATTCTTCACAAATTCAACGATAGTCTATAATCAAGCGACTAAGAATTTAAGAATTAGGGCACGTTTCATGGTTTTTTTTAAAAACAAGGATGAGGGGCCGGACAGATGGAAGGAAAAATACCTCAAGCTGTTGGACGACCAGGAACACACTGAAAAACAATACAAAGCCAACGAAGAGTTGTTATGCAAAACCATCGTCCGTTTTGCGCTGGCCGTAAAAGGCCTGAATCGGCAACTTGATCCTCACTTAAACCGTATTCGCAATTTATTAAAAAGCGGCCTGCAAAGTCAGCAATTGCAGAAAGAGCTATCGGCTTTTTCTAATGCGCTGATAATGCTGGAAGAATCGCCTGAGCCTTCGCTCATGGACGCTTCATTGCTGTTCGAGTTTCTTGGCAAACAATATCCCCAACACTCGGATCAGCTTGATGAGATTCGCGAAAAATACGAAAACCGCCTGTTCAGTAACAATCAGGCCTTTTATCTGGCATTGTTGGAGCTTATAGAGGGCAACAAGCCGCTTGCCAACATGGACTTGGCTTTGGAGCTAACCGGAGCGGATGCTAAAGCCATCAATATTCAACTGGTTCGTCTGTTGGACAATGCGGAAATTCCGTTGGTTTTTGCCGAAGACGCCGAAAAGATCAAAAACCGGCTGCATGCCGATCAAGCCTTAGGGCCTATTTTTGACGATACGGTTGCATTGCTGTTGGCAATAAAAAAACATTTGGAATCCGAACAGCAGGAGATGGCGGCATTTTTGTCGAAATTGACCGAGCAATTAACCGAGTTAGGTGTAAAAGCGACCGGCGTTAACGCCGCCAACGAAATAAGGGTTAAAAAGCGCAATCTGCTGGATCAAGCGGTATCCGAGCAAATTATGGAGCTACGCGAAAAGTCTGAGAACGCGACGCAGCTTGAGCCGCTGAAGCAAATTGTCAGCAGTCGATTAACCACTATCACGCAACAGATCCAAGCACACAATCTCCAGGAACAGCAGGAACGCGATAAAACCCAACGGGACATGCAGATCCTGTCGCAAAGGTTGCGGGAAATGGAGTCCGAGTCCTCTGAGTTGCGCTCGAAACTGGATCTGGCCCAACATCGCGCGACCCGCGATCCGTTGACTAATCTGCCCAATCGGTTGGCGTTCGAGGATCGATTGGCAGATGAGATGGCGCGTTGCCGACGGCATAAATCGCCGATGACACTAATGGTTTGGGACGTGGATCTGTTTAAGAGCATCAACGACACTTACGGCCATAAAAGCGGGGATAAGGCCCTGATTGTGATAGCCGAATTATTACTCAAACACTGCCGGGAAACCGATTTCGTGGCGCGTTTCGGCGGCGAGGAGTTTGTGATGATATTACCCGGCGCTGATGCCAAATCCGCCTTGGTGATCGCGGAAAAGCTTCGAAAAACCCTGGAAAACAGTAGCTTCAATGCCAATGGCAACAAAGTGTCGATCACCTTATCCTGCGGAATGAGCCAATTTATCGATGGCGACACTAACGAATCGATTTTCAATCGAGCCGACTCAGGTTTGTACCGCGCCAAACAAACCGGCCGTAACCGCTGCGTTGTCGTGTAACCAAGTCTGATTCATGGCAACTGCTAACCCTTATTCCGCGCCACTCGATAACGAAAAGTTTTTATACAAGCTCGTTATTCAGCTGCTGATTTTTTGCCAAGGCAGCCACAAGTTGTTGGAGCCCCATCTTCTGGCAATAGGTGCAAAATTGCGCAGCGGCGCGAATGCGCAGGAACTACTGCCTGAGTTGCAAGCGGTTTCTAAAACTTTGTTACACATTTCCAAGCAAGCCAAGCAGAATGTGAGCGTCGGGGAAGACGATGCTACTGAGTCACAACACAACTATTTGCTGGAGCGTTTGGATGAACTGCTTGGCGAAACTGAGGTGCCTTTACGTTTTCAGCAGCAGACGTCGCTATTAAAGCAACGGGTCAGAGCTAATCTCAGCGAGGATTCGTATAAGAAAGTCATCGACTCAGCGATTACATTGTTGCTGAACATCAAGGATTACAGCGCCTCCGAGCAGAAAGGTATCGATGTATTTCTCGGCGATTTAAGCGAGAGACTGGACGAGCTCGGCCAAGACGTAGAAACCGCCGGGCAAGCTAATCGCGCGTTGATTGATGATCGCGAGATTATGAACACCGAAATTCACAGGCAAGTCGGTAATCTAAAGGACTCGACACAGGCGGCTGAAGAACTCGATTTGCTGAAGAACCAGACAGCCGAGCATCTTGATCGTTTGCTGGAGCGGTTACTTGAGCATAAACAAATAGAGGATGAAAGGCAGCGGGATGCGCAAGAAAAAATTGACTCAATGACGCAAAAATTACAGGAGCTGGAAACTGAGACCGAGACCCTGCGCGTTAAACTTAAAATAGAGCACGACAAAGCCCTAAGCGATTCCTTGACCGGATTACCGAATCGTCTGGCATATAACAATCGTGCGGAAATGGAATTGAAACGTTGGAAGCGTTATAAAGCGCCGCTAGCGCTGATCATTTGGGATATTGATTTTTTCAAGCAAATCAATGACACCTACGGCCACAAGTCCGGCGATAAAACCCTGGCTTTGGTGGCTCAGCTATTGTTGAACAACTGCCGGGAAACGGACTTCGTTGCCCGTTACGGCGGCGAGGAATTTGTCATGCTGATGCCCAACACTAGTGCACTTCAGGCGCTGGAAATGGCGGAAAACACCCGCAAGATGATTAAAAGCTGCGGATTTAATTCTAACGGCGAAAATATCAATCTAACTCTGAGCTGCGGTATCAGTGAGTTTATAGACGGCGACATGCATGACGATGTGTTCGTGCGAGCCGATCAGGCGCTCTATCAGTCCAAACAAGGTGGGCGCAATCGCTGTACGGTGTTCGAACGATAATCTTTACGAGTCCCCACTTTTTTGGCGGCTCTTTTAGAACACTTACTATCTAGCGCAAAAAGTTAGTCTTTTAGCATCGCCTCTACAAACGCACTCCCCACAACGGAGCAATCTGTTCGCTTACTCTCAGCCAAATAAAAATGGATAGCTAACCGATCTGAACGGTGTATTGGCTGTCAGGCAACGGTCGAATATGCCTATTGCCTCATCGCAGGAGATGATTTCCTGCTGACTGTCCAGGATATAGTGGGCTAAATTAAGGATACATTTCCAGTGGCGGCGATTGTCGATAAAGCGAAAAGCCTGAAGCAACAATTCCTGCATTTTCTCTTCCCGCTGACTTTTTGACGCGATGAAGTGATCCAGGTAACTGAGCGCCTTTTCCAGATCGCTGCAGCCGCCGTAGTTATGTAAGGCATTGAAACTTATTAGATTGATATTAAAAACTTCGTCATCGCGAATGGACACGTATTTGGCTTCCGCCAAAGGCCCAACCAATAAGTTGACAACATCCGCTTCGTAAGCGCGTTGACAGGCGTGCTGCTGATTATCGTCGGATAAGTCGTTAAAGCTTTCCACGACAGCAATCGGCAAGTTTTGGATTAAGTTACCGTCTACGACTTTCGCAAAAAAATCGTCGTAAGCGTTAACGGGCCGTTTGACATGTATTTCAAAAAATACCGGAGGTAATTGTTTTTGGCGATTGCCAAGATGGATAGCCGCGGCATGACCGGCTTCATGAAAAGCTGTGCGCCAATTGAGTTCGTTAGGGTGCACGAAAGTTGACGTAGTTGAATAGTAGTTTCGTTCCATAGACAGCAACCTCATCCAGAAAAAAGATGCGGCCCAAGGGCCGCATTGAGGAAGGATATTAAAACTCTTTACCCTTTAGGAGAGGGAGCGCATACATAAGAGTTGCATACAGTTTAATGCTGGAAGCGCGTTTTGAAAATGTGACAAATTGACGCGCGGCAAACTGTCACTCAATATAACAACGACTTTTCGGGTTGAAAAACAGGTATTACGGCGTCATACCCGTTAACGTAAAACTTAAGCGTCCTGTTTACTGCGATGCTTAGTCCAGAACGGCAAGGACAGCATAAGCAAACAAGCCAGCCAGCCAAGCAATTGTTGGTTGTACAAGGTGTAGCTCAGCGCAAAGGGTAGGCCTTCTGAAAAGCCAGGGTGAGCTTGAATGAAATCCCGGCCATCCATAAAGGCTTTGGCTTCCCCGAATATCAGCGCGATAGCGCCAAAACTCAGTAAATAAGCCAAGAATCGATCACGGCGGCTTTGCAAGTTCCCACCAATTAGACTGTCAAACGCCAAAACTCGGCCATTGAATTTACGCTCCTTTAGCCATAGGCAAGCAATCAAACCGAACACCCCAAAAGCCGGAATGGCAAACTGCTCGATCGGAAAGCTCAAATAGCGCCCATTCATGGCTAGTCCGTAGGTTTTATAAAGCGCCAGCAATATAAAGATTAGATAACCGGCTCTCAAGCTATTGGCCAACTTAATGCTGCCTGGTTTATCGATCAAAATATCGCTACCACGTTCAAGCAGCAGCGCGCCGAGAATCGTATTCGCGATCACCAGGGCTACGGTATAAAGCCTTTGCCAAGTGCTGTAACTGGTGTACCAGAGAAAATCGGCCAATGTCACCAGGCAAACGCTGAAGACTTGCGCCAGGGTGAAAAACGCCAACATGCGGATCAGCGAGGCTTGCTCCAGCTTTTTGGAATACCTCGCGATTGCCAACAGCCAGATCAGCGTGGCGACGGCAAAGCGGATCGGCCAATTGGGTGCTTCGTTGACCGGGCCGGTCAACGGAAATACCGGTTCGCGGTCCGCAGAAAACAAGCCCCAGTTGGCCCCCACCACGCCTTCCAGTTCACTTTTCCAAGGTTGGTTAAAGGCTTCGACGATGTTGTAATCAAAGCCGTGGCGATTGGCGACCTGGATCATGCCGCGAATGAATTTGGCTTCGTTGACGACGCCGGGAATGGCCATGCCGCGCTGTCTGCCGGCGCTGGGCCAACCGGACTCTCCTATCAATATAGGTTTGCCGGGCGCGATGCCACGGGCTTCGTCTTCCACCTGTTTGACAATTTTTTCCAGATGCTGCGAGGCATTCTCCACCGAAATGGGTTCATCTTCCCAATACGGCAGGATGTGAATGGTGATGAAGTCCACTTCGTTGATCAGTTTGGGGTACTTCATATACATCGACCACACGTCGGCATAAGACACGGGTTGCTTGACCGCTTTCTTCACCTCGCGGATGTAGCCGATTAGCCTGTCGACATCCATATCGCCGCGCAATAGCACTTCGTTGCCGACGATCACTCGTTTCACCACGTCGGGGTTTTCATTGGCCGATTTGATCAACGCATTAACTTCATTACTGTTGTCTTTGTAACCGTAACCCAGCCAGGCGCCCTGGATCATCTTCAATCCGTGTTTGCGAGCTAACGCCGGAGTGGGTTGCTGGCCGCCAAGGCTGGAGTAAGTGCGGATGCATTCCGTTTTGTCTGCCAGCAGACGCAAGTCTTCATCGATATGTTCCGGCAACGGGAATTTTTCTTCCAGCGGACTAAAGCCCTCCCGAAACGGCGCAAAGGACAGGCTCATCAACTTGCCGGAGGGCACGTCCGTGCCAGCGTCTTGTGGCTGATTGTTCAACCAGGCGAAACTGCCGTGAACTAAAAAAATGAAAATCAAACAAAGCAATACTCTGATGCTGGGCATAATCTGACTGAGTGGTCTGTTGCAAAAATGAGGCTGATTGACTGGCAATAATCGCTCGTCATGGAATTATAAGGCATTAGCCGCCTTCCAGAATTACATCGTTTGGCAGCTAAGTAATAACGGTCAGGATTGTCGCGAGTTCATTAAATATTTACTGTACTTTACCCATGGGTTCTGGTTACAGTATCTGGCTTTTCTGATATTCGGAAACCTTATTAAGGCTTCCGTCAATTCGTCTGTTTTATGAGGTTTTGTATGCATAAAAAGGTTATCCCCATTCTGTGTGGCGCCATGCTGCTTCCGGCGTCGCAATGGGCTGTGGCGGCGGTAGACAAACTACCGGCGACCAATAGCGTCAAGATGGGTGCGGCAGAGGAAGTTTGTTCCGAATTTACCGATGCCAAGTGGCGTGATGCGCAAGTGATCGACGGAGTCGAAATACAAGAATCACGGATGTGTAACCCCGATAATCCTGCTGAAATCGCTGCTTTTGTTAAAGGCACCAATAATATTTCAATGTCTACCTTAATGGAGACACAACTCGCTGCCGATGCCATTACGCTCGGCGAAGATATGGACGGCGACGGCGACCCCGACCACTATATTATCAAGCTGGAAATTGCCGAATTGAACGGCCATTCTCCGGACATGAAAGACCCCACCACCACCTTTGACATTGCCCCCGGCATTCAACCGACTTTCTGGGTATACGCACCGAAAACTCGGGATATGTCTACCTTGAGCTTGTACGAGCCGGTGGCCAATCCTTTATTGCGCGCGCCATCGCCAACTATCCGGGTCGAACAAGGCGATATTGTGTGGTTGGTGCTGGAAAACAGCCATTACTTTCCACACTCAATCCACTTGCATGGAGTGGATCATCCTTACATGGATCATAGCGGCGAAGGCAACGATGGTGTCGGTCAAACCGGCCAGATGGATGTGTTGCCCGGCCAGAGCAAAACCTATGTGATCAAACCGCGCCAACCCGGCACCATGTATTACCACTGCCACGTACAGCCACACACTCATATTCCGATGGGTTTGCAAGGTATGTTTGTGGTCGAGGAAAATCGCCCCAACAACTGGGTACAGGTTTTCAACGTCGGCAACGGACAGGTTCGCCATCCATCGGTGGCGGTCAAAGAAAAATATGCGGCCGAGTACGATCTGCACTATCAATCGGTAGATAAGGAATTGCATGAAATGGTGCGATCCGCCAATGATCCGCGGATCGTTGCCAGGCGCATGAACCAGGAATACGACATTACCGACGCTAGTCCCGATTATTTCATGCTGAATGGTCGTTCATTCCCTTACACATTGCGGGAATCACTGATCCTGATGGAAGAAAATAAAAAGGTGAAGCTGCGGATATTGAACGGTCACGAGGAAGCCTTTGCGATGCATATTCATGGCCACAAGCCTATGGTGACGCATTACGATGGTGTCGATAACGGCCCGAACTCCTATATCAAACGCGACGTACATGGCATGGTACCCGCCCAGCGTATCGATCTGGAATTAAGCGGTGTTGACGATGGCTTGAACAGTTTTGGTCAAGGCGTCTGGATGTTTCACGACCACGTCGAAAAATCCTTCACTACTAACGGTATCGGCGAGGGTGGTGACATCAGCTTAGTGGTTTACAAAGGTTTTTCCGACGAGAAAGGCATCCCCAAAGTCCATGGCATGAGCCTGGCGCCTTACTTCACCAGAGAATTCTGGCAAGGTAAATACCCGGCCTGGCAAGATTACGATGCCTGGAAGAGCTTAGGTTTGCCGGATATCAGTAATAAAAAGCAAGTAGCTTTTGTGCCGCCACCGCCTCCCCCGCTGAATACGGGCGACGCCGCTGCGAAAGCGGAAGCAGCCGGAAATCAGCCGTCTTTTATTGGGCAATTGCTGTATGGCTTGATACTAGGCGGCTTGAGTTATGTCGGCTTTGCCAATCGCCAGCGGATCATGGCGATGTTCAAAAAGTAAGCGCTAACTGCTCTGCATCAGACCAACGCCGCTGTCGTGCTAAAGCCTCGACAGCGGCGTTTTGCTATAGGCTCGCGTGAAACTGCCGCATCGTGTCTTGAGTTATGACGGTGATGCAAAGCAATCTTATATTGTTATGACCAAAGCGAATTGCGCACAATCCTGCGCCATCTAAAATCCGGCAAAATTTGCGACCTACTGTCGTTGATCTCAGTTGGCACGTCTCCCCTTCCTGTCATTTGACCGGGACCATCAGCTATTTAGTATCGGATTGATCTTGCCATTTTCCCCACGGCAAACAACTCGGCAACCCAGCCAACAACCGGACAATCACAATCCGGATTTGGGTGTTAGAATGCTCAGCCATTGATGTTAAGGGGACATTGCCGACCATAGTTTGGCGGCGTGTTCCGCAAGTAGGCGCTCGGATATCTAAGTAAAGAGGAAATTATGCGTAACTGGAAACTGTTGCCGGCGATCACTTTAGCGACCCTCGCAACTGCTATTGTGCTATATGTCGCGTTCTACTTCGTGTTTCTCGATTTTTTCGTGGATTTATGGTGGTTCCGTTCGCTGGAATTCGAAGCTTACTTTTGGTTGAAATTACTCTACCGATTTATTTTCTCCGGTGCGGTTACTGCGTTTTTCTTTGCTGTTTTTTTATTTCACTTCTGGATTGCCTCTCGCTACCTGGGCCTGAACCCGCCCGATGAAATATTGATGGACGATTCCAAGCGTCGGCGTTTTCAACGCTTTGCCGATGTGTTTATGAGTGGTTCGGCTCGTATCTATACTCCCATTTCACTGCTACTCGCCGTAGTTATTGCTGTGCCGTTCTATTTGCAATGGGAGCAGGCGCTGCTGTTTTTCTTCGGCAGCGCATCGGGCATCGTCGATCCGGTATATGGTAACGACGTCAGCTTCTACATGTTTTCCTATCCGATTTACATGCTGATTCAGAAGGAGTTGTTAACCACAGCGGTTATTGTGTTTTTGGCGACCGGCGTGCTGTATTGGATGGAGCATGAATTTGTCCCCAATCAAAGCAAGGAATTTCCACTGGGTGCGAAGATCCATTTGACGGTGCTGTTTGCATTTGTGGTGTTGTTTGTGGTCTGGGGTTTTTTACTGGAACGCTTCGCCTTGTTATATTCAGGGGGTAACGAACCGGTGTTTTTTGGCCCCGGTTTTGTCGAATTGCGTTACAAGTTGCCAATGATTTGGCTTGAGGTCTTGTTCTTTTTGGCCATTGCCATATCGGTAGTTTTTTACGCGCTGTCGGAGAGGCATCGCAGTAAAACGCCGATTATCGTTGCCTCATTGGGGTTTTTAGCCGTTTGGGGCCTGCAAGGCTCTCACACCCTACCTGAGTTGATTGAAAAATTTATCGTCAAACCTAATTTTACCCGCACCGAAGGTGATTCGATTCGGCATAACATTGATGCCACCATGGCGGCATTCGATTTAAACAATATTAAAACCGTCGATTTCCAGGTCAATCTGGACGCCACCAAAGATATAGAAGCTTGGTCAACCAAAAAACATTTCGAAAATATTCCGGTATGGGATCGCGAATTTCTGATTGACAGCTATATGCAGTTACAAGGCATTCGGCCTTATTATGGCTTTCCGACTGTCGATGAAGACCGTTATTTTATTAACGGACATCATCAACAGGTCAATCTGGCAGCCCGTGAAGTCAATATCGATAAATTACCCAAGGAGGCGCAAAACTGGGAAAACACCCATTTGCGCTATACCCATGGCTACGGCGCGGTCATCTCGCCGGCCGCTCAGGATGCCGGCATTCCTATCGTTTGGTACTTGCGCGATTTGAACATGACTTCGGATGTTGGGTTTTCCGTGAAGTACCCCGACATTTATTACGGTCAGGAAAAATATCGCTACGCGATAGTACCGAACAACTTGGCTGTGACCGACATTTCCGGCTCTGCGCCAGGCGAATCGCTGGATTATCAGGGTATCTCCGGCATACCGATCCCGTCGCTGTTCAGAAAAATGTTGTTCGCGTTTTACCTGAAAGACGAAAAAATATTCTTCTCGCCAAACATATCCGCGCAAAGCAAGTTATTGTTGCGTCGTAATATCGACGAGCGAATCACCGCGCTGACACCGTTTTTACACCTGGATAAAGATCCGTATTTGGTTGTTGACAAGGATCGCTTCTATTGGATACAGGACGCCTATACCTTATCCAATTATTACCCTGTCTCCAAACCGGCAGCTGACGATTATCTGGACGGCCAGCACAAGTTCAATTACATCCGTAATTCGGTCAAAATTGTGGTCGATGCCTATGACGGCAGCGTCGATTACTATATTTCCGACCCAAAAGATCCGATCATCAACGCTTACAACCGCGCGTATCCCGGCGTTTTCAAAAATTTGCGGGAAATGCCCGACGAGCTAATGCAGCATCTGCGTTATCCGCGCGACTTGTACTATATGCAAATGAAAATTTACGCTAAATATCATCAAAACAGCCCGGAGTTGTTTTATGAGCAGGCGGAAACCTGGCAGTTCGCTTCCGTGGATGGCCAGCCGGTATTACCGTATTTCATTACGATGGACTTTGATCGTTGTAACGATTTGGAGGAGTTTGTGATGATTAATCCGATGACCCCGATCCATAGGGACAATTTAAGCATGGTGGGAATTGCCGGCACAGTTGACGAAAAAAGCTGCGACCACAGTTACAAGCCGGGTATCACTATTTTCAAATTCCCGAAGGCTGTACAGGTTAACGGACCGTCGCAGGTCAATGCGCTGATCGATCAAAACCCGGAAATTGCCTCGCAGTTTACCCTATGGAATCAACAAGGCTCGGAAGTTAAAAAAGGCCGGATGGTGATATTGACCATGGGTAATTCGATTTTATATGTACAGCCTATTTATATGCTGGCGACCAAAACCAAGATGCCTGAACTGGCACGAGTAATTGTTTCGATAGGCAATCAGGTGGTGATGGACAAAACCCTGCAGGCGGCCTTCAGTCGTTTGAAGGATTTGTTTATTAAAGGCGCAGCTGGGCCTGTTTCAGGCGTTTCGGCAGCTGAAAGCAAATAGGCTATCGGAGCTTTTCAGGGGCAATATCTGCGCATCAATGCAGCAGCATGGAGCACAGCCGGTCTTCCAGCTCCATGCGTTCCGCCAGCCGTTCGCCAAGCATGGATAAATCCTGAGCCAAATTCGCGGTATTAAATTTACGCCTGCCATCGTCGTAAGTGTCGCTGAAAGTAACGGCCGACGCGGTAATGCTGGAGAATGCCGGATATATCTTTTCCGCGTGAGACAACGCTGAAGTTTGATGCTGCTTTTCGGCTATTAGATGTTCGTAGATGCTGAAGTGACCAAAGGATATGTAATCTATCAGCAGTTGCGAAAACTCAGACAACATTGGCCTGATTGCGTTCTCGCTGGAGAATGGCTTCATTTCGGCGAGTTGACAATACAAAGCCCAGACGGCAGAGCGCTCCTCCTGCAATGCTGTCACCAGGTGTAAGTTATTTGAACTGGTGTTGTTAGCTACGGAATTCATTTCAGTCACGGCACGTCTCCCTTTGAAAATTGACGAATCTTAAATTTATGTGAATTATCATGAATATTCAACAATTGATTAAAATATAAGGGAATTTTCTTAAAAACTGTGATTGACTTTGCACCATCAACTTTTATCTTTGTCGCTTTGCCCTGTGAAGCCAAACCGTTAATTCAGGCATGGCGACTAAAAAAACTACCACAAAAGCAGCCCTTTGCGATTTACAAAAACGCCGACATCGTTTTGGTGATTAGCGGTGTTGGCAAAATAGCGATGGCTGGCGCGGTGGCTTATACGCTGGCGCAATTTCCCGAGGCAACCCAACCTATCCTGCTCAATTTCGGCATCGCCGGACATCGCCACCAGGCGCTAGGCAGTTGCTTTTTGGCCGATAAAATCACCGACGCCGAAACCCAACGCCGTTTTTATCCGCAACTGGCTTTCGATGCCCTTTGCCCCACCACCCTGCCGCTAATTACCTTATCCAGCGCCGATGTCGAGTACAACGACGAGAATCTGCGCGATATGGAGGCTGCGGCGTTTTACGAAATAGCCGTTAAATTCAGTTCCAGCGAATTGATTCACTGTTTAAAAGTGGTTTCGGATAATGCCGAATCGGCACTGGAGAAAATCAATGAGGAGTTGGTGATGGCTTGGGTGCAGGCGCGTATTGCTGACGTCGAAGGTATGATCGCCGTGCTGACTACACTCAGAGGATCGCTGCCAACATCGGAAAGTGCGTTATACAAACAGCTGCTTGAACAGTTTCATTTCACGGCGACCAACGCCGCTAAACTGCACACACTGGTGAATCGTTGGCAAGCATTAAATCACTCGGCCACGCTCGATTTAGCTGGGACAAAGTTTGAAAATGCGAGGGCGTTATTAGCTTGGTTGGAAACCCAGCTAGAGAAGCATCAGTATTATTTGTAGCTATTGCCGGAGATGGCAATGAACGGGGAGGAATGAAAAAATACGGGGTGCCCCGAAAGACACCCCGGGACAGAATTAAAGCATTTTTTTCAAAGCTTCAACGCCTTCTTTGCCGGCAGCTAAATGTTGTTTGGCTTCTTGCAAGTTAGCGGCTTTAGCGGCAGTAATGGCTGCTTTCAAATGGCCTCTAGCTTTATCGGCATATCTGGCAACCTTGTCGTTTGCGTTCAGTTCTTTGATAAAACCAGCCGCTTTTTGGATCAAATCGACAACGGCAGCATCTTCAGCACCATTGTTGATTGCTGCCTCGGCAGCTGTAATACGCGCTACAACTTCATTGATTACATCGGTAGGTTTGTAAGCAGTTCTACCTGGATCAGATTCAGCAACGGCAGCTGTTGAAAAAGAACCCATGGCAGCAGCTAAAGAGAACGCGATAACAGCACTTTTTAAAATTTTCATGTATTGAACCTCACAGTTATTTTTATAAGAACATATAGCTGCTAACCCAACCGCTTTAACCACTACATGTTGGGCCGGGATAATAGCACAGTTCATTCTGTTTGCTAGCCTGTTTATAGCGGTTTTTATGGTTTTTTCGGTGACGAAAAAATGCCGCTGCGGCCTTATTCGACGCTGACTAGCAGCTTGTCCAGCCATGCGCTGGGCAGCAGCCGTTTCAACCAGGCAAACAAATGCGTGGGCACCGTCACCCGGTAGCGAATTTTCGGCCGATTCGACTCCAATGCATGCGCCACTTTTTCAGCGACTGCACTAGCCGGTAACGTGAAAGGTGCCGCCGGGCCGGGCTTTTGCAGCCGGGCTTCCATGGCTTTGTAGGTGTCTTTATGAAAACTATGCTCGGCATCGATATGTTTTTGATACAAAGCAAAGGCATTTTCCCGGAAACGGCTTGCTATCGGTCCCGGTTCGATCAACACGATATGAATGCCGGTGCCGCGCAATTCCAAGCGCAAGGTGTCCGCCAAGCCTTCCAACGCGAATTTGCTGGCGTTATAGGCGCCGCGAAACTTCATCGCCACGAACCCTAGTACCGAGCTGTTATAGATCACCCGGCCATGACCCTGTTTGCGCATCAGCGGTAATAGCAGGTTGGTTAATTCGTGGGTGCCGAACAGATTGGTTTCGAATTGGTGACGCAGCACATCCCTGCTCAAATCTTCCACGGCGCCGGGCTGGCCGAAGGCACCGTTGTTGAACAGTGCATCGATCTTGCCGTCGGTCAGCGCGATTAATTCGTTTACCGCGCGTTGAATGCTCGGCGAATCCGCCAAATCAAGTTGCAGACATTCGAAGCCGTCACCACGCAAACGCTCTACATCCTCAGGCTTACGCGCGGAGCAAATCACCCGATGGCCGCGCTGTTTCAAAAACAGAGCGGTGTGATAACCGATGCCGGAAGAGCAGCCGGTGATAAACAGCGTTTTGCCGACCATCATGGTTGAACGAGATCAGCCTCGTTGAACAAAAAGGTTTTGCCGCTGCTGCAATTTATCAGAAAATTTAGCTGGTCCGGTTTGCTCTTCCCAGTGAGTTCATCGGTTTCGATGCGTTGACACTCGCCGCTGGCTAAAGCTTTTTGTGCGGCCAGCCTGCGGAATTTTTCGACATCCGGCAGGCGCGTTTCGAAGGGTTTGACTTGCGCGGGTAGTTTTTCCGGGTCGTAAGGTGGAATGGCGAATGCGGAAAATTGCATGGGGTTTTGCTTGATCAGAGTCTGTGTCATTTCACTCTGAACTCGGGCATCTTGTTTATTTTTTGCGATGGCGTCGAGTTTGGCCTGGTGCTCGGCTTGTTCCTGCGCAGACTGCTGCTTTTTCAATTCGGCTTCTGCGGCTTGCTGCCTTTCCAGCGCATTTAAATCAACACTGCTGCCGGTTTTGGTATTCATTTGCACCGCTTTGTGCTCCACCGTGCAGGGTGACGATTGATAATTCGTGTGGCCGCTGGCATCAGTGCATTTAAATACCCCTGCCCAACTATCCGCGGACAGACACAGGGCAAAAACGAAGAACAGATTTTTCATTGGATTCCTGTTGATTAATCGCCGAAACAAAACTATTACTCAGCTCGCGATCAGTGTAAATAAATTTTTTCTATTGCCCAGTGCCAGCCTGGCATCGCGCAAAAAATCGGTGGTTTTTGCCGGCTATTAATTTCCGGAAGTGAGCTCGACGGCGAAGTGTATCAGTCTTTTCAGCAATATCCAGCCGCTTAAAACGCAGATGCAGCCATGTTCGCCGCGAAAGCACTTGAGCGAAATACACGCTGCTTTTTCTCGGAATCCTTGGGCGATAAAGCCACCCCTTATCTCAAACTGAACACGCAGATGGCTAAAGGCATACAGCGCCGGGAGCTTATCCGGCATGTACAAAACCGTGTAGCTGGCTGGTAGCCGCGCAACTCTTCTCATGGTGATCGACCAGCCATTTTGCCGCACCTCTAAAGCTCTCGGCTGCCTCCATCACGACTCATGAAACACAGCCATGACAGTCGTATTCATCAAGCCGGCAAGTTATACTGCCCGCCAATTTTCGACCTAAGAGCGCTATGCAACCTTATCTGGATCTTCTCGCCGACATCATGAGTAACGGCATCGACAAAAGTGACCGCACCGGCACCGGTACTCGCTCAGTGTTCGGTCGGCAGATGCGTTACAACTTGGCGGACGGTTTTCCGTTGCTTACGACTAAGAAGTTACATTTCAAATCCATTGCGTATGAATTGTTGTGGTTTTTACGCGGCGATACCAATATCCAATATTTGAACGATCACGGCGTAACGATTTGGGATGAGTGGGCCACGCCAGACGGCGAGTTGGGGCCTGTCTATGGTGCGCAATGGCGTAACTGGCTGGGGCCGGATGGCGAGAGCTACGATCAGATGCAAATTTTGTTGGACGGTTTAAAAAATAAACCGGATTCGCGCCGACACATCGTCAGCGGCTGGAATGTGGCATTTTTGCCGGATGAAACCGTCGGTCCGCGCGAGAATGCCGCAGCCGGGCGAATGGCCCTGCCACCGTGCCATGTGTTGTATCAGTTCTATGTCGCTAACGGCAAATTGTCCTGCATGATGACGCAGCGCAGTGCCGATTGCTTTTTAGGGGTGCCTTACAATCAAGCTAGTGTGGCCTTGTTAACGCATATGCTGGCACAGCAATGCGACTTAGAAGTCGGTGAGTTAATCATGTCGTTCGGTGACGTGCATATCTATCGCAACCATTTTGAGCAAGTTGCATTGCAACTTAGCCGGCAACCCTTGACACCGCCGCGGCTGCAATTAAAACGCCGGCCGGAATCGTTATTCTCCTATGAATTTGCCGACTTTGAACTGCTGGATTATCAGGCACATCGACATATCGCCGGTGCGGTTTCAGTTTAGGGAAGTAGATAGAGACGCTGAATTTTGCGTCTCTACCTATTTGATCGCAAATGGATCTATTGATTAGCGGTTAAGAATCTACTTGTTGCCCGCCTTGATATGGTCAACGGCTTCTTCTGCCGCTTTGGTAGCGACATCGGCATGTCCCATTTTGCCGTGTTCAATTGCGCCTTCCAGGGATTTTACCCCGGCATCGAGATGCGTTTTAGATTCGCCCTTGGCGACTTCAGCACCTTTCTTGGCATGGGTTAAGGCCGCTTCGGCATGCTCCACCAAGACGGGGCTATGGCCGGCTTTGCCGTGGGTGACAGCCTGTTCGGCATGCTTCAAGGCTTCGGTAGCATGTTCTTCGGCGAATACACCGGCACTCGAGAGCAGTAATGCACTAATGGTAATGGCAGTAAATGTTTTCATAATTCCCCCGAATTGAATTGTTGTGGTTTTCCGCACCCATTCTGAGTGCTAGCTAGTGACTTGATGCGCGCGAGTTTGGTTCCAAACTAAATGCGACAATTTAGTTGACTCCTTACTTAGTTCCTTTAGTGAACAAGTAACGACGCCACCAATATTTGCCTTGCAAGCCGGGAGAATCCTGGAAAGCTTGGCTTTGAATCCTTTTTTGAGCATGAATAACGAAAAACGCCTACTGATATTCCAGCGCTTGGCCGAAGCCACTCCGAATCCGACCACCGAACTGAATTTCACTACACCGTTCGAATTATTGGTGGCGGTGGTGTTGTCAGCGCAAGCGACCGACAAGGGTGTCAACAAGGCGACTGCCAAATTGTTTCCGGTGGCGAATACACCGCAAGCGATCCTGGCTTTGGGTGAAGACGGTTTGAAGGAGCACATAAAAACCATCGGCTTATTCAACAGCAAGGCGGCAAATGTCATAAAACTTTGTCAGACTCTACTGGAACAGCATGGCGGAGAAGTGCCGCGTCAGCGGGAAGCACTAGAGGCGCTGGCCGGGGTGGGCCGCAAAACGGCGAATGTGATTTTAAACACCGCATTTGGGGAGTCGACCATCGCCGTAGATACGCATATTTTCCGGGTCGCCAATCGCATCGGCCTGGCGCCGGGCAAAAATGTCCTGGAAGTGGAGCGCGAATTGGAAAAAACCGTGCCCAAGCAATACAAGAAAGACGCGCACCATCTGCTGATTCTACACGGCCGATATATTTGTGTGGCCAGGAAGCCGCGTTGCGGCGCTTGCTGCATCGCCGATATCTGTGAATTTAAGGCAAAGAATTTAGACTGAATATGCAATAATCGGAGTAGAGTCATAAATATTTCGCGTCAGTCGTAAGCCCCGGCAGTTGCATGCTGGAGCAACATAATTAAAAAATCACACGAGAGGATAATCGCATGAAAAAATTTAATAAATCTCCGCTGGCCGCCGCGATGGGCGGTGCGCTTTTGTCCGGCATGGCTGTCAACGCGCAGGCCGATGCCAACCCATTCGCCGTTTCCGAGTTGTCTAGCGGCTATATGCAAGTTGCGACGTCGCATGCAGAGCATTCAAACGGCAAAATCAGTCAGGGCGCGTGTGGCTCTAATGCAATGGACGGCAATGGCATCAAAAAAAGTGAGACCAAAAAAGCTGAAGCGAAAAAAACCGAAGGCTCATGCGGCGAAGGCATGTGCGGCGGCATGATGAGCGGTGGCAAAATGAAAAAAGGCATGGAAAGCGCTTGCGGCGCGATGATGAAGGGTAAAGAAGGCGCTTGCGGCATGGGCATGATGACCGGCGGCGGCATGATGAGTATGGGCAGCATGGGCGGCATGGATCACGGCGCCGACAAGCCTAAGAAAGCCGAAGAAGGCAGTTGCGGTGCCATGATGGGTGGTGACAAAAAAGCCGGCGAACATAGCTGCGGCGCCATGATGAAAAACGAAGAAGGTAGTTGCGGGAGCAAAATGGATGCAGACAAAGCAGCCAGCCATTAATTTCGACTCATCGCCAATAGACCGACACTATGGATTTTAATGATTTACAGCAGCTGGTTATCGATTACGGCTATCTAGCCTTGTTTATCGGTACTTATCTGGAAGGTGAAACCATTCTGGTCATCGCAGGCTTTTTAGCGCACGGCGGCTATTTGCAATTGGAATGGGTGATGCTGACGGCGTTTTTGGGTACCTTTGCCGGCGACCAGACCTTTTTCTATCTGGGCCGTTGGAAAGGCATCGCCTTTCTGGAGAAACGTCCGCTTTGGCATAGCAAAACCGACAAGGTTTTCGATTTGCTGCACAAACATCAGATCCCGGTAATTTTGGGATTTCGCTTTCTCTACGGTGTACGTAACGTCACGCCGTTTGTGATCGGGGCCAGCAAGATTCATCCCTTGAAGTTTTTCTTGCTGAATTTTCTCGGCGCCGGGATTTGGGCAATAGCGGTCGGTTATCTGGGCTACACCTTCGGCCAATTTGCCGAGTCCATCATGGGTCAGGTCAAAAAATACGAAATGTATATCCTGGGCGTATTGGTGGCGATTGGTTTAGCCTTGTTCTGGCGCTCTACCCACAAACCGGAAACACCGGACGCACCGGAAGAGTAAGTCATGGATAGCGTTCGCAATCTCGTTCACGGTGCCGGCTTAGGCTTGCGGCGTTCATTTTTGAGCGAGATTGTCGAGTCGCCGCTGGCCCATGTCGGCTTTTACGAAGTGGCGCCGGAAAACTGGATGACCATCGGTGGCAAGTTCGGCAAACAGTTTCGCGCCATGACCGAGCGTTTTGATTTTGTCTGTCATGGCCTGTCGCTGTCGATAGGCAGCAGCGATCCTCTCGACGAGCAATTCGTGCACGATTTGAAAGTGTTCATGCGCGAGCACGGGATCAAATTCTACAGCGAACACCTTAGCTATTGCAGCCATGGCGGGCATTTATACGACTTGATGCCGATGCCATTCACCGAAGATGCTGTCAAGCATGTTGCCGCGCGTATTCGCAGGGTGCAGGACATTCTGGAACAGCGCATGGCCATCGAAAACATTTCTTATTACGCCTCGCCGGGACAGGAAATGGCAGAAATCGATTTTTTCAACGCGGTAGTTACCGAAGCTGACTGCGATGTGCTGATCGACATCAACAATATCTACGTGAATAGTGTCAATCACGGCTACGATGCCGAAACCTTTCTGCGAGCCATGCCTGCCAAACGCATCGCATACGCGCACATTGCTGGCCATTATATGGAAGCAGAGGATTTTCTGGTCGATACCCACGGCGCGCCGGTGATCGATCCGGTCTGGACTTTGTTGGGCAAGGCTTACGAGCTGTTCGGCGTGTTCCCTACCCTGCTGGAGCGGGATTTCAACATTCCCTCCTTGCTTGAATTAAGCCAGGAAGTCGATACCATCCAAGCCATTCAGCAGCACTATGCGGCTGGTCGGCAAAAACAGGTAGCCTAATGGCTGCCGATTTTCAGGCTACCCAAGACCAGTTTGCCGCGTATATTCGCGATCCGCAAAACAATCCGCCGCCGGCAGATGTCGAGCCGCGGCGTATGGCCATGTATCGGGATTTGTTTTTCAACAATATCGACAGCTTTATTGCCAGCAATTTTCCGGTATTGCGAGCCATCCTGAATGATGCGCAATGGCAGGAAATCACTCAGGATTTTTTTACCCGGCATCGCTGCGAAACACCCTATTTCTCGGAAATTGCCGAAGAGTTTTTAGCGTATTTACAAAACGAACGAAATAATCCGGACGATTATCCATTTCTGTTGGAATTGGCACATTACGAATGGGTGGAAATGGCTTTGTCGATTGCCAAGGACACACCAATATTGGGTGACAGCGATTTTCTGGATAAGTTGTTGCCGCGCAGCATCGCGTTATCGCCCTTGGCCTGGCCGTTGCTTTACCGTTATCCGGTACAGGCAATAGGCCCCGGCTTTTTGCCGCTAGAACCGCCGGAGCAAACCACTTGCTTGATCGTTTACCGCGACAATCTCGACTGCGTGCATTTTCTGAAAACCACCGGTTTGACCATACGCTTGCTGCAAATTTTGCAGGATGAAGGGCCGATGACCGGCGAGCAGTGCTTGCAAGCGGTTGCCACGGAATTCCCGCAACTGGATAGCCAAGCCTTAATGGCCGCCGGCCCGCCGATGCTGCGGGAGCTGGCCGAGAAAGGTATTCTTATTCCGGCTGTTGCCGCTTAAAGCTATGCACCCAGACTAGTCCGTCCTCGTTCCACTCCATGCCGCTGTGCATTTTCAATATTAAATCCTTATACATTGCCAAGTTCGGATAACCCTCCGCCCGGGCGTCCGCGTCGCTCATATCGCCTATTCTTTGGCGCTCCACGCTAGTTACTTCAAATACGACGTCTTCCAATACAAAGGTTTCGCCGGGGTAGGCATATAAACCGTCGCGGCGTTGCTGGGTTTTGTCGCCGGCCAGCGTTGCCGCCACTAATTTGGGGTGTCGGACCAAACGGTCGATGCTGCAAGATTTTTCGGGATATTCAGTCATGAAAGCGGATGTCCTTGTAGTACGGGATAAAACAGCTTGGCACTTTAAAAGCCTTAAACACGCATTGCAAGCGACTTCCGTTAGCAGTTTCGCAAATTAATCATAAGTTGTGGGACTAACCCTACAATTTGTCGGTAGCTTTCTAGATAAACCGAATTTTCCTGCCTATACTTTTTTCCACATTGAATTTCCAGGCCACTGAACCGAAATGATCGGCGGCAGAGGGCTGCGAAATCATAAAAAAACCAGGGAGATTACGCCAAAATGTCTATATTCCAATTTGCGGTAATGATTTGCGTTGCATTGATGTCGGCAGGAATAGCCGCTTGGGTGACCAAAAAACGCTGTGTTGCCGCTACGCAAAATACCTTGACTGACAAGGCCCCCGCCTTATCGGTAGCCGAAATAGAAAACTATATTTCCGGTCTGGATCGGTTTGCCGAGCAAGTCACGCCGGTATGGGCAGCACAAATCGATTCGACCCGGCAACAAATCGAGCAGGCGATTACGTTGTTGACTCAACGCTTTGCCGGGATTACCAATAATCTGGAAGCGGCTTTAAGATCCTCCCATTCCACTCTCGGTGGCAACGGCGAAGAAGTATTCGTAAACAGCAACACCAATTTGCAAAAAGTGGTGAGCTCCATGGATGCGGCATTGCAGGAAAATTTGGCGGTTTTGCAGAAAATTCGCTCCTTGGCGGGCTTTATTGATGAACTTAAGCAGATGGCCAAGGAAGTGGCGCGGATTGCCGAACAAACCAATCTGATTGCCTTAAACGCCGCTATCGAAGCGGCTCGGGCCGGCGAAGCAGGCCGCGGTTTTGCCGTGGTGGCGGACGAGGTTAGAAAGCTATCCAACTTGTCCGGTGAAACCGGTAAGCAGATCGGCTCCAAAGTCGAGCAAGTTAGCTCTGCTATTCAAACCGCCTTGCTAGCGGTGGAAAAAAGCGCGCAAAACGAGGCCGAAGCGGTCTCCGCTTGTAACGGCAATATTCAATCGGTAATGGATAACCTGCATGACGTGTTTACCAAATTGCAGGGCTATTCAAGCAACTTAAGCCATTCGGCGCAGGCCATAAAAGGTGAGATAGACGAATCCTTGGTGCATTTTCAATTTCAAGACCGGATCGGCCAAATTCTGGAACACGTCAAAGACAGCATTGCCGATTTCCCCAAACAGCTCAACCGCAGTCATGCCGGCGGTGTATTTGCGTTGCGGCCGATAGATGCGGACCACATTTTAAGCGGCTTGACCAGCACCTACACCATGGAATCCGAACACCACGCCCATGGTCATGGCAGTCGAGCCGTTGAACCTCAATCACAAGACATCACTTTTTTCTAGGATATTAAGCATATGGCAAAAACGATATTGGTAGTAGACGATGCGGCGTCGGTCCGTCAGGTAGTAGGTATTGCGCTGAAAGGCGCCGGTTATGAAGTAATAGAAGCGTGCGACGGCAAGGATGGGCTAAGTAAGCTCAACGGCCAGAAAATTCACCTCATCATATCCGATGTCAATATGCCGAATATGGACGGCATTACCTTCGTGAAGGAACTTAAACAGTTACCGGCCTATAAATTTACCCCGGTCATTATGCTGACCACCGAATCCCAGGAAGGCAAAAAGCAGGAGGGCCAAGCTGCGGGCGCCAAAGCCTGGGTGGTCAAACCGTTTCAGCCGGCGCAAATGTTAGCGGCCGTTTCCAAGTTAATTTTGCCTTGATCGAAGTATGAACAGCGGTCGTTCATCCCGTTTCCGCCGATTCATATAAGTACCTCTGTCTATGTCTAGCGAGATCGTCCATGCCCAGCCTAACCATTAAAGACGAATTAACCATCTACAACGCGGCAGATCAGAAATCCAATCTGCTGATGTTTCTAACGGCTGGGGATGATTTGGAGATCAATCTTGCCAATGTCACCGAAATCGATACTGCCGGCCTACAGTTGTTGATTCTAATTAAACGCGAAGCCGCGCATTTGGGTAAGAGCTTGCGTTTCGTGATGCACAGCAAAGCCGTGTTGGATGTGCTGGAACTAGCGAATCTGACGGGTACTTTTGGCGATCAGGTCGTGCTGACCCAAAACTAAGGAGTATGCGAAATGAGTTTTGATGATCAAATGCGGGATGCTCTGAAGACTTTTGTGATTGAAAGTCTGGAGTTATTGCAAGACATGGAAGACGGCTTACTCGGGCTGGAAGACGATCAGGAGCCATCCGAACGGATTAACGCCATTTTCCGAGCCGCACATACCATTAAGGGGTCGGCGGGATTGTTCGGTCTGGATCATATCGTTGCCTTCACCCACGTGGTGGAAAGCGTGCTTGATACCTTGCGCGACGGAAAGTTGAGCGTTTCGCCGGAACTGGTCGCCATTCTGCTACCTTGCTGCGACCATATGATTGAGCTGATTCAAGCAGTGGCCGACGGTGAAGTAAACGCCAACCCGGCGATGACCAATGCCGAACGACAATTACTGGATGGCTTGGAGTCTTTTTTGAAGCCTGAGCCCAAGCAGGCGATGACTACCGTGCAACAAGCTGGCGAACCGCTCGAAGCCAGCGGTGGCGGCGTAATCGACAGCGGCAATTGGCATTTGTTTATTCAATTCGGCGAAAACTGTCTACGCGACGGTATGGATCCCTTGTCTTTCATCCGCTATTTGGCAACGCTAGGCGAGATTATGTCGCTGACTACTTTCAGTCATGCAATGCCGGACGCCGAGAGCATGGACCCCGAGAGCAGTTATCTGGGTTTTGAAATTGTCCTAAAAAGCGACGCAGACTAAGCCGCTATCGAAAGCGTGTTCGATTTTGTTCGCGAAGGCAGTTACATCCACATTTTGCCGCTGGAAGACAAAATTCCCTACTACGTCGAACTGATCAATTCGCTGGGCGAAGACAATGCCCAACTCGGCGAGCTGTTGCTGAAAAGCGGGGTCATTACCCAACGTGAACTACAAGAAGGCCTCAACGCGCAGCAGGCGCAAGTCCCGCAACCGAATACCCGCCTTGGCGAAATCTTGGTCGATCAACAAGTGGTGCAACAGCCGCTGGTGAATGCGGCGTTGGAAAAACAGCAGCAGATTAAAGACAACAAAGCCCGAGAAAACCAAACCATACGGGTAGACGCCGAGCGCTTGGACAAACTCATCGATGTGATAGGCGAACTGGTTATTTCGGGTGCGGGTGTCAATCTGCGTGCCTTACAGACCAGCGATTCCGCGCTATTGGAAGCCACCAGCGAAATGATGCGCTTGGTCGAAGAAGTGCGCGACGGTGCATTGCAACTGCGAATGGTGGCGATAGGTGCCACATTCAGCCGCTTCCAGCGAGTGGTGCGCGATGTCGGCAAAGAACTGGGCAAAGATATTGCCTTGGTCATTACCGGCGGCGACACCGAAGTGGATAAATCGGTTGTCGAAAAAATCGGCGATCCGCTGATGCACTTAGTCCGCAACGCCATGGACCACGGTATCGAGTCTGCCGAAGTCCGCGCCGCGCGCGGCAAACCCAGTCGCGGCGAACTCAGATTAAACGCCTACCACGAGTCGGGCAGCATCGCCATAGAAGTTAGCGATGATGGCGGTGGTCTGGATCGTGATCGAATTTTGGCAAAAGCCATCGAAAAAGGTTTGGTGCAAGCCGACGCCAAACTAAGCGACCATGAAATTTATAGCTTGATTTTCGAACCCGGCTTTTCAACCGCCAGCCAAATTTCCAATCTGTCCGGGCGCGGTGTAGGCATGGATGTGGTCAAACGGAACGTGACCGATTTACGCGGCGACATCGAAGTTGAAAGCAGGCCGGGCCAAGGTTCTACCATCCGAATTCGTTTACCACTGACATTAGCCATCATTGATGGATTTTTGGTGGGTGTAGGTAAATCGTCATACGTGATTCCTCTTGACCGGGTTGTCGAGTGTCTGGAGTTGTCCGGCGATTTGAATGATAGAGATTACATGGATTTGCGCGGCGAAGTGTTGCCCTTTATCCGCTTGCGCGATCTTTTCAACATCAGCGGAGACCAACCGCGTAGACCTAATGTCGTCGTTGTGCATTCGGCGGGTGTCAAAACCGGGCTGGTCGTTGATCGCTTAATCGGCGAGTTTCAGACGGTTATCAAGCCGCTTGGCAAATTATTCGGCCATGTAGAGGGGCTGGGTGGATCCACGATCTTGGGCAGTGGCGAAGTGGCGTTAATTTTGGATGTACCCGTATTGGTTAGCGCCTTTGAGCACAAGCTTCAGGGCAATATGCACGTGGCACAGGCTTGAGCCAAATTGGAAAAAAGCCAATTACACACTAAGGAAAATAGTCATGAGAAATAATCAACCCGTTACTGACGTCGAATTACATTTTTCCGAAGAAGACATTCTCACCTCTACCACCGATTTGAGTGGCTATATCACCAGTGTCAGCCCGGCTTTCATCAAACTGAGTGGCTTCACGGAATCGGAACTGCTGGGGCAGCCGCACAACATTGTGCGCCACCCGGATATGCCGGAAGAGGCCTATGAATGGATGTGGCGAACCATTTCCGCCGGTTGCACTTGGCGCGGATTGGTAAAAAACCGTTCCAAAAATGGCGATTTCTATTGGGTGGAAGCCAATGTCGCGCCAATTTACAACGAAGGCCAGATGATTGGTTACCGATCTATCCGCTTCAAGCCAGCACGCAGCGAAGTTGATACGGCGGCCGCGCTATATGCCGATATCAAAGCCGGTCGCGTTAAAAACCCCTTTAAAGAGGGAAAGATTTCTAGCGTATTCAGCAAAATTAAGCTTTGGCAAAAGTTTGTTGCCTTAGTGGTTCTGGCTATTGCTATGTTCGCAGTGCCAACCTACTTTTTGATAAATGACAATATCGCAGACAAGGATTTCGCATTAAAGGAAAAACAAGGTGTCGATTACTCTACGGAGACCATCAAACTGATGCAACTGGTGGTAGAGCACCGTGGCTTGAACGCGATGGTAATCGCCGGCAACACACAGGAAGCGAGCCGCTGGGACGCGAAACGCAACGAAGTCAATCAGCAAATCGCCGGTATCTCCGCATTGGACGGACGGTTGGCAGAATTAAAGCTGACTTTGGCCTGGCAAGCGCTTAGGGAAAAATGGCAAGAGCTGGCGGCTTCGGCTAGCAAATTTGATGCACAAACCAATCTTGCAAAGCATGGCGAATTCATTAGTCAATTGCACGCTTTTAACCGCAAAGTGGCTGATGCATCGGGACTAGGATTGGATCCGGAAGCCGATACCTATTACGCCCAAGTGTTGGCAATCAGTTTATTTCCTGAGCTGTCCGAACAATTGGGTATGCTCAGAGGCGTGGGATCTCCGATTTTGCAGCGAAAAGCCGTGACTGTTGCAGAAGCCGCTTACCTGCGAGCATTAATCGCGAATGCTGAAGAAACCCTAGCGATGATCGACGAGAATATTCCCAAAATCGGCAGCATGAACCCCGCACTCCGCACGGATTTGCAAAAAGCCACCGCCTTAGCCAAGCAAGCACTGACCTTGACTGAAACGGAAATTTTACAACGCGGGCAACTTGAGCTTGCCGGCAGCGATTATTTCAACAGCTTGACTCAGGCTATCCAACAAAACTTCTCGTTAGCAGGCGGATTTAGCAAGTTGCTATATGCCGGTTTGGATGCCCGTTTGGCGCGATTAGGCGGCACTATCAATACTACGATGATAGTCGTGTCCTTGTTCTTGTTGGGTTTCCTGGCGATGAGTTGGTACATCGTCATGGGGGTGCTCCGCCCTGTCAATGCCATGATTCATGCCATGACCTTGTTCGGGCGCGGCCAAATGCCGCAAAACGATAGCCATAACTACGGCTTAGAATTCAATCAACTGAATGAGGGTGTCAAAGCCACAGTATTCTCGGTGCAATCCTTGATTGCCGATGCCGTCATGCTGTCCCACTCAGCCGTAGAAGGACAGCTGTCTACCCGTGCAGATGCGACTAAACATCAGGGTGATTATCGGAAAATCGTCGTAGGTGTTAACGACACGCTTGAAGCCGTGATCGGCCCTTTGAACGTCGCCGCCGAGTACGTCGATAACATCTCTAAAGGCGCCATCCCGGCGAAAATCACCGACACCTACAACGGCGATTTCAACAACATCAAGAACAACCTGAACAACTGTATCGACGCGATCAGCAGCATGGTGGCCGAAGCCGCTGCGTTGGAAAAAGCCGCCATCGAAGGCCGCTTAGCCACCCGTGCCGACGCCAGCCAATACCAAGGCGATTACCGCAAGATTGTCGAAGGCGTCAATAANGGCGACTTCCGCAAGATTGTCGAAGGCGTCAACAACACCCTGGATGCGGTGATCGGACCTTTGAACGTGGCGGCCGACTACGTGGACAACATCTCTAAAGGCGCGATCCCCACCAAAATCACCGACACCTACAATGGCGATTTCAACACCATCAAAAACAATCTGAACAACTGCATCGACGCGATCTCCAACATGGTGGCCGAAGCCGCTGCGCTGGAAAAAGCCGCCATCGAAGGCCGCTTAGCCACCCGTGCCGACGCCAGCCAATACCAAGGCGATTACCGCAAGATTGTCGAAGGCGTCAATAACACCCTGGATGCGGTGATCGGGCCCTTGAACGTCGCCGCCGAGTACGTGGACAACATCTCTCGCGGGGCGATTCCGGCGAAAATCACCGACCACTACAACGGCGATTTCAACACCATCAAAAACAACCTGAACAACTGTATCGACGCCATTAGTAGCATGGTGGCGGAAGCCGCTGCGCTGGAAAAAGCGGCCATCGAAGGCCGCTTAGCCACTCGCGCCGACGCC